>CAYVLL010000009.1:0-29613 GCA_964452235.1 uncultured Woeseiaceae bacterium
CCTAATCTGGGGGTCCCATGTTCGAATCATGGTCGGGGCGCCAGTTTCCACTGCCAGGGAAGTTTATGTTAGTGGCGTTTATGAGAGAAGAGTGCATGACTGAGCGAATGATTGACCTGACGCCACCGCGACGGCGACCTGGACGAGCTGTCTGAGAGCAAATCCTTGATTTTAGGCTGACTTTCTGCGGTTACCGTATCCGCCCACGCGCGTCCGATTCAGTCAAGGGCCGATTGCATCGAGGAGTCCTCGCTGCCCACAGCAACATCCTGGATGACACGGTCTTCATCAATGATCAGGCTGATATCGTTGGCAGCCGCTATCAGCGATGCAGTTAGCTCGGAGTTAAAGTTCTTCATCTATCGATTTGGAGACTAGAACGGGGTCACACGGGACGGATCCTTGAGCAATTATTGCATGTTTCACGGCAGTCATATTGGTGAAAAAGCGGCGTCAACTGCACCGATAGCCACAATTCAACATATGGTGCTCGCCCTCAACGACGAGTACCTGACACCACTGCAGTCTGCGTATCCCGAGGAAAGTCTCGGCCACAGGCGACCCGGTCATCGAGCGATTGAACGCGACTGGCTTTTTCCTGTCCTATCTCCTCGTTTGGTTCCGCAGTGTCTCGGACCGCGTCTGGGTCTCTCGCTGGGTTACGATTCTATAGAATCGGTTGCCTGGGTCCCGTGCTGTGCTGTTCGATACCGTGCCGTCCGTATCCTGTAAACAAGTGGGGAAACACCTTGATGAAATCCAGCTATCTTGTTTTGCCTGCACTGATAGCGGCGCTATCACTCTCAGCCTGCCAGCGCTCGACGGACACGGACGACGTGCCTCGTATTGAGGCTGCAGCGGACGAACGGCCGGTCTTTACCGTGCCGGTGGAATACCACACGTTGGATAATGGCCTGAAAGTCATTCTTTCTCGTGATACGGCGGCTCCCCTTGTAACTGTTGCTGTCTATTACAACATTGGATTTCGTATCGAGCCGCGCGATCGGACGGGTTTTGCGCATCTGTTCGAACACATGATGTTTCAGGGGTCGCAAAACCTTGGAAAGATGGAGTTCGTGCAACTGGTGCAACGCAACGGCGGGGTGCTGAACGGCTCAACACGTTTCGATTACACGAATTATTACGCGATAGTACCGGCACACAAACTCGAGACGATATTGTGGGCGGAGGCGGATCGAATGCGCAGCCTCGATATCACGCAAGAGAATCTGACCAATCAACAAGGCGTTGTGAAGAACGAAGTCAGGGTCAATGTATTGAATACCCCATACGGCGGCTTTCCCTGGCTCGACATGCCGCAGTACGCCAACGAAAACTGGTACAACGCCCACAATTTTTATGGCGATCTCGATGACCTCGACGCTGCCACGCTGGACGATGTCGCCGACTTTTTTGCCCGGTATTACCCGCCGAACAATGCCGCAGTTGCTGTCGTTGGCGATTTCGACTACGCCGAAGCACTGGCGATGGTTGAAGAGCATTTCGGCGATATACGCCGTTCCGAACAGGAAATTGAATTGCCGGACATCAGCGAACCACGGCAGGAAAAAGAGAAGATTGCCTCGCGACTCGACAAACTGGCAACTCGCCCCGGGTTTGCATTTGCCTATCATGTGCCGGAGCGCCTGACAGATGAGTGGTATGCAATGGCTATTCTCGATCAGATATTGCTGCAGGGCGAAGACAGCCTCCTGCATCAGGCGCTGGTGAAAGAGGAGGGCATTACCAGTTTCGTCAGTGGTGGCATCAACGCTTTCCTCGGCAACATGCTCAACTATAAAGGGCCTATGCTTTGGCAGGCCTATTTCATTCACGATTCGGATGTTGACGAAGATCGAATAGTCGCAGTGCTGGACGACGTGATTGAGAGCGTCCGGTCGGAACTGGTTGATGCGGATACGCTCGAGCGGGCGAAAATCAAGTGGCGCTCCGGCTACTACGACGCAGTTACGAGCGATTGGGGTTTCGGTCGTGCGGATCTTCTTGCATCGTTGGCACTTTTCGACGACCGGCCGGAGCTCATTAACGAGTTTGAGAGCCGGGTACTGCAAGTTACCAGCGAGCAAGTACTGCAAACGGCACGCGAGTATCTCCGGCCCGGCAATCGTACCGTATTGAAGCTGGAAGCCGGAGCTGCGGAAAGTCCGGGCGAGTTAACGAGCCGGCTGAACGGCCGGGCGACGCACCGAGGTGAAGAGCAATGATTACCTGCAACACGGTCGCCAGGCGCGGCGTAATTCTGCTAACGGCATTGGCTCTTGCATGCGGCGCAGCCTCGGCGCAGCAACAGAAGGAAATACCGCCTGAAGGGGGCACGCCGAAAGACTTTGTTCTGCCGCAGAAGGAGACTGAGCAACTCGACAATGGTTTGCGCATCAGTTCGGTGCAGTTTGGCACGGTACCCAAGGCGACGATTGCAGTTGTGGTCAGTGCCGGTAATCTGAACGAGGGCAACCAGACCTGGCTTGCTGACTTGACCGGGGATTTTCTGCTGGAAGGCACGACCAGCAGAAGCGCAGAGGAGATTGCACAGGAAGCCGCTGCGATGGGCGGGCAAGTCACAGTCAGCGTTGGCGAGGACCTGACGACAATCAGTGGTGACGTGCTGGCGGAATATGCGCCCCAAATGGCGGCGCTGCTTGCCGATATTGTACAGAATCCCCGCTTCCCCAATGAGGAGCTGGAACGCCTGACGCGAGACCGCCTGCGGCAGCTGAGCGTTGCAAAAATCCAGCCGGAACAGATGGCTGTGGCCGCATTTCGTAAAGCACTGTACGGAGATCATCCTTACGGCAACCTGTTGCCTGAAGAGGCGCAACTGCAGAACTATACCGTTCAGGATGTGCGCGCGTTCTTCGACCGGAACTTCGGCGCGGCGCGCACTCACGTTCTCGTAGCAGGGAAGTTTGATTCGCCTGCGACGATGTCTGCAATTCGCGAGGCGTTTACCGAGTGGCGGGAGGGTCCGGCGACGCTTGTGAATCTCCCCAAGCCGGCCGATGGCAAGGTTGTCGTCGACGTCATCGATCGTCCGGATGCATCCCAGTCCAATCTATACCTGGGACTGCCGATAATCAGTCCCGGCCATGACGACTGGATTCCGATGCAGATCAGCAACACGCTCCTCGGCGGATTCTTTTCCTCGCGAATAACTCGCAACATCCGGGAAGACAAGGGTTATACCTACTCTCCTTACAGCACGTTGTCAGTACGATATCGCGATGGATATTGGGCACAGGTCGCGGCGGTCACGACTGACGTTACCGGGCCGGCGCTCGAGGAAATATTCAAGGAAATCCGGTTGCTGCAGGAAACCCCACCATCGAGCGAAGAACTGGACGGCGTGAAGAACTACAGCGCCGGCGTGTTCGTGTTGCAGAACTCGACGCGCGGCGGAATCATCAACGTACTGAGTTACCTGGATCATCACGAATTGCCGGACAGCTACCTGTCCAACTATGTAAGCGAGGTTTTTGCCATCACGCCGGAACAGGTTTCCGATATCGCGAAAAAGTATCTGCAGGAAGACGAGATGACGGTTATCGTTGTCGGTGACCGCAGTCAGGTGTCGGAACAGGTCCAACCGTGGATTGGCAACAAAGACTGACCCATTCAGTGCGCTTGCCAGGTAAGTCCGAATAAAAAGGTAACATCGGGCGTAGATTCGACACGGATGTCCTCGCCGACCGCAAGAGAAACGCGCAGTCCGCTTTCGGTCACGAAGGCGGCGCCGAACGTCAATGACATAGACCAGTCGCCAAGTGGCGCGACTTCCGCATCGAAAGCCGCGCTGCGCCAGGTCGATTGGGCCATGATCTCCAGCTTGTGCGTCACACGGTAGGCGAGACCGCCGGATAGTTGACCGACCATGCGTCGGGTGTGATTTGTGAGCACATCTGATCGACCTAGCCGAATGGCGTGCAGTCGATAATTGCCCTGCAACGAATCGATATTCCACAGGCGAGACAAGTCTCCGACAACGCCGAACGTGACGTCAGTTCCCCCACTACCCAGCAGAACGGCGCTGTCGCCGGTTGGCAGCTTGATGCTGGTCCGCAAAGCGATACTGCTGCGCGGATTTCGCTGTAGCAACCAGGCGGCGCCAATGCGCAGGTCGCCGAACCCGTTTACGTTCCGTTGCAGTTCAATCGGATCCGCACCAGGGGCAAGATAATGGAAGAGCAATCGGTCATCCGGCGCGTTGTCACGATTGCCTTGTGGCAGCCCGAAGAAATCGTGCCAGCCGCTGATGAGTGAATCCAGGCTTCCCGATTCATGCCATACCCATGAAAGCTCGGTGCCCAGCTCGAATCGGTCGGAGAAGCCGCGTCGATAGTCCATTCTTACGCGACGCGTTTCCCCATCGAGCAACAAGGATTCAGCACCGCGCATTTTCTGCACCGAATGACTTGACGCGGAAGCGAAAAGCCCCCAGGCGTTCATCCCCGCAGCCGTCAACTGGCTGCCCTCGGTACTGACGGGCCAACCGAACAATCCGGCCAAAGGCCCGTTGTCTCCATCGTGTAAAGGCTGCGCGATAGCCGGACCGCAATTCTGGAACGTGCCCGTAATAAGCACGCTAGCTGCGAACCGGACCAGGAATTGCGAAGGTGCAGGCAGCGCCCTGAAGTGCAAGGGCGAGCGGCAGTCTGATGAGCTCACGCCGATCGCAGGCTTTTCCACGCAGCCAGCGCCCGCTCCCGCGCGTAGCCGTGTTCGACAATGACATGCGGGTAGCTTCTTCCGAGTTGCACGCCCGCCTGCGCCAGCACGCTTGCCGGCGCCTCCCACGGTGCGTGTACCCAGGCGGCGTCCAGCCGTGCGAGTTCCGGCACCCATTGTTTGACGTAGTAGCCCTGGGGATCGAATTTGCGGCCCTGCGTGACCGGATTAAAAATGCGGAAGTAGGGCGCGGCGTCCGTGCCACATCCTGCTACCCACTGCCAGCTGGCCGAGTTATTTGCCTGGTCCGCATCGACCAGCGTATCGCGGAACCAATCGGCGCCGTCCTGCCACGGAACAAGCAGGTGTTTAACCAACAGCGACGCGACCAGCAAACGTACGCGATTGTGCATCCAGCCTGTGTGCCACAGCTCGCGCATTCCTGCATCGACGATCGGGTACCCCGTTTGCCCACGCTGCCACGCCTCTAGTCCTTTCTCGTCCGACAGCCAGGGAAAGCGCGCAAATTCGGAGCGCAGCGGTGAAACCGGCAAATCCGGGAAGTTCTGCAGGAGATAGTGCGAGAAATCCCGCCAATACAGTTGTCGAAGAAACGCCTCTGCGCCCCGATTGGACGGCTCACAGAAATGGCGAATATCGTGCCAGATTTGCCGTGGACTGATCTCGCCGAAATGCAGGTGCGGCGAAAGGCGAGACGTTGCATCTGCTGCGGGGCAATCGCGCGCTTCAGAGTAGGCGCCGACCTTCTCGAGCAATTCCTGCATCCGCAAGCGGGTACCTTGCTCGCCGGGCGACCAGCTCTCGCGAAGGCCCGTAGCCCAGTCCGGAGATGTGGGTGTGAGCTGCCAGTCGTCCAGCCGCTCACTCTGCAAAGTCGCATTGCCGAACTTCATTTGATCGGGCGCAGGCGATGGAGTCGCCGGTGCCGGCAGTTGCAGGCACGCCTTCCAGAACGGTGTGAATACCTTGTACGTGCCGCCGGCTTCGGTACGCACACTGGAAGTGTGCAACAGGTGATTCTGGAATCGCTCGATAGCGAGGCGCGAGTCCAGGTGTTCAATGATCTTCGTGTCCAGCCTGGTGGCCTCCGGGCCGGCGACCTCGGACCAACTGAGGCAACGGGCATTGGTTTCGTGGACCAGACGATCGAGTTGTTCGACGGTGTTGCCGCGCCGCAAGGTCAGGCGTCCGCCCAATTTCTGCAGGCTTTGATCAAGAGACCGGAGACTCTGGTGCAACCACCAGCGACTGGCGCCGCCAGTGTCCCAGCAGTAAGCCTCGCGCTCATCCAGTATGTACAGAGGTATTACGGGTCCGCCGGATTCAACAACAAAATCCACGCACAGGTTGTCCGCAAGCCGCAGATCGCGACGAAACCAGAGAATTGTCGGTTGCCCTGTCATTGGAGGCCGGATTATGGCATTCACACACCAGCCGGTGGCTGCCTGCGCGGTCCCAATTTGTATGCTTTTGTAACAAAGAGGATTGCTATCTGGCGCGTGTGAGACGCACTTCGTAAACTGCTGCACAATCATTAGATGCAGTATTTCCGGCAAGTCCGTCAGGTACCCGGTTTTCTCTGCGACAGTTTCCCGGGAGACGAACCAATGGCTGCAGTGGCGGCAAAAGCAGTGGACTGGACAGAGTCAGGTTTGGTGCCGGACTCGGTAATCCGGCATGGAATACGGCGACTCTTGCGCGCTCGCCTGGCCGATATCGCTGCCGGTGATGTACAACAAGCTGCAGAACGCGAGGCCGTCTTCATCGCCATGATGGACCGTTCACCGATCGCCCTGGTGCCGCATCTTGCAAACGAACAGCATTACGAAGTGCCGGCCGCATTCTTCGCCCGCGTCCTTGGCGACTATCGTAAGTACAGCTGCTGCTACTGGCCCGACGGAGTCACCACTCTGTCTGCTGCCGAATCGGCGGCGCTCGCAATTACCTGCGAGAGAGCAGGCATAGAAAACGGCATGCATATCCTTGATCTCGGATGCGGTTGGGGGTCGTTCAGCATCTGGACTGCCGAACACTTTCCGGAGTGCCGGATCACCTCGGTCTCCAACTCACACTCGCAACGCGACTTCATCGTTGCCGAGGCAAAGCGTCGCGGGCTGGCGAATATCGAGGTACAGGTGTGCGATATGAACGAGTTCGACATCGATCGCAAGTTTGATCGAGTCGTATCGATCGAGATGTTCGAGCATATGCGCAACTACCGCGAACTGTTTCAACGTATAGAACGATGGCTGCGTCCGGAAGGATCGTTCTTCCTGCATATTTTTTGCCATCGATCGACACCGTACGAATTCACAGACAATGGGCCGGGCGACTGGATGAGCCGGCACTTTTTTTCCGGCGGAATCATGCCGAGCGACAGCTTGCCGATGTACTTCCAGGATTCGCTGCAGTTGCAAAACCATTGGCGCTGGCAAGGCGGTCACTATGCCAGGACCGCCAATGCCTGGGTGGAACGTATGGATGCCGCCAAGGAAGCACTCATGCCTGTTCTGGCTGCAACTTATGGAGATGGCGAAGTACGCAAGTGGTGGATGCGCTGGCGAATGTTTTTCATGGCGTGTGCGGAGCTATTCGCATTCAACAACGGTCAGGAATGGTGGGTCAGCCACTACCGGTTTGTTCCTCGCCCATCCGGCAACACTACACTGTGAGTCCGGCGATGACCCTCTTGTTGAACGTTGTGGTATTCCAGATCGGCTGGTTTTCTGCCGTCTTGACGGCAGCGAACAATATTCCCCTGGCCGGAGTGCTGGTAATGTTTCTTGCCATTGCATTGCATCTGCATCTTGCAGAACGACCGCGGATCGAGCTGGTTCTGGTGGTGCTATGTGGAACTATCGGTGCCGTTTTCGACACGTTTCTGGTCCGCTTCGGGTGGGTTGACTATCCCTCGGGATACCTGCTGGGCGGCGCCGCTCCTTACTGGATTGTCGCAATGTGGATGTTGTTCGCAACGACCCTGAATGTATCGCTGCGATGGCTCAGGGGTAACCCCACGCTCGCTGTTTTATTTGGCCTTTTCGGCGGTCCGCTCGCGTATTTTACCGGCGAAAAGTTGGGCGGTATCGTTCTCGTTGATTTCAGAGCGGCAATGCTGGCCCTCGCCATCGGCTGGGGCGTGATGATGCCTTTGCTGACCTTGCTCGCCACGCGTTTCGACGGTACCCGCCGCCGTGCGATCGTGGCACAACCACTGATCCTGGACTGACCGTCGGGAGCTCGCTCATGTCATCAATGTGGTCCAGCAGCCTTCTCGCATTGCAATGTATTCTCGTGGTTGCCGTAGTCGCGTGGGCGATCAGCATCGTCCGGGGAAACGTCAGCTTCGTCGACAGCTTATGGTCGCTTTTTTTCCTGATCGCCGTCGGAGCATATTGGGTTGACCTGCCCGCGTGGGACGCCAGGGCGATCCTGGTGACGGTGGTGGTGGCCGCTTGGGCTCTCAGACTGGCTGTGCATATCACCGTCCGCAATTGGGGCGAGCCTGAAGATCATCGTTACCAGGCCATGCGGGAGAGGAACTCGCCCGGATTTGCAGTGAAAAGCCTGTACCTCGTTTTCGGGCTGCAAGGTGTCCTGGCCTGGGTGATCTCGGCGCCGCTGCTCGTGGCCGTAAGAGCCCCCGGACCGCTTGGCGTTTTCGATGGGTTGGCAATCGTACTGTGGATCACCGGATTCATTTTTGAGGCGGTGGGTGACTACCAACTCATGCGTTTTCGTGCCGACGCTCGCAACAAGGGCCAGGTTTTGCGATCGGGTCTCTGGCGCTTTACCCGGCACCCCAACTATTTCGGCGAGGCCTGTATCTGGTGGGCGTACTACCTCTTCGCCGTTAGCGCTGGCGGCTGGTGGACGGTATTTGCACCGATATTGATGACAGTGCTGTTACTAAAAGTATCCGGCGTGGCCTTGCTCGAGAAGGACATCGGCCAGCGACGGCCCGGATACGCCGAGTACGTACGAAACACCAACGCCTTTTTTCCATGGAAACCACGGATGAGAGAAGCCTGACGATGTTGCGATTCATTAACTTGCTGTTGGCTTTTGCAATCAGTGCTCCAGCGATGGCCGCGGAGCAAAAGGAGTGGAACTTCAAAGTCCTGCTGGACGAATCGGAGATCGGCTATCACCGCTTTAGTCTGACCGAAACCGAAGGTCACCGTGAGCTGCGCAGTGAGGCGCGGTTTGATGTCAAGATTTTATTTTTTACTGCCTATAAGTATCGGCACACTACGATCGAGCACTGGAATGACGGATGCCTGAACCGGATCGAGTCCACCACAGTGGCAAATGGTGACCAGGTTTCCCTGCAAGGCCAAATTGACGGGGATGGATTCTTCGTCACTACCAATGACCATGCCGATCACCTTCCGGCGTGCGTGATGACGTTCGCCTACTGGAATCCGGATTTTCTCGAGCAGTCGCACTTGCTGAATCCCCAATCGGGCAAGTACCTGGAAGTAGATGCGGAAACGATCCGACGCGAACCGGTTGCAGTGCGCGGGGCGCTCGTGCCCGCTACTCGTTACCGGCTACGAGCGGGAGAGCTGACGCTGGATATCTGGTATTCACAGAATGACGAATGGATCGCGCTCGAGTCAACGGCAAACGGCGGCCGAAAACTGCGTTATGAATTGAGCTGAACAGAAGGCTTTACGAAATGAAAACCTGGTCAAAGTTTTTTTGGAGAATTGCGATGCTTCCGATGCTGGCCGGTTGCGCGTCCGGTGCCACTGAACTCGATACGGTGGACTATGTGAACCTGGAACGCTTTATGGGTGAATGGTATGTGATTGCCAGCATACCGACGTTTCTGGAGAAGGAAGCCTACAACGCCATCGAAGAGTATGAACTGAATGACGATGGCACTATCGCTACAACCTTTACCTTTCGCAAAGGTGGCTTCGACGGCAAGCGCAAAAAATACGAGCCGAAAGGATGGGTTACAGACCCGGACACTAACGCTGTATGGGGAATGCAGTTTATCTGGCCGATCAAAGCCGACTACCGGATTGTCTATCTCACTCCGGACTATTCGCAAACCGTTATAGCTCGCAACAAGCGTGACTATGTGTGGATCATGGCACGCACACCGGGGATCTCCGACGAGGACTATCAAAAACTGACTGAATTTATTGCCGGAATCGGCTATGACACGTCGAAACTGAGAAAAGTACCTCATCAATGAGCGCACGACTGTCGATTGATATTGCGGATTTGTGTTGGCTCAGCCCGCGGCTTGCCTCATGAGAATTGCCGTTATCGGTACCGGTATTGCCGGTAATGTAATCGCTCATCATTTGTGGCGTGAGCATGATCTTACTGTGTACGAGGCCAACGACTATGTGGGGGGCCACACCAACACCGTGGAGATTGACACAGCCGACGGACCGCTCGCTGTGGATACGGGTTTCATTGTGTTCAATGACAGAAATTATCCTCGATTTACTTCACTGCTGGACCGAATTGGGCAACGGTCCCAGCCAAGCGTGATGAGTTTCAGTGTTCAGTCCGAAGCAGATAATCTTGAGTACAACGGTGCTTCAATAAGTGCACTTTTCGCGCAGCGACGTAACCTCGCCAGACCATCGTTTTATCGGCTGATCAGTGACATCTTGCGATTCAATCGCCGGGTTGTCGATGATGCGGAGCAATCTGCGCCGGAGCTTACGATCGGCCATTATATTTCCAGGAACCGGTATTCATCACAGTTTGCCGAGCAATACCTCATACCGATGGCGGCTGCGATCTGGTCGGCAGAGCCGGGGTCTGTCAGGGAGATGCCATTGCAGTTTCTTGTACGCTTCTTCAAGCATCACGGACTCCTGAGCCTTGGTGATCGACCTCAGTGGCGTGTCGTGAGTGGGGGATCCCGGCAGTATGTTGATAAATTGACACAAGGCTTTCGTGAGCGGATAAGGCTCGCAACAGCAGTTCAGTGGATCCGGCGCCGTCAGGATGCAGTAATTGTCAAAGCTGCGAACCAAGACCCCGAACGCTTCGATCACGTATTTATCGCTACGCATAGCGATCAGGCACTGGCGATGTTGGCAGATCCGTCAAAGCTGGAACAACGGGTGCTTGCAGCGATGCCATATCAAAAAAACGAGGCAGTCCTGCATACCGACGAAAGTGTATTGCCGAAGCGACGGCGAGCCTGGGCGGCATGGAACTATCATATTCCCACCGACCGGCGAAACGAAGTCGCCGTCACCTATAATATGAACCTTCTGCAGGGCCTGCGAAGCGCGACACAATACTGCGTTACCTTGAACTACAGCGACCGTATCGATCCGGGAAAAATCATACGACGATTCAGTTACGATCACCCGATTTTCCGGCGCGAGTCACTCGAGGCCCAATCCAGCCAGGCAGCCCTCAACGCGGGGCGAACCTTTTTCTGTGGTGCCTACTGGCGAAACGGATTTCATGAGGATGGTGTGGTAAGCGCGCTGGCGGCAATTCGACACTTCGAGGAGGCGACGGCTTGTGAAAAGCTGCATTTTCGAAGGGCGGGTTAAGCACACCCGGCGTCTGCCGGCGCCCCATCGCTTTCAATACCGGATGTTCATGATGTACCTGGATCTGGGTGAGATTGCGGATCTTTTCGCCGGTCGTTGGCTGTGGTCCGTATCCCGGCCCGCCCTTGCGCGCTTTCGACGCTCGGACCACCTTGGTCCCGACGATGAGCCGCTGGACTTGTCAGTTCGTCGCCTGGTCGCGCGCCGCACCGGCATCGAACTTCGGGGTCCGATCCGATTGCTGACACATCTTAGCTATTTCGGCTATTGCTTCAACCCTGTCAGTTTCTATTTTTGCTACAGCGAGGACGCGGAAGAACTCGAAGTAATAGTCGCCGAGGTAAACAATACGCCCTGGGGTGAGCAGCACTGTTACGTATTGCCGTGCAGTACAAGCACAACGAGTGGTCCGGCGCGTCACTTCAGACCGGCAAAGGAGATGCACGTCTCGCCGTTTATTGAAATGGACGTCGATTATGACTGGTACTTTACGGCACCCGCGAAGCAGCTGACCGTGTTCATGGCGACATCCAGAAATGGTGAACGATTCTTCGATGCCTCGATGAATCTCGCCCGCAAGGAAATAACGACAAGGTCGCTTGCGCGGGTACTGTGTGCGTATCCGTTGATGACACTAAAAGTTATCGTAGCCATTCATTGGCAGGCAATGATCTTGTGGCTCAAGCGATGCCCTGTCTACGAGCACCCGAGGAAGAGTTCAACAGAATTATCGGAATTACCATGAAAGAAGTGACCATTTCGTCTGCACGTTACCTTACGAGAACGCCTAAACCCGCTCGGCTTGACCGACTGGCAAGACATTCAGTGCTCCGGCGTCTCCGCGCGATTGACTACGGTTCGCTGGTATTTGTCGACGGCACGATGTGCGAACGATTCGGCGAGCCGGAGCATAAAGCCCAACTGTGCGCGACAATCCGTGTACATGATGCGCGGTTCTACAGCGAGGTAGCATTCGGTGGAACGATCGGCGCGGGCGAGGCTTTCATGTTGGGATACTGGAGCTGCGACGATCTCACAACGGTCGTGCAGATCCTGCTTCGTAACAGGCCTGTATTGGAAGGCATGAATTCAGGTACAGCCCTTCTGACCCGGCCGATACAGAAATTCCTGCACTGGGTTAACCGGAACACTCGCAAGGGAAGTCACCGGAACATTTCTGCGCATTATGACCTGGGCAATGAGTTTTTTGCCTTGTGGCTCGACCAGCGAATGATGTATTCGTCCGCGGTTTTCGAGCGACCGGAGATGACCTTGGATGAAGCGTCGAACGCGAAGCTGGACCGAATCTGCCGGAAGTTGCAGTTGACGGAGTCCGATGAGGTTATCGAAATTGGCACTGGATGGGGCGGCTTCGCGATACATGCCGCCAAATACTTCGGATGCAAGGTTACAACGACGACAATTTCCCGCCGCCAGTATGAATACGCGTGCGCTCAGGTCGAAAAGAACGGACTTGGCAACCGGGTAACTCTCTTGCTCGATGACTATCGTGACCTGCGAGGATCCTTTGACAAACTCGTATCCATCGAAATGGTCGAAGCTGTCGGGCACCGTTATCATGGCACGTTCTTCAGAAAGTGCGCGGACCTGCTTAAGCCGGATGGCCGGATGCTACTGCAATCGATCACTATTGCCGATCAACGCTATGAGCAGGCAAGGAAGTCGGTCGATTTCATCCAGCGCTACATCTTCCCCGGAGGCTGCCTGCCATCCGTAACCGTGATCCTTGAAACGCTGACACGCGAGACCGATATGCGAGTTATGCATGTTGAGGATTTCGGCTTTAGCTACGCGAAAACGCTCGCGCACTGGCGCGAGCGCATGTTCAAGGTCATTGACGACGTACGCCAACTCGGCTATTCGGATGAATTCATACGGTTATGGCACTACTACCTCAGCTATTGCGAGGGCGCTTTTCTCGAGCGAGCGACCGGCGTCGTGCAAATGCTGATGAGCCGCCCTTACTTCCGAGAGGACACTTTCAAACCCTGACAGGTCGAGAAATCGGGCGCTTGGCTGTGGTAGCCTGCATTTAACAGGCCCTGCTACTGATTGCGAGAATAACAGTGAATTATCAGACCCCGCAGCTCATTTCGTGCTTTCTCCTTATGGCGGTGCTCGCCGCTTGCGGCGGAGAGCAAGCGCCACCCGCCGACGCGACCGTTGCGGGCGACAGTGATGTCAAATCCTACGAGCGAGCCGGACAGGGAAACCCCGCGGCGGAACGAGCGGCTGGAGAGATTACCGCGGATTTCATGCGGCGGCACATCATCGAACTCTCGGACGACAAGTATGAGGGGCGTGGCCCCGGCACTCGCGGGGACATTGCTGCCCGCGATTATATAGTCAAAGAGTTGGAAGCCATCGGCTTGCAGCCGGGCGCTGCGGATGGCAGCTGGCAGCAGCCGTTCGATCTGATTGGTGTAACCACCGAACAGCCTGACGAATGGACATTCCGCAAAGACGATCAATCGCTGACCTTGAAGCAGTGGGACCAGTTTATTGTTTCGAGCGGCGTTCAGGAAGAGCGCGTTGATGTCGAGAAGGCGGAACTGGTTTTCGTCGGCTACGGGATCCAGGCGCCGGAATATGACTGGGACGACTTCAAGGGCCAGGACCTGACAGGCAAGATGCTCGTCATGATGAATAACGATCCGTCCTGGGATCCGGAACTGTTTGCAGGCGAAACTCGCCTCTGGTACGGCCGTTGGGACTACAAGTACCTGAGTGCAGCCCGGCAGGGTGCAGCAGGCGCCATCATCATCCATACCTCACCGTCGGCGGGCTATCCTTTCCAGGTCGTGCAGACGTCCTGGACGGGCGAACAATTCGAGCTCCCGGCCGGCGATGAACCGAGAGCACAGGTAGAGGCCTGGGTAACGGAAGACTCGGCTCGTGCACTGATCGAGATGGCCGGCTATGATCTCGCAGAGCTGCAAACGGCTGCGGATAACCGTGATTTCCAACCAGTGCCGCTGGGTATTGAGACCTCCATCGGCATGGACGTTACGCTCAGCCGTGTGGCGACGGCCAATGTACTCGGTCTCATTCCCGGTCGTGATCCGCAACTGAAAGACGAGGCGGTTATATACACGGCACACCATGATCATCTGGGCATTGGCCCACCGAATGATGAGGGTGACACAATCTATAATGGCGCGCTGGACAACGCATCCGGTGTGGCACAGTTGATGGCTATCGGGAAAGCCATCAAGGCGCTTCCGGAGGCACCGCGGCGCTCCATTCTTTTTGCATTCGTCGGTGCGGAAGAGCAGGGCCTTCTCGGTTCGAAGTATTACGCCGGAAATCCCACGTTTGCGCCCGGTAACATTGCCGCCAACCTGAACTATGACGGTGGCAATATCTGGGGCCATACTCATGACGTGACGTTCATTGGCCTTGGCAAATCGTCCATCGATGCAATCGTGGAGGCAATCGCGGCTGAACAAGGCAGAGTGGTCAAACCCGATCAGTTCGCGGACCGCGGCTATTTCTATCGTTCAGACCAGTTCAGCTTTGCCAAGATCGGAGTCCCGGCAATGTACCTCGACACCGGCCTGGAGTTTGTCGACCGACCGGCAGAGTGGGGCAAAGAGCAGGTCAATCACTGGACGGACGTTCACTATCACCAGCCTAGCGATGAATACGACGACAGCTGGAACTTCGACGGCATGATCGAAGATGCCGTGCTCGGCTTCTGGACCGGGCTTGCGATTGCCAACGCTGACGACATGCCTGAATGGACCCCGGGAGATGAGTTCGAAGCCGCCCGCCAGGAGGCTCTCCGCGCCCGCGACTGAGTAGCCAACCACTACACAGGGCGCCGGCATCACGCAAGCCCCAGCACCACCCTAGGCCTCGGCCGGGGGACTTCTTTGGCGCAAATAGAGCGGACCGAAGGGAGCCATTGCGTCAACGAAGTCCCCCGGCCGAGGCCGAAACCAGCGCCACGACGTGCAGCAGTCGCGTCCCGCCCGCACAGGTTTCGAACAGATTAAATTTTACCGTTCACGACGCGCATACGGCGCCAGGCAAGCCGTCGTCTGCTACACTTGCCACATGACATTTCTTTGACACTTTTGTTACGAAACGATTAATTTTATGGCTCGCGAAACGGCGTGTGATTCCCGTCACGTGCCGCCGGCGGTCAGAGGAGTAGGCTTTGGACATGCTCGTCAAGAAGTCGATAATCCTGTTGATCGCCGTGACCCTGACCGGGTGCGCAGCCAACGGCGTAACATCGTCGCGTTCATCGGTAAACGCAGGTTACTGCCCGGCAGGGACGGTGAAGGTATGCACGAGTCTTTTCGAACTCTCCAGAGAACGTAGCCCGAGCTGTTCCTGCAGCGAACTGATCACCCGCCGCTGACACCGTCCGGGTTCCCGCTTCATCGGCCATGGTCCGCGCAGTTGCCGTGTTCGCGGCCTGCAATTCGCGCGACTGTCCGGGTCAGAGCTGCCTGGGTGGTAGACAATGCCCGGAAACCGCCGATAATGCGCCGTGTCGATTCATTCATTCTGAACGGCGAAAGATGAAACTTCCTTTATTTTCAACGCTTTCGACTATGGCAATTCTGGCGGCATGTGGGAGCGACGAGGCGGGACCGCCGGAGCCGGAAAAGCGCCCGGAACGGCTGGAAATCCACGGTGACGCCCGTATCGACAATTACTTCTGGCTGAATGACCGTGACAATCCGGAGGTAATCGCCTATCTCGAAGCTGAAAATGCCTACACAGAGAGACAGCTTGCCCCACTTGCCGGTTTACGCGAGACATTGGTCGCGGAGATGAAATCCCGTATTAAGCCGGACGACATGTCAGTGCCTTACAGGGAAGGCGGTTACTACTATTACTACCGTTACGCGGAAGGACATGAATACCCGATCTATTGCCGGCGCAAGGGTTCGCTGGATGCGCCAGAGCAGGTCTTGCTGGATGTCAACGTCGGTGCCGAAGGCAGGGAATATTACGCGGTACGTGGGTTCTCGGTAAGCCCGGATCACAGCAAGGCGGCGTTTGCACTGGATACGCAGGGACGACGGGTTTACACGATCCATTTCCTGGATCTCGAAACCGGCAACGCTCTCACTGGCTCGATCGAGAACGTCACAGCCAATATCGAATGGGCCAATGACAGCCGCACTGTTTTCTATACCAAACAACACCCGGACACGTTGCGCTGGTATCAGGTCTACCGCCACCGTCTGGGTACGTCGACGCACGATCTGGTTTACGAAGAGGGCAATGAGACTAATTCGCTGTTCCTCGAGAAATCCCTGTCAGGAAAATACATTTTTCTCACAAGCGCGGAAACGGTATCCACTGAGGTGCGGTATCTGCCGGCGGATGCTCCCGACGAGGCTCCGCGCCTGTTTGCACCAAGAGAGGGTGAGCACGAATACTATGTAACCGATGGGGTCGACAGCTTCTTTATTTTAAGCAACGACGGGGCGACCAATTTCCAGATTTTCACAGCTCCGCTCGAGGCCACCGAGCGCGAAAACTGGGAAGTATTCGTGCCACACCGCGACGACGTCTTAATTGAAGGGTTCGACGTGTTCAGATCGCATATCGCTGTCAGTTTGATGCGCAATGGAACGACACAGATTGAGGTCATTGATCGCAGCGATGGCGAGTCCTACGAGCTTGCGTTTAATGAAGCGGTGTATACAGCCTATACTGATGACAACTACGAGTACGACACGACGACGCTGCGCTACATTTATGAGTCGATGACCACACCGGAGTCGACGTACGATTTCGATTTTCGATCTCGGGAGCATCGATTGATCCGGGAGGAGGAGGTACCCGGCGGCTTTGATCGCAACAATTATCAGGCGGAGCGTGTGTCGGCCCCGGCGAATGACGGAACGCTGATCCCGGTGTCACTGGTATATCGCAAGGGTATGCAACGGAATGGCCGGAACCCGCTGTTGCAATACGGCTATGGATCGTACGGTGCAATTATCGATCCTGACTTCGATCCTGATCTGCTAAGCCTTCTGGATCGCGGGTTTATTTTTGCCATTGCGCACGTTCGCGGTGGGGCGTTGCTCGGTCGTGACTGGTATTACGGAGGAAGACAACTCAGCAAGAAGAATACTTTTACTGATTTCATCGATGTGAGTCGATACCTGATTAAAGAGGGTTATACGTCGCCCCGGCATTTATATGCGCGAGGCGGAAGTGCAGGCGGATTGCTGATGGGAGCAGTAGTCAACATGGCGCCTGAACTATACAACGGCATTTCAGCTGCCGTCCCGTTTGTTGACGTTATCACCACTATGTTGGACGAGAGCATTCCCTTGACAGCCGGTGAGTGGGATGAGTGGGGAGATCCGGCCAAGAAAGAATTTTACGACTACATGCTGTCCTGGTCCCCTTACGACAATGTCCGAGCCCAGGATTATCCGCACATGCTCGTGACTACCGGCCTGCACGATTCACAGGTGCAGTACTGGGAACCGGCCAAATGGGTGGCCAAGCTGCGGGAACTCAAAACGGACGATCGCCAATTGCTGTTGAAGACAGACTTACAGGCCGGTCACAGCGGCAAGACCGGTCGCTTCAACAGCCTGGAAGACACGGCTCTTTACTATGCGTTTTTTCTGGGTCTTGAAGGTATCCTGGAGTAGCTGAACGGGTGGCCTGTCACGAGCCGGTCGCGAAGAACC
This sequence comes from uncultured Woeseiaceae bacterium, assembly GCA_964452235.1. GTDB lineage: Bacteria > Pseudomonadota > Gammaproteobacteria > Steroidobacterales > Woeseiaceae > IDS-8. Next base: position 17,942 of record CAYVLL010000009.1, read on the forward strand.
CTGCATTATTGTTGGCAGCGTACTTCACGCATCATCGAGCCTGACGATCAGAATATCGCACGGAAGGTCATCGAGTACTTTCTCTGCCGTGTTGCCGATGATTCTACGTGCAAGCCCCCAGCGGGCGATGGCGCCCATGACAACCAGGTCGGCCTTTCGTTCGCGGGCAAAAAACGGCAATACGTCGCGCGCATTTCCCTCTACGAGGTGGGTATAGACGGAGTCGATACCGTTCGCTTTGGCGAGCGAATCGAGTTTCTGCCTCCGTTTGCGCTTCAAGTCGGCGCTTATTTCGTTAACCGGCAAGCGAATGGGTTTGAAAGTACGTGTAGCTTCCGCGCCGATACCGGTCAAAGCCTCAAACGCATGCAGTAGCAGCAGCTCACCATCGGATCTGTCGGCGATGTCCTTGGCGTACTCGATAATCTTCTGGTCGAGACTCGCCGAATTGTCGTCCTTATGGGTCGGATCGACGGCTGCAACAACGACCGGCACTTTGGCGATCTCATGCGGTTTGACCAGCCACAGCGCATAGGGGCAGCTACGAATAAGCTGCCAGTCGGTATCGACGAAGACGGCTCGTTTGGCCTGGCTGTGATACTGTGTGCCTTTGACGACCATCCACGGGTTCAACTCGAGGGCGCGTTGCACCACAGCATCGGCAATCGGCCGCTCTTCCAGCACTTCCGCACTCACCGTTACTCCGGCCTCACGTAAAGGGCGGGCCAGGTCATCAAGCAGTTCCTTCTGTGCACGGCGGATAGTCGCCGCAATATCTTTGGCTTCACTGGTCAGGATGAAACTTTGCGCGAGGGTGTTTGCATCTGCATCGCAAAGCAAGAGCACTACTTTGCTGTTGGTCAGATCCGCGAGCCAGCCGCATCGCGCGACAACCGGTTGGGGATCGATGTCGGTTTCGACTACAACCAGGATTGTTTTTGAATCTTTCATTACTTCCTCAACTGAAAAGTGATCGAAGTCGTTCCTGGTCGAATTCTGTCGGGTTCTTGGGGACCTCACAGCAAAGCTCGCGCTTCAGCGTTGCGGAAAGCTTGCGTCGCAGATAGCCGAGAAAAGTAGGCTCTGCTACCAACACGAGTTTGTTGAATTGCCCGGCGGCATGCGTTTTGGCCAGATACTGTGCGATTTCCTGGGCAAACGCCAGCAAATCGTGTTGCCGGGCCGAAACTTCCGGCGACATTGCGTGGCGCCCCTGCCCGAAACTGTCAAAGGATCGTCCCGGCGTGTCACTGTTGTAATCCTGCTCGCGAAGGGTCGCTTCGGGATTCTTGAGGGTTTCGACGGGAGTCCATGGACCGAAGCGCTTGCCAACCAGAAAAAGCCGTGCCTCAGCGCCATTGCTGGCAACGATGCAGGTTGGGACATTCGGCAACAGAAAGCCGTCAGATTTGTCGTGCTTTCGGGCCATAAAGTTAAACCTGCAAACTGCCTCGGGTTGCAACGCGCCGTACGGGATCAGCAGACCAGTGGCGTGTCAATGTATCCACTTCGAAGCTCTCATACTGCAATGGATGCAACGCGTCGTCAAACGCACGATAATTGCCGGAGGAGCGGCCCAGCCGGATGCGGGCGCGATGCGATTGATCGGGGCTACAACCGTGTGCTCCAATCGCGTAATGATAAAGACAGCTGGGGGATGTAATGCGCTTCATGAACAGTTTGGCGGCTTCAGTCGCTATTTTGATGCTCGCAGCATGTTGGGCAGTCGCGACTGCTGGCGAAGCGGATCTCGTGCTAAGAAACGGCATCGTCTGGACGGTCGACGATGAAGTGCCGCGCGCCGAAGCGATAGCAGTTACTGGTTCTTCGATCGTCTATGTCGGTGACAATGCCGGCGTATCCGGGCATGTTGGCCCGACGACCCAGGTAATCGATCTGGGTGGCCGACTCGTTGTACCAGGGTTCAACGACAATCACGTTCACTTCGAGAGTACCGGGCAACTGTTGTATGGCCTCAATCTTCTCGACGTGGCGGACGCACGAAGCTTTATTGCCCGCATACGGGACGTGCACGAGCGTTACGCACCAGGCACCTGGATCACCGGCGGTGACTGGTCGGCCTACGAGACCTGGGCCCAAGGCGACGTGGCGGAAGCGGGCAGGGAGGTCAACCCTGACGATCTCTACGGGAACCTGTTCCTGCCCAACAAGAGCATGATCGACGGATTTACCGGCGATCGTCCGGTTCTCGTGCGTCGTTTCGATCGTAAAGTGTACCTTGCCAACAGCGCCGCGCTGGAAATCGCCGGAATCCGGCCCGGGTTGCCGGATCCGGAGGGCATTGCCGTTGAGCGCGATCGGAGGGGAACACCCACCGGGGCCCTCTTCAACCCGGTTTCCGGTGCTGTCGACTCAACTGTCCTTGTACGCGATAACGTGCGGGCGCTTTTCGAGCCACTGATCCCGGAGCCGTCACGGGATCAACGTATACAGGAAACGCTGCGCGCCTGGGAACAAATGGGCAAGGTCGGCGTCACCAGCTACTCGGACGTAACCTCCGCTCCGGTCCAGGTTGACATCTATCGGGAGCTTCGGGGCAAGGGATTGATGACTGCCCGAGTTCGCTATCGCGCCCCGTTGGATAAATGGGAATCGATGGCCGGCCTTGGAATTGGCATTGGCTTTGGTGACGAATGGATACGATTCGGTGCCGTAAAAGCGTGGATCGACGGGATCATGGGCAACAGTTCAGCACGCTTCTACGAACCTTACACCCACAACCCGTCGAGCCGAGGCATATGGCGCGACATCATGTTTCCTTTCGAACGCAGCCCGGACAATCCGGAGGACATGCAGAGCCGTCTCGAGCGTCTGGCGTTGCAGGCGGATGCCGCCGGTATCCAGCTGACCGTGCATGCGATCGGCGATGAAGCCAACGGCTACCTGATGGACATGCTCGAACGCATCATCGCGAAAAACGGCGAAAAAGACCGGCGCTTTCGCCTCGTTCATGCCCAGGTTATGACTGACCGTGACATCGCGCGTGCCGGCGCGATGAATATCGTTGCCGAAGTACAACCGTATCATACGTCGGATGACATGCGCTGGATGGAAGAACGCATCGGGCGCGATCGGTCACGCGGCGCCTATGCATTCCGCCGGCTCTGGGATTCCGGGGCCGTTGTCAGTTTTGGCTCGGACTCGCCGGGAACGAATGCGTCCCGCTACTACCTGAACCCGTTGCTCGGCATTTACGCGGCCGTGACGCGTAAAACGATGTCCGGGCAACCGGAAGGCGGCTGGTTTCCCGAGGAAAAACTGACCGTCGAAGAAGCAATACGTGCCTACACCCTGAACACGGCGTTCGCGGCGTACGAAGAAGATATCAAGGGCAGCATAACGGTCGGAAAACTGGCCGATCTCGTGGTTCTTTCCGACAATCTCCTGACCATGGATCCGGATGACATCAAGGATGTGACCGTCTTGAAAACCATCGTAGGCGGCAAAATTGTTTTCGATGCAGAATGACCACGGCGCAGGTGAGGTGCCCGGGGATGTGCGAACAAGCACAACTGTTGCGGGCTCCGGTAGGACAGGCATGCAACGGCGCAGCATTGCTATTGCAGGAAACATCGGCAGCGGCAAGTCGACATTGGTCGGCTTTCTCAGCCGAACCTATGGAATAGCGCCTTTTTATGAACCGAACGACGACAATCCCTATTTGCCGGATTTCTATCGTGACATGCGACGCTGGGCTTTTCATTCACAAATCTATTTCCTGTCAACCAAATTCAGTCTGCACCAGCAGCTCGATCGCACACCGGGCATATCCATCCTGGATCGCACGATCTTTGAAGATGCCGAGGTTTTTGCCAAAGCCTTGTTTGAAATGCGTTGCATCGACAAGCGGGACTGGCAGACCTACCGGGGCTTCTATCAGTCAATTCTGCAAGCTATTCGTCCACCGGACCTGCTGATCTTCCTGCGCTGCTCGCGACGCACGATGCGCAATCGAATTCGCCTGCGAGGTCGCGCTATGGAGCAAAATGTTCCGGATGCTTACCTGAAGCGGCTCGAGCGCCTGTACGAACTGTGGATCGAATCGTATCGACTGAGCGAAGTCCTTGTCCTGGAAACGGACAAACTTGATTACATCAACGACCTGGTGCATCGACTGGATGTCATGCAGCGGATAGAGGCGCTCTTGCCGCCAGAAGTGGGACGACCGGGCTGCAGCTGAGCGCTGGTGGCAATTTCGGAGCTAGTTACTGAATGGTTCCACGTAAGTGGACGGTACCGGCGAGCCCTCGGCCAGCGCCGGAAAGTACTCGCTCATTTCTGCCGTCTCGAGAATGGATTGCTGACATCGTGGCGTTGGCGTTATGCCGGCACCGTGGGTGAGACTGAAGCTGCTCGCGGTCCCATCCGCGGCAACATGGGCCTTGAGCCATACCAGGTACTCGGCGCGTGACGGGCACTCTTTCTGCCAGGGTTCACGGCCGATGGCTCGTTGAGCCGCGACATGGTCTTGACCGTAGGCCTCCACGTTCTCCTGCACGCCCGGATTTTCCAGTATCTTGACAGTCTGGGTGTCGCCTTTCTTGTCGAACTGCACGCGATACTGGAAATAGATTTCGCGCTTCGCTGTTCCCCTGGACGCCGGCGTCATTTTCGCCCGGCGAGCGGCCTTGTTGATCTCGCCGATGAAAATCTGGTCCGCGGGGGAATCGACGAAGCAGCCGTTCTTTTTCATTGCACCGTTTGCTTGCACTCTTGCGGCACAACGCAATATTGCCGTCGTATCGCCCTTCAGTTCGGGGAACCCGATGCGACTACCCAGGGTTCCGTCACCGCTGCCGACCCGTGCAGGCATCGGCTGCTCCTGGGCAAGCGCGATCGACAACGTAGAACCCAGATAAATAAGTATCCATAAAGCTCTGTTCATAATGGTGATTTAATTCCAATTACAGCCGTAAAAATTGCCCGGATTCGAGACCGGCGGGCCTGACAGGCGCTGACCCCTGTTCCTATGGCCAGACTTTCCGGCACAAGTTCACACCCCCGCGACGTCCCTTCAGGCACGCTCGTGCGGTGCAGAGAAATCGATCAACGGCCCGGCGGGAACGATTCCGCTGGGATTGATCGTCTTGTGACTGCCATAGTAGTGGCCCTTGATATGCCGGAAGTTCACAGTAGCTGCGATGCCGTCCTGCTGATACAGGTCGCGCGCGTACGGCCACAGGTTTGCGTAGTCGATGATCCGGCGCAGGTTCGTCTTGAAGTGGCTGTAATACACGGCGTCGAAACGCAGCAGGGTCGTGAACAGGCGCCAGTCTGCCTCGGTGATGCACTCGCCAACAAGATAGCGACGGCTTGCAAGTCGGCTATCAAGCCAGTCCAGCGTTTCAAACAGGGGCTCAACTGCTTCTTCGTAAGCCTCCTGCGAGGTTGCAAAGCCGGCGCGGTACACGCCGTTGTTGACCGTGCGGTAGATGCGCGAATTCAGGCGGTCAATCTCGTCACGCATGGGCTCCGGATACAGGTCGACAGCAGGAACATTGGGCAGTCCGTCGAAGGCAGAATTGAGCATGCGGATAATGTCCGCGGATTCGTTACTGACGATTGTTTGCGACTGGCGATCCCAGAGTACCGGCACGGTTACCCGGCCGGAGTAGGTCGGACGGGCCGCGGTGTAGACCTGGTGCAGATAGCGCGCCTCGTTGATCGGATCAGGAACGACCCCGGGCCCCGGGTCGAAGGTCCAGCCGTTGTCCAGCATCAACCAGTGGACTACGGACAGGGATATCCTGTCCTCAAGACTCTTGAGCCTGCGAAATATCAGGGTGCGGTGCGCCCATGGACAGGCCAGCGATACATAGAGATGATAACGCCCGGCTTCAGCCTTGAAGCCGGCGTCGCCGGTTGGTCCGGCCGCGCCATCCGCCGTTACCCAGTTGCGAAACGCGCTTTCTTCGCGTTCGAATCGCCCGCCGGACGCATCTGTGTCATACCATTTGTCGTGCCACTTGCCGTCGACCAGCATTCCCATGTCGACCTCCTTTTCGTTGAATGGACAACAATCAACGTCGCACGATGGCACGGAGATGGCAAGTTCACGCTGTGTCCGGCTCAGCCCTGCTCAAATTGCAGCAGTTTGCCTGTATTCGCGAGGCTCGTCTGGTTTCGGCCGGCGCGCTTCGATTCATACAGCGCCACGTCGGCACGCTTCAACCACTGCGCCGGCGATTCGCCGGCAGCCAGTTCGGCGACACCCAGCGATATGGTCACGCATCCCGAAGGGGCGAGTTCATTGGCTTCGACGAGTGTGCGCAACTGTTCCGCAAGGCGCCGCGCTTTTTCCTTGTCCTGCCCTTCAAGAACAACCACGAACTCCTCGCCGCCGATACGGTACAGGCTGTCAGTAACGCGAATGCGAAGGTCGATGATTTCAGTCAAACGGACCAGAATCTGGTCGCCGGCAGCGTGCCCGAATTCGTCATTGAACTCCTTGAAATTGTCGATGTCGAGGATGATGAGGGACGATCGCAGGGTTACCCGCGTCTGGGCGGCGCACACTTCGTCAAGTTTTTCATCCAGCGCGCGTCGGTTACCGACTCCGGTCAGGGGATCTTTCCGCGCGAGTACCAGCAACTGGTCGCGCTGGCCGCGTGTCAGGTAAGCAAAAGCGTAGGCAAATGCGCAGGTAGCAATCAGTGTTACGAAAACTGTGGTCAGCCCGATTGCCTCCATGACCGGGACGAGCACGGGCACCAGTGCGATGAGGGTGGCTGTGGCAATGACTACCGCCTCACCGGGTTTGACCAGGTAAAACACGGCGAGAAGTGCCGGATAGGCCCAGAAAATCTGCGCTTCGCCGCGAATATAGACCGTGGTCGTGACGCCAACGACACAAAGTATGGCGATCGCAACACTTGCGAAGCGCACGCGCCGTGGGCGCAACACGGAAAATCCAAGATAGGCAAAGCCGGCAACGATCAGGCCGTCCACTAGCGCCATCATCCAGTCGCCGTCCAGCACGCGGATAACGGTGAAGGGCAGCACGCCGACAACGGCAACCGAACTCAATGCCAATGGCAGGTAGGCCTCGACCGTCAGCTTGCGCATGCTCAGGCCGACCGAGGTGTAAAACTGTGACGCAAGTCGAATGTCGCCATAAGTCGTTATTTCACATACATTTACAGCGCGGGCTCAGGACAGTCAGCGCTCGTTGTCAGAAAGTTTAGCCGCTTATCTAAGGTGTTTCCGGACGCTTGGTCACAGTTTTACCGCCCCGGACCCGACCCCTTGAGACCCAAAGGCCAGGGTGACGTTTATCGATATCCGGCTGCCTGCAGGCCGAACAGGGCCGCGTAGTGTCCGCCAAGCTGCATCAGTTCCTCGTGCGTTCCGCGTTCCTCTATGCGACCTTCACGTATAACAACGATGTGATCGGCGCGCCTGACGGTCGAGAATCGGTGCGAAATCAGGACCGCTATCTTGTCCGCCGTCAGGTGGCGAAAGTGTTCGAACAGCGCCGCTTCCGCCGCCGCGTCCATCGAAGCCGTGGGTTCATCCAGAACGAGTATGTCGGCCTCGTGGTCCATAAACGCACGCGACAGCGCAATTTTCTGCCATTGCCCGGCGGACAATTCGCGGCCGTCACGGAACCAGCTGCCCAGTTGCGTCTGGTAGCGCTCGGGTAACTCCTCAATGAATAAATTGGCGAGGCCCTGGGTCGCGGCCTTTTGCCAGCGTTCTTCATCCGCAAAATGCTCGACATCGCCCACACCTATATTCTCTCCGACGCTAATCTGATAGCGGGCAAAATCCTGAAATATGACGCCGATACGCCGGCGTACGGTCTCTGCCTGCCACTCATGGAGAGGCGTGCCATCGAGCAAAATGCGCCCGCTATCCGGCTTGTACAGGCCGGTCAGAAGTTTGATCAGCGTGGTCTTGCCGGCTCCGTTCTCGCCGACCAGCGCCAGGCTGCGACCGGGTTGCAGATGCAGGTCGACGTGCTGCAGCGCGGGTCGACTGGCGCCCGGGTAGGTGAAACTGACGTCTTCGAAGCGAACGCCATCGCCCGGCGTGCGCCCGACCGTTGCATCCCCGCTTTGTTCGTCCGCGGGCTGTTCCAGGTATTCGTAGAGATTCGACAGATACAGGTTATCTTCGTACATACCGCCAATGGCGGCGAGGCTTGCGGAAACGGCCGATTGGCCCTGTTTGAATACCATCACGTACATGGTCATCTCGCCCAGCGAGATATGACCCTGTGTTGTCGCAACAACGATCCAGGCGTACACGCCGTAAAAAGCGAGCATGCCGAGCAAGCCCAGGCCGAGTCCCCAGGTTTCTCGCCGGATAGTGAGCGCCCGATCTTCGACGTACAGCCGTGCGAAGATATCCCGATAGCGCTGCAGGAAAAGTGGCGCAATGCGAAACAGCTTGACTTCCTTGGCGTGATCTTCGCGAGCGAGCACCGTCTCGAGATACATTTGCTTGCGGGAATCGGGCGAGCGCCAGCGGAAAAGTCGAAACGCGTCGCCGGCGAACTTGGTTTCGGCGAGAAATGACGGGAAGCCGGCAATGAGTAGAATAAGTACCGCCCAAACCGAGAACTGAAACAACAGGATCGCATAGCTGAACAGGGTGACCGCATTCTGCACCAGCGAGAACGTGCGGTTGACGAGGCTCAACGGGCGGCTGGACGCTTCGCGACGTGCTCGAGTCAGCTTGTCGTAAAAGTCGGCATCCTCGAACTGCGCCATAGACAGCTGCTGCGCCTTGTGCAGGATCAGTACGTTGACACGATGACCGAGCTGTGCGCGCAACAGTGACTGACACAGGCTGATGCCCCGCTGCGAGGCGGCGACTGTCGCAACCAGTATTGCTTCGATACCGATATAGGTCAGGGCAGGCCGCGCCGATGTCCGGTTAGCCAGCGTATCCACCACAGCATCGACGATCAGTTGTCCGACATACGCTATTGCCGCAGGCAGAAAACCGGCAACCAGGGTGAGCAGGGCAAAGCTGATCGTCAGTGGGCGGCTCGTGGACCACACCAGCTCGAGCGCGCGCCGTCCGTAGCGCAGTACGCCGAGGCCGGGCCGCTGCAATCCCGGATCGGCCGTTGCAGCGGACTCGATCATGAGGACGTCCCGCTTGCCTCGCAGGCAATCGCAAGGCCCGGCATCAGCGGCATCGGGATGCTGTGTTCAGGGCCTCACCAGGGAAGGTGATGCCCCTCCGCGTGCCAGAAGGTGCCACTCGAGGCGGCGTCCAGAGCGTCTATTCGTGCGATCAAACCCCGCGCCGCCTGTTCGGGCGCAATACCATTGCCCGATGTCATATCGGTAGCCACGTATCCGGGATGCAACAGGATGACGGAAATGCCACGGGGTGCGAGATCGTGATGCAGGTTGACGCCAGCCATATTGGCGGCGGCCTTCGACATTCGGTAGCCGTAGTTGCTGCCTGATGCGTTATCGCCAATCGACCCGACGCGACTCGTAATAATTGCTACCTTCGATCCCTGGTGCAGGTTCGAAAGCAAAGCATGGGTGACACGCAACGGTCCCAGCGAGTTGACCTGATACTGTTCGACCATCGACTCATAGTCGAGAGTCTCCAATTCGTCCCTGCGCAATATTCCGGCATTATTGATCAATACGTCCACTGATTGCCCCGCCAGCGCTGAGGCCAGTCCTGCAACGCCGGCACTTGTTGCAACATCGATTCCGCTGACCATCTGCACGCCAAGCGTTTCGAGTTCGTAACTGGCCGTTCGGCAGACCGCGATCACGTGGTCGCCACGCTGCTTCAGCCAGCGACAAATTTCAAGGCCGATGCCGCGATTGGCACCGGTTACGACAGTGGTTGTCATGCGCCTCCAGAAAGAGCTTCATGGCTGGTATGACAGGCCATGCTAGCAAATTGGGGGGAGCGGCCGAAACCGAGGTCAGGCATGCCCGGCGGGTACTTTATTTCACTCCATGAAGTCGCCGGAGCCATGGTTGTCGGGGGCCGACTTCAATGCCGGGGCCGGACCGCCGATTCCGCGATCTTTCGAGCCGCTGGACTGACGTCAATCCGAATCGGCGCGCGACAGCGCCTTCGTCAGGCGGTAGAGAAATTCCTGTCCTTCAAAAAACGAGCGTATCAGTATTCGTTCGTCCTGGCCGTGGGCACGATTGTCATCGATATCGCTGAAAATCCCGGAAACGCCATAAACCGGAATTCCGGCATTGCGCAGGAACAAGCCATCGGTTGCGCCGGTACTCATCGTGGGAATTACCGGCACACCCGGCCACAGTTCCTCGGTGATACGTTCGATGGGCCCGAGTATCTCCTGTGTCAGTGGTGACGCCGGTGAGGGCGTCGCTTCGGCAACCGCGGAAACGTCTATCCGGTCGTCGCCAATTACTGACTCAAGTTCGGCCTGGACATCCGCCATGTCCGAGCCGGGCAACACCCGGCAATTGACGGTTGCTTGCGCGCGTTGCGGCAAAGCGTTCTCTGCATGACCGCCTTCCAGCATCGTCGCCACGCAGGTCGTTCGCAACCTCGAATTGTAGAAAGGGGTTTGCGACAAAAACGCTACGGCATCGGCATCCGGTGGACTTTGCAGCACGCCACGCATGGCGTCCGCCAGTTCGCCCTCTTCAATGGCGGCCGAACGCTCGAAAAATACTCGTGTGACCTCGTTTAATGCAACTGGAAAATCATGTTCCCGTAAGCGTACGAGCGCATCGGCCAATCGATAGATGGCGTTTTCCCGGACAGGCAGCGAGCTGTGCCCACCCGGGTTCGTAGCCGAAAAAGTGAAGCTCTGGTAAACCTTTTCACTCGCTTGCACATTGTTCGAGATACGCCGTCCATCCTGCATTGCCCCGCCGCCGCCCTCATTGAGCGCGTATTCAGAATCGATGAGGTCTCGATGGTTCTCCAGCAACCATACAACACCGTTGTCAGTGCCACCTTCCTCGTCGGCGGTCAAGGCAACGATGATGTCTCGGTCCGGCTGAAATCCTTCCTGCCGAAGGCGAATAAGATTGGCGATGTGGATTGCCGCCTCGTCCTTGTTATCGAGCGTGCCACGCCCGTAAAAATAGCCATCCTGTTCCACGAAAGTGAACGGATCGAGGTTCCAGTCAGCGGGATCGGCTTCCACAACGTCGATATGCGCCAACAGCAACAGTGGCTTGCGATTGACGTCACGCCCGCGGAAGCGTGCGACCAGGTTGCCCTTGTTGGGTTGTGGTGCGAGGACTTGCACATCCTCGGGAGGAAATCCGGCACGGATGAGCTGCGCGGCCATTGCCTCGGCCGCCAGGGTGTTGTTGCCGTTGCTATGCGTTGTGTCGATCTCGACGAGCTCTTTAAGAAACGCACGCGCCATTTGCTGATGCGGCAGCAAATCCGAATCGGCTTGTGTCTCACCCGCAGGTGCCGGGCTGCCAATGGCGGCTTGTGGCGCAGCGCCAGGCGCTGCACCGGTGGCATCTTCCACTGGCGGGGGCTCGCGATCGCCACCGCCACAGGCAGCGAGCAATATCAAAGGCAACAGTTTTCCCAATTGCAACGCACGATGCTTCAGAGCCGACATTGAATCCTCCCGAGACTGGCGTAATTATTCCTGAACGCCGTGCTTCATGACAGGCCTTGGGCACAGTGTGACCAGGAAACGTGTGCCTGTGAGCCGCTCA
>CAYVLL010000010.1:0-23947 GCA_964452235.1 uncultured Woeseiaceae bacterium
TTCAGGCGAGTTCCACGCGAATGATTCGCACGATTTGCTGCAAGGCCTGCTCAACCGAAGCTGTATCCCGGTGGCGCAGGATAATGTAGCCGTCGCCTTCGTAGCTGTCGGACGGCGGTTGGCCCTCCTGAGGCAATTTCGCTTCGACAACGAGCGATCCGAAACGCCGTTGCGCTTCGTCGAGCCCGTGAATGTGACGCACACGACCTTGCCCCTGGCCGCGCACATAGGCCGCGCCGACGGCGTAGCGCCTTGGCGGCGGATCGAAGGTGTCGAAGACCATCAGGCGCGGCCACGCGCGGTAGAAGTTGATATCGTGTGCGTAGGAGAGCAGTGAAGTGAACTGCGCGCCGGGTGGCCGCGCGCCGACTTCCGAAATGGCGATACGGTCGTCGGCCAGTCGGAACCATTCCATGTGCGACAGGCCGGTCGTGAGGCCGAGTGCCGCCAGACCGGCAAAGGCAGCACGCCGGATCGGGTCGAACTCAGCGCCATCGACATTACGAGGCAGTAGCACGCACCACTGGATCCAGGCGTTCTCCATTACCTCGAGCGGTGAGGGCAGGTAGCGGGAAATGGAATGCCACACCGGAAGGCCATTGATTACCACACTGTCAAAGGAATACTCGGTGCCGCGCACGAATTCCTCGAACAGCGCGGGCTGTGCGGCGTCCGGTGGGTAGTGCTCCAGGAAACGGCCCAGGTGCGCCGTATTGTCCAGCCGAAACGTGCTTTTGCCACCAGCGCCGGCCGGGGGCTTGACCACCAGTGGAAAACCGACGGCGGCGGCGAAAGTTTCCGCGGTGTGCCTGTCACCGACCAGTACATGCCGTGCGCAGGGCACGCCGGCGCGCTCGAGAACGCGTTTCATGCGCGATTTGTCGCGAAAGTTCATCGCAGCATCGACGCTGAGACCCTCGATGCCCAGCACTTCGCGGGCAGCCGCAAGCGGTACCTGCAATTGCTCGAGTGCACCGATCATGCGCCTTGCCCGTCCAAACTGCCGCTCGAGATTGCGTGCACCGTCGACCAGTTGCTGCGGATCGAGTGCGTTGTCGATGCGCCAGTGCCCGGCGATGCGTTTCTGAACCTCCGCCGGCAGCCGATCGACCGGCTCCTGACTCAGGACAGTCAACGCGACCTCCGGCAGGTGGGTCGCGCCCGCGATAAAACGCACGGTGGCATCCATGAAGAAAGGCGCGGCGAAAATGACGTGTTGCGGCATCGGTTGTGCTTCCGTGGCGTATTGCCTGACGCGCGCCCGGGAGCGCTTTCGTCGATTCCTCACTCGCCCGTGAGGCGGGCTCCAGCAGGATGCGCCATCCGGTCCGGTTCAGCGGACCGCAATGCGTGACAAAGATATAGCACGACGGTGATGAGTACGAGCGCGACCGCCTGATGCGCTGCTGCCAGCAGGATCGGCACCATCATGAGCAGGGTCGAGATGCCGAGCGCCACCTGCAATACCGCTGTATGCAATAGCGCGTTCACGCTCGCGCGTATGCGGCGCGGCAGATCGAGGCGTCTCGCGAACCACCAGAAGGCGACGATGACGCAAAATGTCGTCACCGCAAGCAGCCGGTGGTTGAATTGCACGGCCGCCATGTTTTCGAAAAGGTTGCGCCATTCCGGTTGCAGAGCCAGGTAGCCCGGCGGAATCCAGTAATTGCCCATTTTCGGGAATGTGTTGTACATGAGGCCTGCGTCGAGCCCCGCGACGAAGCCCCCCGACATCACAGTAATGAAGACGAGGGCCGCAAGCGCCAGCGAACGGCCGAACCACGGATGCGCCGGTCCTGTGGATGGCCGCGGATACAAAAGCGACAGCGCCACCCAGAACATGTACGCGTAAATAACGATCGCTGCACTCAGGTGCGCCGTTAGGCGATACTGGCTGACGCGCGGATTGTCGACCAGTCCGCTTTTCACCATGTACCAGCCGAGTACACCCTGCAGTCCACCCAGTACAAACATCAGCCCATACTTCGGGATTTCCGACTTCCGGATATAGCCTTGCCAAACGAACCAGGCAAAAGGAAGCAGGAAGGCAAGGCCGATGATGCGCCCGAACAGCCGGTGCAGGTACTCCAGCCAGAAGATGCCTTTGAATGCTGCGAGGTCCATCGTCGAGTTCACCTGGATGAACTCCGGGGTCTCGCGGTAGCGGTCGAACGTTTCTTGCCAGGCCGCCTCTGAAATTGGCGGCAGAATGCCGGTGACCGGCCGCCAGTCGGTCATCGACAGGCCCGATCCGGTCAGTCGCGTGAAGCCGCCCAGAACGACCATTGCGAACACCAGTCCGCACAAAATAAGCAGCCAGCGGGCGACCTTTCGATCGTTGGCGGTTACGACTGGCTCCATGGCTGAGTTCCTGTCCGAATCATTTCCTGACGGCGCGCAATGTTAGCAGGCCCGGCACCTGCGGCGCGATTCAATCGTTCCTGATCCGCCATTGGATCTCCAACCACTTGTCCGATCATCGGGCAATGTCTCGTGTTAGTCTTGCGCCTCGCTGCAACGGTCATCGGGACCAATAGTGCGATTGAACAAGTGTCACAATACAGCCGATTTTCGGCGGCTGGCAAAGAAGCGACTGCCTTCGCCAATCTTCCACTACATCGACGGCGGCTCAGATGATGAAATCACCTTGCGCCGCAACACGGATGCCTTTGCAGCTGTCGATCTCGTGCCCGGTGTATTGGCCGGCGTCGAACGTGTCGACCTCTCGACCGAGGTGCTGGGACAGAGGCTGGCTTTGCCTTTGTTTTTTTCGCCGACCGCGATGCAACGGCTTTTTCATCATGAGGGCGAGCGTGCAATCGCCAAGGCTGCGGCAACATTCGGCACGATGTTCGGCGTATCCACCATCGGCACGCGCAGTATCGAAGAGCTCGGTGCAAGCAGCAATGCGCCGAAGCTGTTCCAGATTTACGTGCACAACGATCCGGCACTGACCAGCGACCTGATTGCACGCTGCAAGGCTGCCAAATTCGATGCACTGGCGTTGACAGTCGATACCATCGTCGCCGGCAATCGCGAGCGTGACCTCGTAACCGGCATGACTACACCGCCCAAACTGACGCCGTCCAGCCTGTTGAGTTTTCTCTGGCACGCCGAATGGACAGCTAATTATATCTTTCGCGAGCGCTTCGACCTGCCGAATGTATCGAGCTATATCGATGCCGGTTCGAACGTGTCATCGTCAGTTGCCTCCTATATCGACAGCCAGATGAAACGATCGATTGATTGGGATGATGCCGCGCAGATGATCGCGGAATGGGGAGGCCCGTTCGCCATTAAGGGGGTCATGTCGGTCGACGATGCGAAGCGCGCCGTCGAGGTGGGTGCCAGCGCCATCATGGTATCCAATCACGGCGGACGTCAGCTCGACGGGTCGCGGGCTCCGTTCGATCAATTGCCGGCCATCGTCGATGTGGTCGGCGGGCGCATCGAGATTATCCTCGACGGCGGTATTCGGCGCGGTACGCACGTGTTAAAAGCGTTGGCGATGGGTGCTACAGCCTGTTCCGGCGGCCGTATGTATCTCTATGCGCTGGCTGCCGGCGGCACCAGCGGTGTGCTGCGTGCGATGCAACTTATGCGTGCCGAGATCGAGCGCGACATGCTGCTGATGGGCTGCAGTTCGATTGCCGAACTCGATCGATCAAAACTGGCGGCGCGACCCTGAACTGATGCCGCAGAAACAAGCGTAAGGTCCGCCATGACCCGCGATGAAAGACCGATGCTGTGTCAAACCTGAGCATTGAGAGACCGCAGTGGTGGGCCGGTATCGGCCTTGCCGCGATGGTGTCGGTCGCCGCGGGTTTTTCGGCAATCTGGGTCGGTGAGTCGCTGCTCGGATTCGACAGAAGCCCGGTGAGTGCCATCATGATGGCGATCATCATCGGCATGGTCCTGGCAAATACCGTGACGTGGCCCGAGAGTATGGTCGACGGTCTGCGCTTTTGCGCCAGTACCATCCTGCGCATCGGTATCATGCTGCTGGGCATCCGGCTGAGCCTTCTTGCTGCAGGGCGCTTTACGCTGGTGGCACTGCCTTTTGTCATTGCCGCCATAGCTGTCGGTTTGACCATCGTTGCGTTGCTCGGCCGGAAGCTGGGCCTCAGCCGACAGTTAAGCGGCCTCATTGCCGTGGGCACGGCAATCTGCGGCTGTACGGCCATCGTCGCAACCGCTCCATTGATCCGAGCGAACGAGTCGGAGGTCAGTTACTCCATTGCCTGCATCACCGTATTCGGGCTCGCAGCAATGTTCCTCTATCCGTTCATTGCCTATGCCATCTTCTCCGACCAGCCGGCGCTGGCCGGATTGTTTCTCGGCACCTCAATTCATGAAACAGCGCAGGTCGCGGGCGGAGCTCTCATGTACCAGACACAGTACGACGCGCCGCTCGCGCTGGATATCGCAACGGTTACCAAACTGGTGCGCAATCTCTGCATGATCGCGATTATTCCACTGGTTGGCGTGATGTATGCAACGGATCGGGGGACGACACGGCCGTCAGGCATTGCCGCCTGGTTACGCATGATTCCCTGGTTCATCGCCGGCTTTGCCGTCATGTCGGCAGTGCGCACGTTGGGTGACTCGTCTGATCGGCCGTTTGGCGTTTTCGATGTCGAGGGGTGGCGCACCGTCACAGAGTTTGTGCAAACGCTTGCGGAATACTGTCTGTTGGTCGCCATGGCCGCGATCGGATTGACGTCGACATTCGCCGGCATCCGCCGCATCGGACCGCGGCCGTTCCTGCTCGGCCTGTTTGCGGCCGCACTGGTCGGCGGACTCAGCCTTGTGCTGATCGTGCTTTTCGGCGGCTCAATGATGCAACTTGTCGGTGTTTGATTACGGCGTTTACGGGAGAGCCAGCTAAACAGGTGCCGTTGAGTCTAGGGCAGCTCCAACGAGCTGGTCTTAATGCGATCCAGCACGATCGATGACGACGCGTCTTTCACGCCCGGCATCCCGAGAATTTTCTCCTCGACGAAGCGACCGTAGGATTTCAGGTCCTTGGCGACGACGCGCAACAGGTAATCGACCTGTCCGGTCATCATGTGACAGGCCTGCACCTCGGGATACTTGCGAATGGCCGCTCGAAACTTCTGCGCGAGCTTGATGTCCTGACGATCGACGTAAACAGACACGAATGCTTCGACCTCGAAGCCGAGCGCCTCGGGATTGATCTGTGCGGCCACGCGGTCGATGACGCCGCGTTCCATCAGCGCCTGCACGCGACGCTGGCACGCGCTGGCAGACAGGTTGACCCGTTCACCCAGGTCAACCCAGGGCATTCGTCCGTCAGACTGTAGCTCGCGCAGGATTTTTTGGTCGATCGCGTCCAGCATTGCAGGAAACCTCGGAATTATCTCCTGGTACGACTGATTCCTGCGCATAATACAGAAAATTCTCGGGTTTTTGCACGGTTAGCCACCGGCAGACGCGCTAGTATTTCGCGGATATGCACGGCATCGGGTCGTGCAGACCAACGGGTACCGTTACCGCATATGACCAAAACACACGCGCCGGATCACACGAACGAACCTGACAATCCAATGGGTACGGACGGCTTCGAGTTCGTCGAATATGCGGCGCCGGATGCCCAGCTGCTGCGCGATCTTTTTTCGCGCATGGGATTGCCGGCCGTCGCGCACCATCGTTCCAAGGACGTTACGCTACACAAGCAGCGCGACATCAACTTCATCATCAATGCCGAGCCAGACAGCTTCGCCCAGGAATTCGCGCGTGCGCACGGACCCTGCGCCTGCGCCATGGCATTTCGAGTCAAAGACGCAAGCTTTGCCCTGAATCGCGCGCTTGCGCTCGGCGCCACGGCCGTGCCTGGAGACCCGGGTCCGATGGAGCTCAACATACCGGCCATCGAGGGCATCGGCGGCAGTCGCCTTTACCTCGTCGACCGCTACGGCGACAGCTCCATTTATGACGTCGACTTTCGCTACGAGTCGGGTTGGCGCGAGCGTGCTGCCGAGCTGGATACCGGTCTGACCTATATCGACCATTTGACCCACAACGTGCACCGTGGGCAAATGCAAGTGTGGGCGGACTTCTACGAGCGCCTTTTCAGTTTTCGGCAGATTCGCTATTTTGATATTGAAGGCAAGCATACCGGACTATTTTCAAAAGCGATGACCAGCCCATGCGGCAAGATTCGTATCCCGCTCAATGAAAGCCAGGATGAAAAAAGCCAGATCGAAGAATACCTTCGCGACTACAAGGGCGAGGGTATCCAGCACATAGCGCTGGGCACCGACGACATCTACCGCACTGTCGATCGGCTGACGACCAACGGCGTCGCATTGCAGGATACGCCCGATTCCTACTACGAGCTGATCGACAAGCGTGTGCCGGGACACGGCGAATCGCTCGAAGAATTGCGTAAGCGCCGCATCCTTATCGACGGTGCGCCCCAGGACGATCAGGGCCTGTTGCTGCAGATTTTTACGCGCAACGTTATAGGTCCGATATTCTTCGAGATCATTCAGCGCAAGGGCAATGAGGGCTTCGGCGAAGGCAATTTCAAGGCGTTGTTCGAATCCCTGGAACTGGACCAGATTCGCCGGGGCGTCATTAACGACTGATTTCTGCGCGACGGGCGGCGTTTGGATGTAAGATGAAGACTGCCTCGCCGCAAGGCAGGCATGCTTGAGAACCGGTTACGACCGGTGTGATATTTGCGAGGTTGATATGGCAGGTGAAAGAGTAAGTGGAACCGTTAAATGGTTCAACGATGACAAGGGGTTTGGTTTCATTGAACGTGAGGGCGGAGCCGACGTATTCGTCCATCACAGTGCGATTCAGATGGAAGGCTTCAAGTCGCTCAAGGAAGGACAAAAAGTCTCCATGGAAGTAACCCAGGGACAGAAGGGCCCACAGGCCGAAAACGTAATGGCCGAATAGGCGTCACTGACCGACCAGGCTGTTCAAGCGGCGCAGCTTCCGTATTCGCCGCCACGAAACACCGCGATGTTTGAAAAAATTATTGCGAAGGACTTGCTGCGCGTTGTTCGGACGGCATCAGGCGCTGGTTAGTTGCAATCCGGCAAGCCCGTCATAAACAAGCCTGATTCCGACAAGAAAAAGTGCCTGCACCGGTGAAGTGAGATTGTGTTGGTGATCAAGAGCGGACTGTCCCTGCCAGCCTGCCGGAGATAGGAGGCGCGAGCCAATTCGTGATTAAATTACGACACGAGCATAGCCGGCTGTGAGATTCCTTGAAACTGCGCATTCAGGACAATTCGATACGACTGCGATTGACCCGGACCGAGGTCGATCAATTGAGCGAGGAAGGCGAGGTCAGGGCATCCGCGTTGTTTCCCGGCGGTTCGTGCCTGCAGTACGCAGTCAACAGCTCGTCGAAGTCGCATTCCCTCGAGGCTCGATTCGACTCGGCAGGAATCGTCGTCGTCATCCCCCAAGCCGAAGTGCGCGACTGGGCGCAGAGCGAGCGGGTATCCATTACTGGCAGCAATAAAGTCAGCGACAATAGCAGCAGCGATGCCGCGCTTACCATCCTGGTCGAAAAGGATTTCGCCTGCCTCAAGCCTCGAGAAGGTGAGGACGAGTCTGACATGTTTCCCCACCCCCAAAAGGGCCGGGCAAATTGTTGAGCAACTCCCCGGTAAGCGACCTTGGCCGAAACACACCACAACCCCCTGCCCGCGTCCGATGACCGCTAATCCAATGCCATTAACGCGACACCCGAAGTGACGCGCAACACAGAAAGCCACGACCGATTGCCATATCCTGTTAGAATCCGCGCGCCATGACAGGCCGCCGTCTTCGGGCTGGCCGCCGCCGCGTTGGCCCGATGATGGTCAACAGACCTTGAATTCTTCTATGAACAACCAGGCTGAATGATGGCTGCTTTTGACGATCCGGCTTTTGATGATCACGAACGCGTACTTTTCTGTCGCGATGCTGCTACCGGCCTCAAGGCGATAATCGCCATTCACTCGACGGCTTTGGGACCCGCCGCCGGCGGCTGTCGCCTGTGGGAATATGCGTCGGACGATGCGGCGCTGCACGACGTGCTGCGATTGTCGCAGGGAATGAGTTACAAAAACGCCATGGCCGGACTCAAGTTCGGTGGCGGCAAGGCGGTGATTCTGAAGTCGGCCGATTTTTCCGGCAGCGATGCGCTGTTCGAGCGCTTTGGAGAATTCGTCGAGCAATTGCAAGGCCAGTACATTACTGCGGAAGACGTCGGTATGACCGTTAAGATCATGCAGACGATCGCACGCAGCACGCGCTTCGTATCGGGCCTGCCGAGGAAAGAAGGCATGGCGGGTGGCGATCCGTCGCCGAAAACGGCATTCGGGGTTTTCACAGGCATCGAAGCTGCGGTACGTTTCCGCCTGTCGCGCGAATCTGTCACAGGTCTGACCGTTGCGGTGCAGGGCGTAGGAAACGTTGGCTACAACCTGTGTCGTTACCTGGCGCAGGCGGGCGCACAACTGTTCGTTGCGGACGTGGATAGTGAGCGCGTAAACGCCGTTTGCCGGGAATTCGGTGCCAAAGCCGTCGGGCTCGACGAAATACTCTTTCAGAAAGTCGATGTCGTGTCGCCGTGCGCTTTGGGGGCAATTCTCAACGAACATTCGATTGCGCGACTGCAGGCGCCAATCGTCGCGGGTGGGGCCAACAACCAGCTCGAGACACGCGCGGACGGCCAGCGACTCATGGATGCGGGAATCCTGTATGCCCCGGACTACGTGATCAACGGTGGCGGCATCATCAATGTGGCCTCCGAGTATCACGGCCAGGGCAACGACGACACGGTGATGCAGCTGGTTGCTGCGATCGGCCCGCGCCTGACGCGCATTTTTGAAGAATCCGTGGCGACCGGTCGACCCACCAACCTGATCGCCGACGAGCAGGCGCGGACGATAATTGCAACGGCAAAAGGCTGACCGCTCCGCCTTCGCTCACTGGATTTTGCGCAGTTCTTCCAGCAGCACGCGCGGATCGGGCCGGTCCGCCACATGCTTTGACAGAGCCGAGAAACGAATAATACCGCTGCGATCGACAATCAGCGCGGCCGGCCAAATCGTGTCGCCGCCGTATTCCCTGCGATATTCCTGCGGCACGCCCGCCCGATGCAACAGGCCCAGATTCTCCGCAGCGTCGAGCGACTCATCGAGCCAGAATTCGAACTCGACCTCGAAAAAGCGTGCCACGCGGCGCGTCGTTTGCAACGGCTTTGGCGTCACGAGAATCAGTCTCGCACCGAAGTTGACTATGTCCTTGTAAAACCCTGTCAGACGTTCGACCTGCTCGTTGCAGAAAGGACACCAGCTACCGCGGACGAACAGGATGACCGCCGGCGTGCCGGCCAGTTGCGTTGACCGCAAGGGATTGCCCTGTTCGTCAAACGCACGAAACTCCGGCAATGGCTTACCGGGCCGCAGAATGTCCGGCATCGGATGTTCGCCCTTGTTGCGACGCGTGTATGCCGCGATCACAATTGCTGCAGCGAGGACGATAGCGATGAGGAACCACAGGTTGTTCACTGACGGTTCCTCAGGCAGCCGATTCGAGGGTAAGAACGATCTTGCCCATGTGTTGACTGCTCTCCATCAGCTCATGTGCCTTGCTCGCGCTTTCGAGCGGAAAAACAGAGTCGATCACCGGTTTCACCCTGCCGTCCGCGAGTAACGGCAGCACGCTGGCTTCGAGGCTGGTCGCGATTGCCGCCTTTTCGCGGACGGATTGCGGCCGCAGCGTCGAACCGGTGATGGTCAGCCGATTGATCACTACGCGGCGCAAATCGAGATCGGCCGATGAGCCGCCGAGAAAGGCGATAATCACATAGCGACCGTCCCGTTTCAGCAGCTCGATATTTTTTCGCGCGTAAGAGCCGGCAACCATGTCCAGGATGACGTCGACGCCTTTTTGCTGCGTCACGCTTTGTATTTCGTGTTGCCAGTCAGTTTGTCGGTAGTTGATCGCATAGTCGGCGCCGAGCCTCTTGCAGAATCGGCACTTCTCGTTACTGCCGGCAGTGACTACAACGGTAGCACCGGCTGCCTTGGCAAGCTGGATCGCGGTCGAACCGATGCCGCTCGAGCCTCCGTGCACGAGCAGTGTCTCCCCGGCCTCGAGTCGCGTCCGCATGAACAGGTTGTAGTGGACGGTGAAAAAGGTCTCCGGTATCGCGGCTGCCTCGATCATCGTCAGGTTTCCTGGAACCGGCAGGCAATGCGTCGCGTGTACGCGGCAATATCCGGCGTAACCGCCGCCATGTGCCAGCGCCATGACCCGGTCACCCGGTGACCAGCGTGTGACATTGGTTCCAACGCTTGCAACCTCACCTGCTACCTCGAGTCCCGGCAGCGGGTCGGCGTCCGGCGGCACCGGGTACTTGCCGAGTCGTTGCAGGACGTCGGGACGGTTGACGCCGGCTGCTGCAACGCGCACAAGCACTTCGCCGTCACGCGCTGCCGGAACCGGTAGTGACACCGGCCGTAGCACTTCCGGTCCGCCGGGATGCTCGATGCGCACCGCACGCATGCTCGTGGCCGCCTCCGCTTTTCCCTTCATCGAACCAGCGGTGCGCCGAACAGCGCACCATGGAATTGCCACACGACCCAGAACAGCGCCAGCCCGACGACAACGGTGATGACATCCATATAGATCGAGCGATTATACGAACCGCTTGCTGATCTCGAGTTTGCTGCTGCCCGATAGCTTGCTGACAGCATGTCGAGTACCGAGTAGATGGCAAATGAGCCGAACAGCAGCAGCGAGGCCAGATCGCCGTTTGCGATCAGGTGGGCGACAGCCCAAAGCAGAACGCCGGCTAACATCGGATGCCGCGTGATGCGCCGGATATTGCCCGGAATATAGGCGGCGACCAGCAGAACAAAAGCAACCGGCATTACGATTGTAGCTAGCCCGTGCGCCCAGGGAGGTGGCAGCCACAACGGAACAACCGGGGAACGATAGAACCCGAGCACGATCAAAACGAAACCTGTAAGCGACGCGATCGAGAAAAGACCCTTGTAAAACGGCTCGCCGAAGCGCTCGACCAGGTTGGCGCGTACACCGCCCTGCATCGGCACAACGTGTACCCCGAAGAACAACAAAAGTCCCGCCACCAGCATGCCCATCGGACGTCCATCCTCGCCTTTGATTCGACGGCAGCAGTATGACGCCTGGCCATAATCCCGTACAGTTACGCGTTCGGCAAGCGACGGGCAGGGTTGCGATAATGCCGTGCGTTGGGTATCCCGCCTTTCTGTGATGAACTATGTTGTGACCGACAATCCTGTAATCTGGCAGCCTGACGAGCATCGTCGACAACGATCGGCGATGCAGCGCTTCATGCGCGAAAATAAATGCAGCGATTACGCGGCGCTGCATCGCTGGTCGATCGCAGATCCGCAGGTTTTCTGGCCGGCACTGGCACGCTTTTGCGGTGTGATGTTCGACCGCGATGCAGAAAGCGTATTGCAGCAGGCCGGTGACATGACGACGGCGCGCTGGTTCTCCGGCGCGGAGATGAATTTCGCGACACATTTGCTGCGCCACCGCGGCGATCGTGCGGCAATAATTTTTCGCGGTGAGGACGGCGCGCGCCGCGCGATCTCTTGCGACGAGCTGCGCGATGCCGTCGCCGGTGTCGCCGCCGGCCTGGACGCTGCAGGGGTGGGCAGGGGCGATCGGGTCGCCGCATTCCTGCCGAATTGCCCCGAAGCGATCATTGCAATGCTGGCTACCGCCAGTCGGGGTGCCATCTGGTCATCCTGCTCGCCGGATTTTGGCATCAACGGGGTTGCCGATCGCTTCGGCCAGATCGAGCCGAAAATACTGTTCGCCGCAGACGGCTATTTCTACGGTGGCAAGTATTTCGATTCCCTGTCCACGGCGCGCGGTCTCGTTGAGAGAATCGACAGCATTAAGCGCATCGTGGTCGTTCCATTCAGCGGCCGGGAGCTGCCCCGCTGCGACGATTTGCCGGCGATCGAGTGGCGTGACTTCGCCATCGCCGATGCACCCCTGTCGATCGTGTCACTGCCCTTCGATCATCCGCTGTACATCCTGTATTCGTCGGGAACCACCGGCGTACCAAAATGCATCGTACATGGCGCCGGCGGCACATTGATCCAGCACCTTAAGGAGCACGTACTGCATTGCGATATCGGGTCTGATGACCGCTTGTTTTACTTCACCACCTGCGGGTGGATGATGTGGAACTGGCTGGCCAGCGGGCTTGCCACCGGCGCGACACTGGTTTTGTTTGATGGATCGCCGTTCCACGAGGATGGCCGGGTGCTGTGGCGAATCGCCGCAGAAGAGAAGATCACGGTTTTCGGTACCAGCGCGAAATACATCGCCGCACAGGAAAAGGCGGGCCTGCGTCCGGGCCGGGACTTCGACCTTTCTTCGCTGCGGACCGTCCTGTCGACCGGATCGCCGCTGGCGCCCGCGAGCTTCGATTACGTGTACGAGGCGATCGCCGACGATGTGCAATTGTCATCCATCACGGGAGGCACGGACATCATCAGCTGCTTTGCCAGCGGCAATCCCGTGCTGCCGGTACGCCGTGGGGAAATCCAGTGCCTCGCGCTCGGTATGGCGGTAGAGATTTTCGGCGATGACGGCAAGCCGGTCACAGGCGAACGCGGCGAACTGGTCTGTACAAAGGCGTTTCCCTCCATGCCGATCGGGTTCTGGAATGACCCGGAAAATGCCCGCTACCACGCGGCCTATTTCGAACGCTTTCCGGGGGTCTGGGCGCACGGTGACTTTGCCGAGATCACGCGGAGCGGCGGGATGATTATTCATGGGCGCTCCGATGCAGTGCTCAATCCGGGCGGCGTGCGCATCGGCACGGCTGAAATCTACCGGCAGGTTGAGAAACTGCCGGAGGTGCTGGAGAGCATCGCGATCGGGCAGAACTGGCAGGACGACGTGCGAGTTGTCCTGTTCGTGGTGATGCGCGGGGGCCTGCCGCTTACGGACGAATTGCAGGCGCAAATCCGTAAAGTCATACGCGAGAACACCACGCCACGGCACGTACCGGCGAAAATTATCGCCGTGGCGGAAATTCCCCGCACGCGCAGCGGCAAGATCGTCGAAATCGCCGTACGCTCGGTCGTGCATGGCGATCCGGTACGCAACACGGAAGCTCTTGCTAACCCGGCGGCATTGGAAAATTTCCGCAACCTGCCGCAACTGGCAGCGGATTAATCGATCAATCAAAGGGACCGTCAATGTCGGAAAAGGCTATAAAGGGCTATTCGGTCGTCGCCGGCAACGTCCTGCCTGAATGGATCGACACTAACGGCCATATGAACGTGGCTTACTATGCACTGGCGTTCGACAAAGCCGTCGATGGCCTTTGGGCGGAACTGGGCATTACGGATGAATATATCGAGACGACCGGTGGTTCGACGTTTGCGGTCGAAAGTCATGTAACCTGGCAGCGTGAGCTGTGCGAAGGGGACCCGTATCGCGTGACATCGCAGATTCTCGCCTACGATGAAAAGCGAATCCACCAGTTCCAGCGTATGTATCACGCGCAAGACGGCTACCTTGCCGCCACCGCTGAGTGGCTGAACCTGCACGTCGACCTCAGGACCCGTCGCGTGAGCCCATGGCCGGACTTCGTGCTGCAATCGCTCGCCACGTTCACCGCCGGTCAACGGGGACTGGGCTTTCCGGCGGAGGCGGGCCGGCGAATGGCCGTGCCGAAACCGATCTGGCGCGCCGAGGGCAAGGTCAAGGACGATAGTGAACATGCCTGACTATCTCCTTGCCATCGACCAGGGAACCAGCAGCAGCCGCGCAATCGTTTTCGACAGCAACGCGACATCCGTAGCGAGCGCGCAGAAGACCTTTCCGCAATTGTATCCGAAGCCCGGCTGGGTCGAACACGACCCCGAGGAGATCTGGACTTCGGTGGTCGAGGTAACGCGCAAGGCCGTCGCGCAAAGCGGCGCGTCCTGGTCGCAAATTGCTGCGCTGGGCATTACGAACCAGCGTGAAACGACACTCGTCTGGCGCCGCGACAATGGTGCATGCATCCACCCGGCGATCGTCTGGCAGGATCGACGGACTGCCGCTTACTGCGAGGAACTCCGCAACCGTGGCGTGGAGCCGGATGTACAGCGCAAGACCGGTCTTCGGCTCGACCCGTATTTTTCCGCCAGCAAGCTTGCCTGGATCCTGGACAATGTGCCGCAGGCGCGGCAGTTGGCTGATGCCGGCAGTCTTGCGTTCGGCACCGTGGACTCGTTCCTGATCTGGCGCCTCACCGCCGGTCGTGTGCATGCGACCGATGCGACCAACGCGTCGCGCACCCTGCTGTTCGATATTCATACTCAACGGTGGGACGACGAATTATTGGAATTATTCGGTGTACCGGCTTCCATGCTCCCGGACGTGCGTGACTGCGCCGGCGATTTCGGCGTCACGGATGCAGCCGTGCTGGGGGGTGCGATTCCTGTCTGCGGCGTTGCCGGTGACCAGCAGGCCGCACTGATCGGACAAGCCGGGTTCGAAACCGGGATGACCAAGAGCACCTACGGCACCGGCTCGTTCGTCATTGCCAATACCGGGAAGACGGCGCTGCAGTCGCAAAATCGTCTGCTGACGACGATTGCGTACCGCCTCGATGGTGAAGTGACCTATGGGCTGGAAGGCAGCATCTTCGTTGCCGGGTCGGCGATTCAATGGCTGCGCGACGAGCTGAAACTGCTCCGGAGTGCGCCGGATAGCGAAGGGTTCGCCGTTGCGACCGGCATTGTCGAACACGTTCACGTTGTGCCCGCTTTCGCCGGCCTTGGGGCCCCTTTCTGGGACCCGGATGCGCGCGGCGCCATACTGGGTTTAAGTCGCGGTACGGGCATCGGTGAGATCGTGACAGCGACTCTGCAAGCCGTTGCCTTCCAGACGCGCGACCTCATGCTCGCCATGGCCGAGGACGGAATCGAGCCAAGCATTCTGCGTGTGGACGGGGGCATGGTCGGCAACGACTGGCTGCTTCAGTTTCTTGCCGATATCCTGGGCATTACAGTCGAACGGCCGAAGATGATCGAATCGACGGTGCTGGGAGCGGCCGGCCTCGCCGGGCTGGCCAGCGGCATCTTCGAATCCACCGCAACATTGGCGGCGTTGTGGCAGCGCGACGCGGTATTTACGCCGGCAATGGATGCCGAACGACGGGAAGGTCTGCATGCCGGCTGGCTCGGTGCCGTGTCACGAGTGCGCACCCGGGACGGTTGAGGCGTCTGTCGCCGACCCCTGCGGGACGGCGGCGAGATGTGACATGAATTGTTCTGTCGAATGTCTCCAGCTTCTTGTTTCCGCGTAACGCCGGCACTCCTCTCGACTGACGTTGAGCGCCTGCAGACAGGCATCCCGCAGGTTGTCATCCAGCACACCGGTGACACCGTTTTGTACGACGTCGACCGGACCCGTAACCGGCAGGGCGGCAACCGGTAATCCGCAAGCCATCGCTTCCAGCATCACCAGGCCGAAGGTATCCGTGCGACTCGGGAATACGAACACGTCGGCGCCCGCAAGCTGCGCCGCAAGCTCCGCGCCGAACTTGAAACCGGCGAAAAAGCAGTCCGGGAAGCGCTGTTGCAGACGCGCGCGATCCGGACCGTCGCCGACGATGACTTTGCTGCCCGGCAGATCGAGCGCCAGGAATTGCTCGATATTTTTTTCGACGGATACACGCCCGACATTGATCCAGATTGGGCGAGGAAGCTCATACACTGCTTTGACGTCTGGCCGAAACACGATCGTGTCGACGCCGCGTGACCAGAGCACAACGTTTTCAAATCGCCGTTGCTCGAGCATCGCCTGCATGCAAGGTGTGGCTACGAGCACCCGCTCGGCCGCGCCGTGATACCAGCGCAAGAAAGCATAAGTGAGGGCAACTGGAACCGGTACACGCGCACGCACGTATTCCGGAAACTGCGTGTGGTACGAGGTCGTGAAAGGAATGCGCTTCTTGCGACAAGCGCGACGTGTGGCAAAACCAATCGGCCCTTCGGTCGCGATGTGTACGCAGTCCGGCGCGAAGGCTTCGAGCTCCCGTGCAACTCTGCGCCCCTGGAAAAGAGCCAGGCGAATTTCGGGATAGGTCGGGCAAGGTACCGTCCGTTGCCCCTCGGGCGTGATCATCCTGACTGCGTGCCCGAGTCGCATGAGCTCGTTGCGGGTCTGCGTCAACGTCGTAACGACACCGTTGACTTGCGGTGACCACGCATCGGTCGCAATGACTATTCGCATGCCGCGGCATCTTCAACGGCTTACGTGACACGGCAATTACGGCGATGTGACAGTTTTCTTAAGAAGTCATAAAAGTTTCACCGCTACGTCACTGATATGACAAACATTGCCGGCATATTGATCATGCGATAAGCGCCATGGAGGTTGCCGATGGCCGACGTGCTGCGATATTTCGATGCCCTGGAAATCGGGTGGTGTCTGCGAATCAACCGTTACGGGCAGGCGGTGGCCCGGCGTCGTTTCTTTGCAATGGTGAGTCGACTCGGCGACGGCTATTTCTGGGCCTGCATGGCGGCGGTTTGCGTCATCTTGCACGGTACCGCAGCGCTGCCTTTCGTGATTCAGGCTGCGTTGACCGCGGCGGTGGGCATCCTCGTTTACCGGCTGCTCAAGGGCCGCCTGTACCGCGAGCGCCCCTACATAGCCAACGGGCAGATTCTGTGTGGCACGCCACCGCTCGACCGCTACAGCTTCCCGTCAGGTCACACACTGCATGCAGTATCTTTTTCGATCCTTTTCGCGCACTTCGAGCCGCTGCTCCTCATTGTGGCGGCGCCGTTTGCCGTTCTGGTCGCCCTGTCGAGAGTCATTCTCGGTTTGCATTACCCGAGTGACGTGCTGGCCGGCGCGGCGTTGGGAGCAAGCCTTGCGCTGCTCAGTCTTTCCTTTTAAAACCTGTACGCGCCGCCTGATCAGTCGAAGAAACGCTGCCAAACAACGATAGTCCAGACCGCAGCGACCAGCATCAGGCTGACAAACACAGCGGCAGATCCGAGGTCCTTCGCGCGCCCTGACAATTCATGCAGCTCATCGCCAAAGCGATCGATCGCCGCCTCGATCGCTGAATTCAGAAGCTCGACAATCAACACCAGGACGCAACAGGCGATCAGCATGAGACGCTCAATGCCGCTCCGGCCGAGCCACATTGCCAGCGGCGCGAGTAGCAGGGTTAGCGCGATTTCCTGCCGAAATGCGGCCTCGTGTTTCCAGGCGTGTCCGAATCCCTGGGCGGAGTATCGCGCGGCCCGCAGGATGCGGCGCATGCCGGTGTTTCCAGGTTTCCCCACTTGTATCTCCTGAATGGCAACGAGCGGCAGCCAGGCCGCGATAAAGCTGCAGCGAGTCGATCCCGGCAGCGCTTCCGATCTGGCACGCGGGTTTGATCTGCCGCTTGTCCCTCAGGCAGCAAGCGCTGCTTGCCTGGGCGCCACCGCGACTACACCGATGGTCGATGACGACCATTGCAGAATTTGCATCTGGCCGTCGCAGGTCTCGGCGAGTGCTGTTCGATGCTCTACCCAGTCGCCGTCGTTTGCATACCAGGTGCCGTCGATCTGGCGAAAGGCAGGCCGGTGGATATGGCCACAGACGATGCCGTCAAAGCCGCGTTTTGCGGCGTAACGCGCAGCAGTCTCTTCGTAGCGGCGAATGTACTCATTGGCAGATTTCAGCTGCAGCTTGATGCGCGAGCTGATAGACGCGCAATCATGACCAAAGCGATTGCCGAATCGGTTCAGTCGCGCGTCCGCCCGCACCAGCCACTGGTAGGCTGCCGCCCCGAATCGCTCGAGGCTGGTGCCACGGCGAACCTTATGATCCAGACAGTCGCCGTGAATAATCAGGAAAGTCCTGCCGCCGCTGCACATGTGCCTCGCTTCGAGCTCAACCTCAATTCCGCCCAGGGTGCGACCGGCAAGTCGGCGAAACTCGACGTCGTGGTTACCGGGCACATACACGACGCGGGTGCCGCGATGCGCCAGCTCGAAGAAACGTGCGATCACCTGGCGATGTTCCGGCGGAAACCGTGGACGCAGTTTCAGGAATTGCAGATCGACGATATCGCCGATGAGGTAGATCGTGTCGGCGGTGACGCTGTCGAGGAAGCCGAGCAGGTCGGTAGCGCGCGCCGCGCTGGTGCCAAGATGGATGTCCGATAGCCAAAGTGCACGGTAGCTTCCCGCCATTTTCGGTCCCCGCAGTCGGCAGTACTTCTGCAATATTTTTAACAGCTTACTGTAGGTATTTGACTGAAGTTTTAAGGTTTGATGACGGTTTCGTGTCAGGCAGGCCGGGTTCGTTGCAGGTGGGCTCGCTCATGCCGCAGAAAAAAGGCAGGATATCCGGGCTCCCGGGCGCGCTGCCGTGGCCTCGCTGTAGAAGGCTGTCAGCGTCAGGGCCGTCCGCACAACGCCAGAGGAATTTGCATGCTGATCGTACCGCACAGCGAACTGCACACGTACGTCGATCGGGCGCTCGACCCCTCCGACTGGTTGACCATCGATCAGGCGCGGATCGATGCGTTTGCCGATGCGACACTCGATCACCAGTTCATACACGTCGACGCTGAAAAGGCACGCCAGACACCGTTCGGAGCAACGATCGCGCATGGTTACCTGACCATGTCACTCATCTCCCATTTCGCTGCCCTGTGCGGGATCGGCCCCGAGAATGCGACGATGGCCATCAACTACGGCAGCGACAGAGTGCGCTTCCTGCAACCGGTACGAGTCGACAGCCGTGTCCGGGCCCACGCGGTCCTGAAATCAGTGGATGAAAAAACGCCGGGGCAGGTATTGATCAAAACGAAGTTTACGATTGAGATCGAAGGCGAAGAGAAACCGGCAATGGTTGCCGAGATTCTCAGTCTTTTCCTTACCAGCTGAAAGCAGGTGTTGTTCGGCATTCATCAGGGAGTACGCACAAATTGGCGATTAGATTTGACGAACGCGTTGTCATCGTAACCGGTTCGGGCAATGGCCTCGGACGATCGCATGCACTCGAATTCGCGCGCCGTGGCGCTCGGGTAGTTGTCAATGATCTGGGTGCCGCGCGCGACGGTTCCGGCGCCTCGAGCCAGGCGGCGGAAGAGGTGGTCGCCGAGATTCGACGAACGGGCGGAGAGGCGATCGCCAATGGCGCCAACGTGACTGATTTCACCCAGGTCGAGGCGATGGTCGACGAAGCGGTGGACAAATGGGGACGCGTCGATGTACTGATCAACAACGCAGGTATCCTGCGTGACAAGACTTTCCTGAAAATGGAACTTGCTGATTTCCAGGTTGTGGTGGACGTGCACCTGAACGGCGCCGTGAACTGCACGAAGGCGGTGTGGGAACGGATGCGTGACCAGCAGTACGGCCGCATCGTGATGACTTCCTCGTCGAGCGGCATCTACGGCAATTTCGGACAGACAAACTACGGTGCCGCGAAGATGGCGCTTGTGGGCTTCATGAATTCGCTGGCGCTGGAAGGAGAGAAATACGGCATACGGGTAAATGCGCTGGCGCCGATTGCCGCTACGCGCATGACCGAGGACCTGATGACGCCAGACGTGCTGGCCCTGCTGGAACCGGAGGCCGTTACGCCTGCAGTGATTTTCCTCAGCGGCGAGGACGCGCCCACGCGCCAGATCGTCGCAGCCGGCGCGGGTGTCTTTGCGCGCATTGCTGTCCAGGAAACGCCGGGAGTCTTCCTGGCGCCGGACGTTCGTGATGCCGAACACATAGCGTCGATGTGGGAACGGATTGCCGATACCGCCGGCCAGAACGAACTGGCAGCCGGTGGAGAGCAAACCATGAAGTTCCTGCGCACGGCAGCGTCCGAACTCGGCATCAAACTTAGTTGAATGCAGAAAGCACGACCCGGAGAAGCGTTGTGAAAGAAGCAGTGATCGTAGCGACCGCCCGTACCGGGATCGGCAAGGCGTACCGGGGTGCGTTCAACAATACCAACGCGCCAACCATGGCGGCGCATGCTATTCGCGCCGCGGTCGAGCGTGCGGCTGTCGATCCTGCCGAAGTGGACGACGTCATCCTGGGCTGCGCGATGCAGCAGGGCAGCAGCGGCCAGAATGTCGCCCGCCAGGCTCTGCTCGCCGCGGGCCTGCCGGTCAACGTGGCAGGCATGACCGTCGATCGGCAATGTTCGTCCGGCATGATGGCGATTGCCATCGCCGCACGGCAGATTCTTGAGGACAACATGCCCGTGGTGGTCGGCGGTGGCCTCGAATCGATCAGCCTGGTGCAGAACGAGCATTACAATCGTCATCGGGCGTCGGATCCGAACGTGCTGGCCGCGGCGCCGGACCTGTACATGAGCATGCTCGAGACGGCCGAGGTGGTCACCCGGCGCTATGGAATCAGCCGGGAGCGACAGGACGAATACGCGCTGCAAAGCCAGCAACGGACCGCGGCCGCCCAGCAAGCTGGCGCATTCGACGACGAAATCGTAGCCATGACGGTCAGTATGGGGGTCAAGGACAAGACCACCGGCGACATCAGTCTTCGCGAGATAACGATCGATCGCGACGAAGGCAACCGGCCGGAAACGACGCTCGACGGTCTGCAGGGACTGAAGCCGGTGTTCGACGGTGGCCACATAACGGCGGGCAATGCCAGCCAGTTGTCGGATGGTGCATCCGCCGCGGTATTGATGGACAGCCGCATTGCGGAGAAAAGAGGACTGGAGCCCTTGGGCATTTATCGCGGCATGGCGGTCGCGGGCACGGAACCTGACGAAATGGGCATCGGTCCCGTGTATGCCGTGCCGAAGCTGCTCAAACGCAGTGGCCTGAAGATGAATGAAATCGGCCTTTGGGAACTGAATGAAGCGTTCGCAGTACAGGTGATTTACTGTCGCGACACCCTGGGCATTCCGAATGAAATTCTCAATGTCAACGGCGGCGCCATTTCGATCGGCCATCCTTACGGAATGTCCGGTGCACGTATGGTCGGGCATGCTTTGATCGAAGGGCGGCGGCGGGGTGCCAAATTCGTCGTGTGCACGATGTGCGTCGGTGGTGGCATGGGCGCGGCAGGATTGTTCGAAGTCGTTTGATGTGCGCAGGCCGCGCCATAACGAAGGTGGTTTATTCGAGGTCGTGTAACTGCCCTTGACTCGGCGGAACACTGCCACAATGATTGTGGCCGGGTCGGCGGACTGCGCCGGTTTTCCGTCCCGTAACAACAACACGGACAACAACACGGAAAGTCATTGACCTTACTCAAGGCGCGACAAAAGCTAGGCAAGTACCGCATCGAGGGACGCATTACCTCGGGCCCGCTGGCGGATGTCTATCGCGCGTTCGACACAATTCACAAGACACCCGTCGCGATCAAGATCCCGAAGCTTGGCAGCCACGTCAAGGATGAAGACTTCCTGCGCGAAGTGCAGGTGGCCGCGAAGCTCAAGCACCCGAATATCCTGTCGGTGCAGAACGCGAGTTACATTGGTGATCGTTTCGTCATCGCCATGGAACTCGGCGAGGAGTCGCTTGCCGACCGCCTGTTCCGGCGTATATCGACCATTCGCGCGCTGGAACTTGCCGATCAGGCACTGGCCGGCCTTGCATATGCCCATTCGCAGAAAATCATCCATTGCGACATCAAGCCGGAAAACTACATCCTTTTCCCTGACAACGTCCTGAAGCTGGCTGACTTCGGATTCGCGAAGATCAGCCTGCGCACCCTCAAGGCATCCGGTTCGGGGACCATCGACTACATTGCGCCCGAGCAGGCAATGGGTCGTCCGAAATTCCAGTCGGATGTTTTCTCCGTCGGCCTGGTCCTGTACCGGATGTTTTCCGGGGCGTTGCCGGAGTGGCCCTTCAACTGGCCGTTGCCTGGACACGAGCGGGTGAGCCAACGACTTCGGCCTGAATTCGTGACGTTCCTGCGGCGTGCGATCCAGCTCGATCCGGCCGATCGTTACCGCGATGCTATCCAGATGTACGCAACGTTCCAGCGCCTGCGACAGAGGGCAAAGCGTCCGCGGCGGCGGTTAACCCGGCAGCGTGCGGCCAGCCGGTCGCCGGCATGGCAACAACAGCAATGGCGCGAATTCCAGCGCCTTTATCGACAAGCACTCGATACGCGGCATAACTGCCGGCGCTGTAAAGGACCGGTCGCGGAGAGCATGCAGGCCTGTCCGTGGTGTGGTATCGAGAATCCGGCTCGCGAATCGCAGACGACGATGTCCGCTCAATGTCCTCGCTGCGAGCGCGGGGTGAAGAGAGACTGGGACTACTGCGCCTGGTGTTACGGACCGGGCTTCGAGAAGGAAACCAGCCGCCATTACAGCGACAAACGCTATACCAGCCGTTGTGCGACTGCCCGTTGCCGCAAGCCGCTGATGCCCTTCATGCGCTATTGTCCCTGGTGCCGCAGTCGCGTGAGAAAACCGTGGAAGCTGCCGGGCAGCCGCCATACCTGTCGCAACTGCAAATGGGGCGTCGCCAAAGAGTTCTGGAATTTCTGCGCCTGGTGCAGAGAGCCGGTTGTCCGAAAGTGATCAGTTTGCCGGCGCTCTTGCTGTGAACACAAGTGCAGCTGGCATGCTCATCCTGGATGGCGCTGTCGAGCCGGAATTGCGAAGCGCCCGTATGGGCGGCGGCACCCTGGTTGCTTACACCTGCCGTTGTCCCGGCAAACCAACCGACAACGAAGACACGGTTGCTGCCATACCGTACGGTCCTGACGCTACTGTGCTGGTGATTGCCGACGGCGCCGGCGGATTGCCCGCCGGCCGGAAGGCGTCGCGCACTGCTGTGACTACCCTGGAAGCGTCGCTGCAAACGTCGATGTCGGAAACGACCTTGCTGCGCACGGCAATACTGACCGGCATCGAGCAGGCAAACAAAGCAGTGCTGGCTCTCGCCAACGGATCTGCAACGACCCTGACCGTCATGACCATCGAAGGCCGGATTGCGCGCAGTTACCAGATCGGCGACTCCGAAGCGATCGTCGCCGGGCGTCGCGGCAAGGTGAAAGCACAAACGCTTGCGCATTCACCCACCGGTTTCGCCGTCGAAGCCGGGTTTCTGGATCAACGCGCAGCCTTGCACCACGAGGAACGCCATCTGGTGTCGAATCTCCTCGGTAGCAGTGACATGCGGATCGACGTCGGGGCGACAGTTGAACTGAGCCCGTACGACACCGTACTGCTTGCCAGTGACGGCCTGACCGACAATATTCACATCGAGGAAATCGTGGAGCTGATGCGCAAGGGGACTTTGCAAGATGCCCTCGAAGCATTGACCCGGCTTGCGCTGCGCCGCATGTCAGCGGAATCGAAAACACAGCCGAGCAAGCCGGACGACCTGTCGGTCATAATCTTTCGCAAGACACGGCGACGGAGGAAGGTACAGGCGGCCAGCCTGTGACCCGAAATCCGGCAATCCGAGAAGAAAAAATCAATTAATCAGGCAGTTAGAACTTATCTGAACCCTTATTCAGAACCGCAGGCAGTGCTGTAATGAACGCTGACTGCAGTTGCGGATGCGGAGGCGGAGTATTATGGTCAGGATTGCGGAAAGCGCTGCTTCCGGAGCGCGTGACGCACGGAACTAACTCCCTGCTTTGGCGTTCAAATATACGGATGAGCACGCATGCGCACGCGACCGCTACATGCCTTGATACGCAGCCTTTTTAGCGAGGCGACAAGCCAATGAAGATTCCTCAAACGATTCGACAGATTTTGCAAAGCATCCGCCCCGCCATTCTCATCGGAGCAACAGCATTGATTGTCAGTGGCTGCGCGGTCGGTGTTTCCAGTGGTGGCGCGTCCGGCGGCGCCTCGGGCGGCGGTATGCCGGGTGGTGGCGGTATGCCGGGTGGTGGCGGTATGCCCGGTGGCGGCGGTATGCCCGGTGGTGGCGGTATGCCGGGGGGTT
>CAYVLL010000010.1:24047-28092 GCA_964452235.1 uncultured Woeseiaceae bacterium
GGCGGTATGCCCGGTGGCGGCGGTATGCCCGGTGGTGGCGGTATGCCGGGGGGTTCCTCCGGTGGTGGAATGCCTGGCGGTTCTTCAGGCGGCGGTGCGTCCGGTGGCGGAATGCCTGGCGGCTCCTCAGGCGGCGGTGCGTCCGGTGGCGGAATGCCTGGCGGTTCCTCAGGCGGCGGTGCGTCCGGTGGTGGAATGCCTGGCGGTGCATCCGGTGGCGGTGCGTCCGGTGGTGGAATGCCCGGCGGAGCTTCCGGCGGTGGCATGTCCGGCGGCGGCGATGGCGGCGGCATTCGTGGCGCAGGTGGCCGCATGCCCGGCACGATGCCGGGAGGCACGGGCGGTGCCGGCGGCATGGGCGGCGATGACGCGGACTGCGGCCCTGTCCTGCCGGGTGGTGTCGGCGGTATGGAGCAATCCGGCGAATGCGCGGGAGGCGTTGGTCAGGTACCGGGGGAAACCGAGGCGGAACGTGCAGCCCGGCTCGAAAAGGAACTCGAGCGCCAGGTCGGCGGCTTCGACGAGGTACTGGCGGAGGAGCAGGAGCAGATTTCCACGGTCGGCAGAAATACCGAAGGGTTCGGTGGAGGCGGCGGAAGTGGAGGCAGAGGGCGCGTCGGACTCGGCAAGCAGGCCGGCGGTAGTGGCGAAGACGGCGAGGAGGCAGGTGCGGTAGGCCGCGCACCGAGCGAGCAAAGCCAGGCGCGAGCCTCGGTGGACGAGCTTTCCGAAGAAGAGATTGCCCAACGCACACCCGCCGACATTCCGGACCTGGTGAGCGAGGATATCGTCGCGAAACAACTTCGCGAAGCCGCATTGGCCGAAAACGATCCGAAACTTCGCGAGCGACTCTGGGAAGAATATCGCAACTATAATCGCTTATAGAAACAACCGGCAGCCGGCGGGCGCATACTCGCAGACTGACCGGGATAAGGGACTCTGACGCGTTATGAAGCACATGCCGCCTGCACTGATATTGACGTTGCTTGTCTGTACCGGTTGCACGGTTTCCGAAGTCGTAACAGCAGAACGCACGCAGCTTGAGGTGGCTTCGCTCGAGGTTCCGGAAAACATGCTGTTGGACGTAGGCATCGTGACCTTCGAAGCCGGTGTCCCGGAAAATAACGAGGCCGATCGATCCGGCATCTACCAGGAAGTTCGCGAGGCGGAAGCGCGCTACCTGCCGTACCACATTAAGACTACGCTACAGGGCACAGGCTTCTGGGGTGCAGTGCGGGTCATTCCGTCCCGCTACGTGTACACCGACGTAATTCTGTCCGGAATCATCGACCAGTCTGACGGCGAATTTGTCACCTTGCGGGTTACGGCCGAAGACTCGATGGGCCGCCAGTGGTACCAGCGCAAGTACTCCATGCAGACCGGAATCACCTCGTATGCCGATTATCGCGATCGTAGTGAAGACCCTTATCAAAAAGTGTTCAACGACATCGCGAACGACTTGAAGGCTCACGTTGCAACCCTTGCACCGGAAGAAATACGTCGTATCCGCCAGGTATCGGAACTCAAGTTTTTCGCAGACCTCGCCCCCACCGCCTATGGCGACTACCTTACGACCGCTGACAACGGTACGACGACCGTCGAACGCTTACCTGCGCTGAACGACCCGATGGTCGGTCGATTGCGACAGATTCGCGAACGTGATCGATTGGTGATTGACACGCTGAATGAGCACTACGCCAATTTCTATTACGGCATAGCGATTCC
This sequence comes from uncultured Woeseiaceae bacterium, assembly GCA_964452235.1. Lineage (GTDB taxonomy): Bacteria > Pseudomonadota > Gammaproteobacteria > Steroidobacterales > Woeseiaceae > IDS-8. The sequence continues at coordinate 25,773 of CAYVLL010000010.1, forward strand.
TTACGAATCGTGGCGTGAGACGTCAAGGGAGCAAGCCATCAGCTATCGGCAGGTGCGACGCTCGGCAACCATGCGTGCGCTTCTCGGTGTCGTTGTCGTTGCCGGGTCGATGAGCATCGATACCAGCAGTTCCAGCCGGTCGCGTGCGCGTGCCAAGCAGGCCACCCAGTATGTCGGCATCAATCGCGGCATCAACACCATCATCAGTGCCTGGCAACTGCGGTCTTCAGCGGATTTTCATCGTGAAAACATCAAGGAATTGTCGGAATCCTTTGGCGCGGAAGCGGCACCCATGGTCGTCAAGGTTGAGGGCGAGTCGCGCCGGCTGACCGGCACAGCGGAGGCGCAGTACGAAAGCTGGCGCAAGCTCCTCAAGGAAATCTATCAGGCCGAAACCGGATTTTCCGAGGCAATCGATGTAGGCGAACCCGCCAGGTCCCCGCAGCCGACCGGTTAGTCGTCGCAATCCTATGCGGGTACTGAAAGAAGGTACGCGGCTGGCTGACCGATATACGCTGATCCGCCCCCTGGGCTCCGGTGGTATGTCGACTGTCTGGCTGGCGCGCGACAGGCACTCGGAGACAGACGTCGCACTCAAGTTCCTGTTGCCGGAGCGGGCCGAAGACCCCGCGAGCCGCGAAAGGTTTCGCCAGGAGTGGCGCATCGGCAGTCGCCTGATGCACACGCATATTGCCCGCGTGTTCGAGTTTTACGACGACCCCGACGGTCCCTTTTATTCGCAGCAGTTTATCGCCGGACCCGAAATCCGCGTTCTTACCGGCGCACCGGCGCTGACCTCGTTGCGGCCGTTTTGCATGATCGCCGATGCGTTGCGCTACGCGCATGGCAAGGACATCGTGCACCGCGACGTCAAGGCTGCGAATGTCCTGCTGGATCGACGCGGGTTGCCCTACCTCATCGACTTCGGCGTGGCGGGCGTCGCACGATCAGCTGACGTCGGCGGCACTGCCATCGCCGCGAGTCCGCAGCAGAAGTCGGGCGAAAACGCGCATCCTGCTGACGACATCTTTGCGCTTGGGGTATTGCTTCACGAAACGTTGACCGGTAACCCGCCGGACCCAACGGCAACGCATGCGACCGCGCAAGACGCGCTCCGCAAAGCGCCGTCGCTAGAGGCAGGCAGCGCCAATGATGGGCTGCGAGCGGACCTCGTCGCACGACTTGTGTCCGACATGCTTGCGCCGCAGGCCGGCCAGCGACCTGACGCCGTACAGGTAGTCGAGCGTCTGCGCGATGCCGGTGTGCAAGCCGGTCCCGCACCAACGCAACTGCTCGGTGAGTTTGCAGCGGCCGACACGGCCATTGCGATCGAATCCGTGTCCACGTCCGCCCGGGCGCGCTTTGCCCCCGGTCACGCGACTGCTGCCGGTACTGGTACAACGCGCGGCGTATCCCCGATGCTGGTATGGGGCGGCCTCGCTGTCCTTGCCGTGATTCTCCTGTCCGTCCTTTTCTGGCTGCCGGCCACACTGGAAACCAGGACGCCAGCCGAGACTGAAACGGCCTCCGGGTTGGAAGACAGGTCGCCCGGCGACGTTGACATCAGCGAGGACACTGCCGGCCCCGCCGCAGCGAGCGACGATGCCGATCCCGACCTGCGCGCGGCGACCGACCGAATACTCGGTGAGATGTTGTCGAAACTGGAGCGCCTGCGGCTGCGCGGCATCGAGCGCTGGGGTGGGCAGGCCTACCTGGAGGCGCTCGAGCTTTATGCACAGGGCGATCAGGCATTTCTTGCTCAGAACTATCGTCTGGCGGGAGAGCGCTATCGCGCGGCCAGCGAACTGCTTGACCCTTTCTTCGGACGGATCGACGCAACTTTCCGTGAGACACTACAGGCAGCGCAGGAAGCATTCAATCAAGGCGATCATTCGGAGGCGGTGCGGCTTTTTGACCTGGCTGTGGCGATTACGCCGGACAGCCGCGAAGCGCAGGACGGGCTGGCTCGCGCCAGCAACCTCGAAACAGTATTGCGGCTGACCGAACAGGGCCTCAACCTCGAAAGGAATCTCGAACTCGAGGCGTCGCGCGCGGCGCTGCAGAACGCCCTCGACCTCGACCCGTCCTGGCAGCCCGCGCAAGCGGCGCTCGAGCGGGTCCGCGAGGCGCTTTTGCAACGCAGCTTCGAACAACGCATGAGCGAAGGCCTCGAGGCGCTCGCGGCGGGAAATTACGCGAGTGCGCGAGTGGCGTTCGAGGCAGCGAAAACCTTGCGGCCAGGGTCGCGTCAGCCGGTCGACGGCTTGCTGCAGGTAGACCAGGAAGTAAGACTGGGTTCGATTCGTCGCCTAGAGAGCGA
>CAYVLL010000011.1:0-27029 GCA_964452235.1 uncultured Woeseiaceae bacterium
GTGCGAGATGGGGTGGCGGGGTGGCTCGAATCGGTCTCGACCGGGGTGGGGAACCTCCCGAACACCAGGCCCTCCTGCGAACGCCGATTCAAACGCCTTAACCCAAGTACCACCGCTCAGAAGCGAAACTCCACATCCAGCATCAAACGATTGTAGTTCTCGTGATTTGCATTCCCTGCCCGGACACTTGAATCGATGAACGTGCCACCGATGATAACTTGCGAGGTCACCGCGTACTGCAGGCTGAACATGTGCCCGCGAGAATCCGTGCTGCCGCCGCCAAAATCAGAATCGGTAAAGAGGCCAACCAGCGCATCGGCTTCTGTATCGCGCCAGCTCCAGGAAAATTCCGCGGTACCCGCCGCGTCCGTACGACCTGCAACGAATCCCGCTGTGAATGCACGATTGGCGTCGCCCGCCGCCGTGTTCCTTGCCAGTTCGACAAAGAACTGTAGCGGGATTTCTGTTATTTCCATGCTGTGATCGGCAAACAAGGCGACGATGTCGTAATCGTTCAGGTAGTTGCCGGCCGAATCAAGCGAGTTGCCGTCGGCCCGGTCCATAAGCAACGGAGCACCGCCGCGCATATTGCCGTAATCGAAGTAGCTCAGACCGACCCGGAACAGAGCGGCTGGACCCGCCGCCCGTTCCGCGCCGAATTGCATGGCAAAAAGCGGCGCCCTCCCGTTGCGGCTGCTGTCCGCCATCTGAAACGCACCGGCGGTGACGAAAGACGATCCGGATCGAAAAGTGGCCGCTACGCCTTGCGGATTAAGGTCACTGTCCCAAATCAGGGTCGAGTTGCCGCCGCGCTGCAGCGGATTCTTCATTTTCCCTATTTGGAGTTGCGCGGCATCGCTCGCAGACCAGGTGACGGACGCGCGATCGATGCGGACGTCGTTGAGGTGGAATGCCTGGCCGAAATCCAGATTGTTCGACACCGGATCGCCGTCACTGGTTGCCAGGCGCAGTTCCCATTCGAGATCGGCCGGTGTCGCGACCGTCAGTCCCAGCCGGCCGCGATAACGTTCGCGTTGCCGGGCCGGATCGCTATCCTGGCGGATGGCTTCGTGACGCAAACGCAGGTCGGCGGAGAACGAAATGTCATACGCCTCCGCCGCGACCACCGGCAGGCTGCCGGCAACGACGGCCAAAACACAGGCCCCAACCGGCAGCGTCAGGCGCAAAAACTGGCTGAACGACAACAGCATTCGGAATTCCGCAGCAAATGAAAACGCCGCCGGGCGGCATTATCCGAGATTGCGCAAGGAATGTTAACGCAAGGTTAAGATCCGCGTTTGTTGACGATCGCGCGACTACAGAAGGGGTGAACTTTTTGACGGCGCAATAACGACTTACGCGAGGTTCTTCGATCGAACAATGGGTACTGCTGACGCGGTGATAACCCGGTGCGGCGGAAAACGGCAGGTGAAGCGGCTGCCCTTGCCCAGTTCACTCGTGATCGCCAGCTCGGCATCGTGTCGTCCGAGGACGTGCTTGACGATAGACAGACCGAGTCCGATGCCGCCGCCCTCGCGGCTGCGACCCGGGTCAATGCGAAAAAAGCGTTCAGTTATACGAGGCAGGAATTCCTCGGCGATTCCTTCGCCATCGTCCTCGACGATGAGTTCGGCGCCGTCGACCCCGCTTTTCCAGTGCAGATCGACAGTGCCGTCATGGGGCGTGTGCCTTACGGCATTCGACAGGAGGTTACGGACGACAGATTCGATTTCAGCGGCGCTGCCACGCAGCATCGCGCGGGAGCTTGCATGCACATTGATGGACGGACCGGCTGCATCATTCGAATAAAGCCTGGCCATCGACTGCAGCAATGCTGCCACATCGATGTTTTGCTCGACACCCACACTCGACGTCCCTTCGAGCCGCGACAGTTCCAGGAGCTCGGTGACAATCCTGTTCATTCGCACAGCCTGTGAGCGCATTTGCGTCAGTGGCTTCTGCCAATGTGCCGGGACTTCCGCATCGTCCGCCAGCGTGTCGAGATAGCCACTGATTACCGTCAAGGGTGAGCGAAGTTCGTGGGAAGCGTTGGCGACGAACTCACGGCGCATCAGCGTGAGCCGTTTGCGTTCCGTGATATCCCGAATGAGCAGCAGACGCTGGTCAGCGCCGTACGGTACCAGCCTGCAAAAAAGCCAGTCGTTCTCGCGCACCGGAGAGGGAATCTCAACGCCCGTGGACGGGTCATCTGCTTTCAGGTAGCCAGTGAATTCCGGCGCGCGCAGGATATTGTCGACCCGCTGCCCACGATCCATGCGAGTATCGAAGCCGGCCAGCTCCTGGGCCGCTGCGTTGCACAACACGATCTCGCTTTGTGCGTTCAACACGATCGCACCGTCTGGCATGGCGTTGGTGGAGTCGCGCACTTCGCGCAGCAGTCGCTGATAGCTGCGCTTGTGTTTGCGACTGCGCTGCCGAAGGTGGCTGAATCGGGAAAAGATTTGCGACCAGATGCCTTCGCCAAATCTCAGGAATTCAAAATTACGCGTACGCAGCGCCCGTTCGAACATGAGCAGCTGCCGCACCTGCCAGCCAAGCGCCAACAGCGACGCCGCAAGAAGTCCCCAGTCTGCGTGACCGTACAACCAGCCGATAAAGGTGCCGCCGGCCAGGATGAGTAGCAGTCCCGTCAGGAACCGTCGCCAGGTTTCCGGCATTCAACGCTCCACCCTGCTATAAACCATTGCTCTTTGGTTGGCTCTTTACTTGCTCTTTAACCTGGCTCAACGGCCGCAGCCGTCATTCGCCGTTGCGCGCCGAGAAACGATAACCTGCACCCCGCACAGTCTGAATGTAACGATCTGCGTCGCGATGCGACAGAGCCTTGCGCAGTCGCCGGACATGTACATCCACGGTTCGCTCTTCGACGTACACATTAGCACCCCACACGCGGTCAAGTAACTGCGCGCGGCTGTAAACCCGATCTGCATGTGTCATAAGGAACTTGAGCAAGCGGAACTCGGTTGGCCCGAGCTGTACCTCACGACGATCGATGCTGACACGATGGCCGGCGGGATCGAGTTCGAGCAAGCCCGCCGTGATTGTTCCGGGATCGGTGGACCCGGCTCGCCGTAGCACCGCTTGAATTCGTGCGATCAGCTCGCGCGGGGAAAAAGGTTTCGTGACATAGTCGTCTGCACCACCTTCCAGACCGGTCACCTTGTCGTGCTCATCGCTGCGCGCAGTCAGCATGATGACGGCCAGGTCCTCGTTTTCATTATCGCGTTTCAGCATGCGCGTGAGTTCGAGGCCGCTCATGTCGGGCAACATCCAGTCGACAAGCGCCAGGTCCGGTCGCTCGTCCGCGAGTATCTGGCGAGCCTGTCGACAGTCGGCAGCCTCAAGCGTCTCGTAGCCGGCACGATTAAGGTGGAACGCGATCATCTCGCGGATGGGTGTTTCATCTTCGACGATCAGGATTTTGGTCGCTGCCATGCGCGGATTCTGTAGTCAGTGGGTCGAGCGGCACAAATTACAGCAGGCTAGTATTACAGTCCTGTTACGAACGTCCCGTGGCAGGCACGGGCGCAGGCTTGGCGACCTGCTGGCGCAGGTAGTCCGGCAAGAGCTCATGCGGCTCGATAGCCAGCCCGGCTTGCCAGGCGCTGCTCGCCAGTCCCAGCAAATAAACTGCCCGCGGGTGCCGGATGTCGACCATTCCTGCGATGTGGCCTGCATTCAATGTCAGCAATTCCGGGTAACGATGCCAGCCGGCTCCGGCCGCATGCCAGCCGTCGCCGCCGCTGGCCAGGCAGTCAATGGTCGCGATTCCGACCAGCACGGCGTCGCCCTCCGCGATCGGCTCACCGGCATCGCCGCGCCGGTAACGAGCCAGGTAAATCTCCTGTACGTGCGCATCCTGGGCAACGGCGACCCGATTAGAGTCGTGCGTCGCGAACGACTCGGCCGCGATCGCCGCCAGTGACGACACGGGCACGAGTTTGCGCCCTGTCGCAAAAGCGATTCCCTGGGCGACCGAGGCCGCAATGCGCACGCCAATGAATGAGCCAGGCCCGATTCCGGGCGCTATTGCGTCGAGATCATTGACGGTGACACCGCCTTCTGCCAACACCTCCTGCAGCATGGGAATCAATAAATGCGTGTGTTCTTTTGGCCGGACCAGGTGCCGCTCGATGATTTTACTGCCGAGCTTAAGCGCGACGGAACAAGCATCCGACGATGTGTCGAGCGCGAGGAGGTTCATCCGGTCTTGCGTGCCACATCGATGGCAGCGGTGCTTTCTTCATGCGAGCGCAGGAACAGGCGCACCTCTTCCCCGGAGTCCGTGACCGCCATCGGTGCAAGCGCCCGCAAAAAGATGCTGCCGTAGCTCTTGCCGCGAATGCGCGGATCGCACAGGACGACCACTCCGAAATCACTGTGATCCCGCAGCAGCCTGCCTGCGCCTTGCTTGAGCGCGAGTGCAGCTTGCGGGAGCTGGTGCTCGGCGAAGCCGTTGCCGCCCTCGCGCCGGATGAATTCCAGCCGCGCCATCATCAGCGGGTCCGCCGGCGAGGCAAACGGCAGCTTGTCGATCGCCACAATGGTTAGGGCCGATCCGCGCACATCCACGCCCTCCCAGAAACTGCCGGTTCCCAGGAGCACCGCATTGCCATGCTCACGAAATCGGCGTAACAGGTCGTCCCGCGGAGCCTCGCCCTGCACCAGCAGCGGGCGCCCGGCCAGGCGGCGGCGACGGCGACGCAACCACTTGCGGGCTGCGTTGAGGGCCCGGTGACTGGTGAAAAGGCAAAACATGCCGCCGCGGGTATGTCCCAGTAACGGCAACACGGCTTCGAGCATGCACTCCGTGTGGCGCTCGTCGGCGGGTTGCGGCATGCCGGGCGGCAGGTATACGAGGCCGTGCCGTTCGAGTGCGTACGGGCTGGCGAAGCTCAGGCTGGTCGCATCGCTGAGACCCATGCGCTTGCCGAAATGACTGAAATCGTCACCAACCGCGAGGGTCGCGGAGGTGAATACCCATGCCTGCCCGGTCGCGTTGAAAAGGCCGCTCAGGGTTTGCGATACGTCGAGCGGTGTCAGGTGCAGACGCAGGCTGCGTGGATTCACGTCGAGCCAGCGCAGGCCGTCCCAGGAGTCGTCCGACACCAGCAACGACAGATGCTCAACGACCCTGCACAGCAACTCGTGCAGTTTGTCGATCTCCGGCGACTCTTCGCGCAAATTCTCGAGCGCTGCGCGCAGCGCTCCCAGCGCTTTGCCGAGGTCCGCCAGCGGTTCCCGGATCAGGTCCACAACCGTATTCAGTTCGTGGCGTCCTTCCTGGCGTGGCGCCGCCGCACGCAATTCACGCAGCGCCAATTGCGCCTGGTCGAGTTGCCGCTCGAGCGATCGATCGCGCAACGGCAAGGTGCGGGCGCGCAACTCGTCGAACAGGCGTTCCAGTTCGCGGCTGCCGACACTCACGCCGAAAAACTGCGCCGCAAGGTCGGGTATCTGGTGCGCTTCGTCCAATATGACGGCATCGGCGCCGGGGAGAAATTCGATGAAGCCCTCTTCCTTCATAGCCAGATCGGCAAGCAACAGGTGGTGATTGACCACTACGAGGTCGGCCTCCTGGGCCGCGCGACGCGCCAGCACGACGTGACAATCCTTGAAAAAAGGACATTGCTTGCCAAGGCAATTATCTGCCGTGGACGTGACCAGCGGCCACACGCCCGAATCCTCGGCCACCTCGGTCAGTTCCGCCCGATCGCCGCTGCCAGTGCGGTGCCGCCAGGCACGGACGGCCGCGAGATCGGCGCCGAGCGACGGCGGGGCCGCTTGCGGTGCTACCGATTCCAGTCGCTCGAGGCACAGGTAATTGGCCCGGCCCTTGAGCAGTGCCGTCCTGACCGGCCGCCCCAGTGACTTGCCGATCAGCGGCAGGTCGCGATGATAAAGCTGGTCCTGGAGCGCTTTGGTACCGGTCGAGATGATGGTCTTCTGCCCGGACATGAGGGCCGGGACCAGGTAGGCGAAGGTCTTGCCGGTCCCGGTTCCGGCTTCCACCACGAGTTTGCCGCGGGACCCGAGCGCCTCGGCAACGGCCTCAGCCATCCACGCCTGGCCGGGTCGCGGCTGAAAGCCCGGCAGCCACTCGGCAAGCGGGCTGTCGGGTCCGAAATAATGGCTGAGCGAAATCACAAGAGCGGCACTATACCCTGCCGACAACGCATCCGAGAGCGCCAATTCTGCCGCCAGTGCCCGGTATTGCCCCCTCAATTGGGGACAGTGACCTTATACGTCGCGCGTTATTGAGGGACAGTGACCTATTGCGTTGACGGGATTAAGCCTTGACATCGTCGCCATCCCGCATTATTGTGCGGCGCACCATTGCTGCAGTGCACAACAGGAGAACGACATGACCCCTCACGCTCGCCAAGCCCATGCGTCAAACGAAACGCGTGCCTACAACCCTTACCAGACCCTCCTCAGCGCGGCGCGCAAACGTGCCGAGCGTGCCGCCGCACGCGTAGCCGCCGGCAAGAAGCCGGTGCAAAAAGTCTCTCGCCTGGGACTCGGACTGACAGCATTGACGCACCGCACCGCCGACAAGGTGCTGCAACAGCAACAGCGGCTCGTGGACAACCAGATTGATGCGTTTGCCGCACGGCTGCGCGCCGCAGCCGCTGCGACCGACTTGAGCAATCTCGTCGGAACTCAACTACGGCTGATTCCCGAACAAACCTCGCGATTGGCCCGCGATACCCGCGCGACTGTCTCAATTGTGATCGGTGCCGGTGGTGACGCCGGCAAGCTGTTGCGCGACGCAATAGCCGAGATGAGTGGTACTGCGCCGTCCGCTGCGCCGGTCGGCAAAAAAGCAGGAGAAACGGCAAGTCGCCGCGCCGTGCGCAAACCTGCAAAGACTGCAAAGACTGCAAAGACTGCGAAAGTCACACGGCGCAGGACGTCAAAACCCGCGGGAACGCCTTCCACTTCTTGAGAGTTCCAGCGAGATAGCGCGGCAGGCCAGGTGGTCGCGGACCCTGTGAGCCCCGTCCGGATGCACAATCCGGGCGGGCGCGTATAATGGCCGCCTTTGCGCCGGTCTGCGCCACGCAACGGGGCGACAAACCCAACGGCATCGGTCCGGGGATGCACCCGGCACTGCCGGGTATGACGCCTTGCGTTCACCAGCCAGAGATCTTGCTATGACAACGAAGTTATCGGCACTGCAGGACTGGGTCGATTCGGTTGCCCGTCTGACACAGCCGGAAGACATACACTGGTGCAATGGCAGCGAATCGGAATTCAAGCGGTTGATCAACCAGATGCGGCGTAGCGGTGATCTGCTGGAGCTCGATCAGGAAGCGTATCCGCACTGTTATCTCCACCGTTCCGATCCGTCGGATGTCGCACGCGTCGAGCACCTGACATTTGTCTGCACCACCGACAAGCAGGACGCCGGCCCGAACAACCACTGGATGTCGCCTGGCGAAGCGCATCGCAAGATCGATGCACTGTTCGAAGGCGCCATGCAGGGGCGGACGATGTACGTCATACCCTATTGCATGGGACCGATCGATTCACCCTATGCAAGACTGGGCGTGGAAATTACCGACAGCCCCTATGTGGTCGTGAATATGAAACTCATGACGCGCATGGGTGCCGCTGCGCTGGCGCGCATCGAGAAAGAAGGCCAGTTCGTCAAGGGAGTGCATTCCACTGGCGACCTCGACCCCGAGAAGCGCTTCATTATGCATTTCCCGGAAGAACTCACGATCAAGAGCATCGGCTCAGGCTATGGCGGCAACGCCCTGCTCGGCAAGAAATGCCATGCGCTCCGCATTGCCAGTTGGCAAGCGCGCAGCGAAGGCTGGCTGGCCGAACACATGCTAATCGTCGGTGTGCAGAATCCGCAAGGCGAAACCCATTACCTCGCATGCGCGTTTCCATCGGCGTGCGGAAAAACCAACCTCGCCATGCTTATCCCACCGGACTCATTACCCGGCTGGAAGATCTGGACGCTCGGCGATGATATCGCCTGGTTGCACCTCGATCACGACGGCAGGCTGCGTGCCATCAATCCGGAAGCCGGCTACTTTGGCGTCGTGCCGGGAACCAACGCAAAGACCAACCGGAACGCGTTCGAAATGATCCACAGCGACACCATCTTTACCAACGTCGCATTGACGGCCGACAACAAGCCGTGGTGGGAAGACAAGAAGGTCGGCAAACCTGCCGTTGACTGGCAAGGTCGTGACTACGAGCCGGGCAATGGCCCGGCCGCACATCCCAATTCACGCTTCACAGTGGCGGCGAAGAAGAATCCGAGCTATTCCGAGCTTGCCGAAGCGCCGGATGGCGTGCCAATTTCGGCACTGGTATTCGGTGGCCGGCGCAAGGAATTGGCGCCGCTGGTGTACGAGGCAAAAAGCTGGCGCCACGGCGTGCTGGTCGGCGCGGGCGTCGCGTCGGAAACGACTGCTGCGGCAAGCGGCGCGGTCGGCGTCGTGCGCCGCGACCCGATGGCCATGAAACCCTTTTGCGGTTACAACTTCGCGGACTACTGGTCGCACTGGCTGTCGTTCGCCGACCGCTCCGATCGGCTGCCGCGCATATTTCACGTCAACTGGTTCCGCCAGGATGCGTCCGGCCATTTCCTGTGGCCCGGGTTCGGCGAAAATCTCCGGGTATTGCGATGGATTATCGACCGCTGTGAAAATCGTGTCGGCGCGCGTGAAACACCGATCGGTTTCCTGCCGCAACGCGAGGACATCGACACATCCGGTCTCGACATCAATGAAGAATCCCTGCAAGCGCTGTTGACCGTCAATGTCAAACAATGGCAAGCCGAAATGGAATCGGTTGGCGAGTACCTGACCGGCTACGGGGACAGGTTGCCGGATGCGTTGAAACGCGAGCACCAGCAGGTGTTGACCGAACTGCAGCAAGCGCAGCAGGCGGCACAGTAGCGACCGACATCGCCCGTGATACGGGCTCCTACAGGGCTGGAATCGGGCGACGTGGGAGCGCGACTTGCGCGCGAACCGGAAAAGTTTGGCCGTTGCCCTATTCGCGCGCAAGGCGCGCTCCTACAGCGCTCGAGCCTGTAGGAGCCCGTAGCACGGGCGATATGCGATTCCCCGTCAGCGCCCGCCCTGTAGGAGCCGTTAGCACGGGCGACAACCGCTAATCCTCGCAAACAAAATGAATGGCAAGCGGCGTACCCTCCTTGGCAACGCGCCCGAGACCGATAACGCCTCTGCCGTTCAGCTCGGTACTGTCGCGGCGCACAAACGTCTCCTCGCCGTGCGCATTCTGCAGGAACGTACCGTTGGTACTCTGGTCAACCAGCATGAACTTGCCGCGTCGTTTCTCGACCTTGGCATGCACCCTTGATATCAGGTTTCCCTTGACGACCACATCATTGTCGTCAGCGCGGCCCATGTTGATCTGCTTGTTCTGATCGTTGACGATCACCTTCGTGTCGCGAAACGACAGAACCAGCCGCGTCGCCTTCCGGTTTTTGTTTTCCCACTCAATGGTTGGCAGCATGCTGGTGGCTTCTTCCGGCTGCCACAGTAGTTCAAACAAGGCGACTTCATCGAGGCGCCCCCGCACGGTGGCGACATCGATCTGCCGTGTCTGCGCGCGCCACTCACCGCTCATTCGATCCACCGAGGACCCGGAAATGACGATTTGCCCGGCCTTGGCCTGGGACGTCATGCGATTGGCCGTATGCACGGCAGAGCCGAAGATATCGTTTTGTTCCTCGACCACCGGCCCGAAGTGACAGCCGATGCGAATCGATACCGGAATATGGTCGTCGCCCTGATTTTCATTGTCGCTCAATCGCGCCTGCATCTGGCTCGCGGCACCCATGGCGTCATCCACGTTTGGAAAGGTGGACATCACCTCGTCGCCGATGGTCTTGATGACCTTGCCGTTGAACTGGTGGGTTGCGTCCTTCATTACATCGAGGCAATGCGCCACTGTTTCGCTGGCCTTGATGTCGCCGTACTGCTCGTACAGTTGAGTACTGCCGACAACGTCAGCAAAGAGAATCGCGACTTCCTGGTCTTTGGCCATTCAGGACTTACTCGTTTTTCGGGTCTGGTGCGGGACGCCGAACGGATGTCGATGTCGGCGGCCGGACTGGCGATTATATGTGCATCGTCCGGGCATGCGCGAACATTATGTCTAATGGCGCTCTTTTGAGGCGCTGATCGGATAGTAGCAGCAAGCCACTAAAAAATCGGCTGTTTCTGCAGCGCAGATGGTGGCCGTCATGCGGCGAATCGGGTCATGCAGCCCATTGGCACGGCTCGGGCACGGCAGCCGCAGCCCCTTGCCGTTCAGGCGGTTGCTTTACCAGCTACCTTGCCCGTCACAGTCGCTGTCCATTCAGCCAGCGCTTCGGGTAGTTTGACCGCCGTAACGGGCGAGCCTACGAAGAAGCCCTGAACAAGATCGCAACCCGCCTCATCGAGTATCTGCAACTGCTCGTCTGTCTCTACACCGACTGCGCAGCAACTCATGTCCATGCGGTGCGCAATATCGATCAGTCCGCCAACCAGTACCCGGGCTCCGGGCACGCTGGCCAGGTCAGCAATGAGACAACGGTCGAGCTTGATCTCGCCGAACGGCAGCGTGTAAAGGCCTTGCAACGTTGAGCCCGATCCGCCGAAATCGTCCAGCGACAACTTGACCGATTTGAGCCGCAGTCGCGTCAGAATGTCGAAGCCCTTGCTGGATTGTCCCAGGTCCGTTGCATCGCGAATCTCGAGGGTCAGGCGTTCGGGGTCCGTATCGTGCTCGCGCAGAAGCGATTCGAGTCGATCCGGAAACTGCGAATCGGCAATAAGACCGGCGGCTACATTCACGCGTAAGCCGATATGCAATCCCGCACCTTGCCAGACGCGCAACTGCTCGATGCCGCGCTCGAACACGAAATCGGTAAGCTGCTTCATCAACTCGCCCCGTTCGGAATCGATCAGGCTCAGGAACTGCGCCGGCACCAGCAGTCCGAGTGACGGATGCTGCCAGCGCAACAGCGCCTCAACGGATTCCGCATGCCAGCTGCCGCGCTGAATTCGTCGTACCACGGGCTGGTAACGGAGCGTCAGTTCACCCTCCGCTATGGCCTTTGCCAGATCCTCGCTGGTCAGTCGCCGCGTCGATTCGTGCGCGGACGACAGCTTGCTCATCATGGCTTCCGGGGTGAACGGTTTCTGTAGCGTTCCCACCATATTCAACCCGGCTTGTCGCCCGTAATGTTCGGCGCTGGCCAGCGTTCGATTGTCCATTCCGGACACGATCAGCACGCCAGCGCGCGACCGACTGGAAGCAAGATCGCGCAGGACTTCAATGCCGTCTGTATCGGGCATCTGCAGATCGAGCACGATCAATGCCGGTGCCGCGCGTCCGAGTTCCTCGTTGAAAGTCGCCGCATCGCTTGTCACCGTTGCGGTAAATCCGCAATGCTCGCCAAGTTCACCAATCAGCTCGCCCAATTCGACGTCATCGTCGAGGACCAGCAAGCGGGCAGTCTGTTCTGATTTAACCATGGCTTACTTTTTCTCCAGCACTTTCCGCACCGTGCGCGCCAACTCGGCGATGGTGACCGGTCGATATACGTAGCCGTCGGCGTCCGGCGCCTCCAGCTTCGCATCGGTGCCTCCCTGCAACAGCGCGATATGTTTCAGCGCCGCATTGGATTCGCGCAGCGAATCAAGCCAGCGTTGCTCGGTGCGTATTGCCGCAGCCGATCGTTCACTGATGACGAGCGACAATGGCGTCGAACCGGGCCGCACTCTGTCAACGCCTTCCAGGTTATCCGCTACGGCAACCGAATAGCCGAGCGTTTCGAGAATCTGCTGCATGGCGATGCGTACATCACGGTCGCGTGAAACCAGCAGCAGGCGTTCGTCGCCACCCGGCAATGTCGAAAGCGGCAGCGTCATGTTTGCAGTCGTCTCGGCAAGCTGGTTTGTGCGCGGCAGCCAGATCGTCATGGTCGTGCCCTCGCCTGCACGACTTTCTATCTGCAGCGCCCCATCGGCTTGCTCCGCAAATCGCTTCACCATCGCCAGCCCCAGGCCGCTGCCCTGATCCGCCGGCTTGGTCGAAAACAGCGGCTCGGTGACGCGATGCAGGATTTCCTCCGGTATGCCGTGGCCATTGTCACTGACACTCACACATACATAGTCGCCGGGGACAAGTTGCAGAGCAGCGGCCTGATCGGCATCGATACGCGCATCACGAACCCGGATCATCACCTTGCCGTTCTCGTTCAACGCATCTCGAGCGTTGATCACCAGGTTGATCAGGACGCTTTCGAACTGCGCGGCGCTGGCGATCACGGAACCCGCTTTGTGGTCAATCGAGATTGTGAGTTCCTTGTCCGCGCCGATTGCGCGTGCCAGTAGCGGTTGCAAGGCAAATACGTGGTTGTCCGGACAGATCGACTTGGGATCAGTGTCGCCGTCACGATTGAAGGTCAGCAACTCGCGTAATAGTGTACTGCCTCGTTCCGCCGCATTCCGTGCCCGTCGCGCTTGCTCATACAACTTTTCCTGGCCGCGGGCGCTTTCCGTAAGAAGGAACAGGTTGCCCGCCAAAACCGTCAGGACATTGTTCACGTCATGCACGGTGCCTGCGGTCAACGTCAGCGCCGCCTCCAGTCGCGCCACCCGGCTGATCAGCTGGTCGTTGATCTCCTGCAGGGCATCCGGCTGCGGGATGCGATCCACAGGAACCTTACCGCACCGGATACCGTCCGCACCCGCGGGCGGGTCAGCACGCAACTCGTTGGCCGACGAATCGTCGCACCGGGAATCGCGCGCGCTTTGCATCAGTTGATCGTCCGGGAACTGATGGCGTCAATTGCCGGACGCCTTTCTGCCCATTTCGCAAGCCATGCCGGAATATCTTCGGCAGGCATCGGCCGCGCGGCAAAATATCCCTGAATTCGATCGCAACCGTATTCCACCAGCAATCGCCACTCGGCTTCTGTTTCCACGCCCTCGGCACAGGCCCGAAGCGACAGGTTGTGGGCCAGGTCGATGAGTGTCTTGACGATCACCTTGGCGTCTTCGCGACGCTCGATGTCGCTGACGAATGAACGGTCGATCTTGAGTTCGGAGAACGGCAGCTCGTAAAGCTTGACCAGTGAGGAATAACCCGTGCCGAAATCGTCAATAGACAGTTCGAAACCTTTCAGCCGCAGCCGCGTCAGGATCTCCATGGTCTTGCTGGGATCCGCCATGGCGCCGCTTTCAGTAACCTCAAACATCAATCGGCCCGGATCGACTCCGGCATGGGCTACTTTTTGCTGAATGCGATCGGCCAGCTCCCGATTCTGGAGCATCAGAGGTGACAAATTGAGAGCCAGCGAAAATGCCTGGCCATTCTCACCCCAACGATTTATTTCACGCAGGCCGCAATCCATCAGTCCGTCGGTCAGTTCGTCGATCTGCCCGGTCGATTCGGCCAGCGCGATGAAACGATTGGGTGCAACCAGACCGTCCCTCGGATGCAACCAGCGCGCCAGCCCTTCGAAACCGACAACGCGACCGAAGTCTTCCGGCCGCACACTGATTTTCGGCTGGTAGAACAAGGTGAATTCGCGGTTGCGTATACCCGCCGCCAGTTCGCTTTCGGGATGCGGCGCCGCGCGCAGGGCGACATTCTTAAGCACTTCGGTGAGGGCAGCGACCGACAAGGGCTTCTGCAACGCCTCAACGACTGTCAGCCCCACGGAACGGCCGAATGCTTCGGCCGTATGCAATACACGCGGGTCGAAACCGCTCAGAATCACTACCGGCACATCGGTTCGCAATTTGGACAACAGGCGCATGAACTCAATGCCGTCCAGTTTCGGCATCTGCAGGTCCGTGATCACCAGGAGAAGACTGCGGTTGTTGATTGCTGTCGCAAAATCCTGCGGATTGTCCGCAACTACCGGCTCGAATCCGGATTTGCTGCAGACCTTCGATATGAACTGGCAGATGGACGGGTCGTCATCAACGATCAGCACGGCATTCTGTTGCATGGCGATCAGCTCACATTTCCGGTTGACGGGCGATGCGCTGTACGTCCATGCTCAGTCCCGAAAATAAAGTTAACGGTGTCGCTTGTTCCCGGCAGTGCCATCCGCAAGGCGCGTGCCAGCGATTCCCGCGAGTAGGTTTTTGTAAGATAGTGGCTATTGCGATCTCCACGCAGTTGCTCTGCAAAAGGCCCTGCTTCCGTGTGGCCGGATGTGAACATCACCGCCAGATCCGGAAGCTCGTGTCGTGCGGCTGCCGCTGGCCAATGCCGTCGAGTGTGCCGGGCATGACGACATCGGTGAACTAAAGGTCGAAATCGTTCCCAGGCTGCAGGTATTCTAGGGCAAGGCCAGCACTTTCAACCGTGTGCACGTCACAACCCGGATCAGCGAGAATTCGACCAGCAACGTCGCGCAGCGCCGGCTGATCCTCGACAACCAGCACTTTTCTACCAGCAAAATCGTCGCGCAATTTCCCGTCCACGGCGAGTGGCCCGGCTTGCGCAGGAGAGACGTCTGGTCGAGCTGAACGGTGTCCGTCTCGGTTGCCAGGTGGTCTCCGGCTGCGCTCAGGCTACCAGATACGGACTCACTCTCGAAACCGGGTAAGGCCGTAGCGGTCGCAGGCAACGCAGTGCCACCGTCCAGATTATGTCGAACAGGGCATGCCTTTAATGTGCGTCAGGTCACTTTTCGGCAACGACGTAGGCGATCCAGGCAATATCGGCGACGCCCTCTCCTTCGGGCGTGAATTCACCGTTGCCCTCGCCGTCCTCATCCTCGCCTTCCCAGTAGACGGTGGCCTTGCTGAAGCCGGCTTCCAGCAGGAGCTCACAGATCTCCGGTGCGGTCCACAGCCGCCACTCGTACGTGAAAGCCTTCTTGAGGCGCGAACCGTCCGGAAACTTGAAGTGAATATGGCAGCGTATGAAATGCGTGACCGGGTGGAACTTCGCCTGGTCCCATATATAGGTGAACTTCTTGTGCTTGGTTTTTTCCTTGGTTTCTTCCTGGGCTTCGGGACCGCCGAACATGTCGAGGAACAGCACGCCGTCGTCTTTCAGTGCGTCGAGCGACTTGCGGAAGTAGGCGCGTAGCTGGTCTCTCGTTCTGAAAATGAAATAGCTGAAATTGAGTGCCGCGATCAGGTCGACCGGCGCGGTCTCGGCAGTCATAACGTCCGATTGCAGTAAACCGACACGCGCCTGGTCCTCGCTGGACAGTTTCGCGACCCGGTTTTTGCGTCCCCAGTCGAGTACCGAGGGATCGATGTCGACACCGATCGCCTGGAACTCCTTGCCTTGCTTGACCCACTGGCACGATGCGCTCGCCGTGCCGCAGAAATCCTCGCGGAAGAGATGCGCTTTGCGACCCCGGATTTCCCGGAAAGTTTTCTGCAGGAACTCGCATTCCATTTCCACGTCCTGCACGGCTTGTTCGTACAGTTCGTGAATATCGGCCTTCTCGGCCATGGTCGCTTGGTTTTTGGTAGCGGTATTTCTCGCTGTCATGGTGGGCAAGGCACTCCGACGTTACGTGAATAGTGAGCGGGAGAGCATTGTAGCGGCAGCGAGCGCTGCAGGCTACGTCGAATCGAGCACTGTTGGAGCGCGCCTGCGCGCGAACGGGAAAAGGTTTGTCGTTACCGCATTCGCCCGCAGGGCGGGCTCCAACAGCGTTTCTCGGCGCCCGCCGCGGCAGATCCTAAAAGCGAACGCGAACTCCGGCCGCCAGGTTCCATGAATAGATCTCGTTTTCCGCCAGTCGGCCGCTGTTCCTGCCGCTGAAAAAGCGCAATGGAGCATCCGTCATGTTGAGTGCCGAAAAATATACGGCCACGTTGTCGGTTACCTCGTAACTGGCCTTGAAATCCAGCTGGCCACGATCGTCGAAGTAAAGATCCTGTGTTGCATCGTCTCCAACTTCATCGAGGTAAGTACTGTAATATGTATAGGCCAGGCGCGCCTCGAAACCGCTGCGCTCGAAGAACAGCGCCGCGTTCCCGATGTGATCCGACTGCAGGAAGAACGGCAATTTATCGTCACGATCGAAGACCGTGGCTTCGCTGTCCGTGTACGTATAGTTGAGCGCAATACCCAGGCCATTGAATGGCGTTGGAAGCCCGAGGAACTGTTGCTGGTAGTTGAACTCGAAGCCGAAAATGCTGCCGGACTCTGCGTTATCCGTGGTCTCAACTTCCAGCTCACTGAAGAAACGTCCGTCGAATACAGTATCTTCCAGCACGGTGATACGTGTGAAAATCGGCTTTTCGATATCCTTGTAAAACAGGCCCGCCGCGAGAATACCGCCGGACTCCATATACCACTCCAGGGCGAGATCAAAGTTCATTGACTCCAGCGGCTCAAGATCAGCGTTGCCAGCCTCTACCGCTCCTTCGAAAACGCCCGGATCGTCCTCGTCGATTTCAAAAATACGAAATGGAGCATTCAATTCATAGGAGGGTCGCCCAACGTTATTGGTCCAGGCGGCGCGCATCAGCAGATCCTCGCGCAGCGCCATGCGCAAATGCAGGCTCGGCAGCCAATGTGTGTAACTATTATTGCCGGCAACCGGCGCCGGCGTCTCCGGATCGCCGTCGACAAACAGGAGATCGAAAGCCGAGAAGTCCGTTTCCGTGCGCTCGACCCGCACGCCACCGATAATGGTGGCGCGGCCGGCCTCTATGGTACCCATCACATAACCGGCCGTAACTTCTTCCGTTACCCGGAAGTCGACGCCGAATGACTCGACCACGGTGTCTGCATCGCTGATTTCGAAATCACCGCCGTTTGCATTGAAGAAGTCTTCCAGTGAGGAAAACGACATGCGCGGCCCGAAATCGTAGGCCTGCTCGCTGGCATAAAAATCCGCTTTGCCAGGCTCTGTGAATCCGCTCAAGGTCAGGTCACCGTCGAAGCCGTCATATACGATGAGGTCCTGGTCGGATTGCTTGTCACGTTCAGTGAATTTCGCGCCGAATTTGACCGTGCCCGGATTGTTGCCGAAGGCAATCTCGCGTTCCAGGTCGAACTGGAATGCGAGAACGTCCTCCACGACGACCTGCCCGCCGCGCAGGTACTCGTTGAACTCATAAAGCGCCGGGTCGTTAAAATCCGGTCCCGCGTCGACCGTGAAGAACAGGCCGGACGTGTCGTAAGTCATTGGCAAAACTTCAGACAGTTCAAAACCCCACTCACGATCAAACGGCGTATCCTGCTCGGCCTCACCCACAGTAACCGAAGCATCGAACAACCATTTTCCGACGATGAACTCACCACCGAGTGACGAGGTGCGAATGGATTGCTTCTCGATGCGCTCAGAAATAAATCGTTCGCCCTCGCCTTCTGTAAAGGTGCCGGACGTTGCGGTCTGGTTTTCGAGGTCACCTTCACGATAGGCCCAGATTGTCTCTGCCTGCGACTCGGTGTCTTCAAAACGATTGATCAGGTTACGCAGATACAGCTTGGTGTTGTCGTTGGGCCGGTACTCAAGGTTGGCGACGAGGCCGCGGCGCAGGCGTTCGATGCGATAGTCGCGAAGTACCAGCTCGTCGGGAATCAGGAAATCACCTTCCTCCTCCCAGGGATCGCCGCCCTGCAAATTCTCCGACTCGTAATTGCGCTTGGAATAGCTGCCGGAGAGCATGATTCCCCAGCGATTTTCGGGGCCGAAGGTCTGGCCCCAGCCGGCCGAAAGGCTGGAAGGGTTCTTCCCATTCAGGTCGTAATAGCCGTATTCCGCGGTTGCCGAGAAAAACCGTCCGTCAGCTTCGTCGAATGCGCTCGGTGTAATAATGTTGATCGACCCGCCGACTGAATGCCCGTCCATATCCGGCGTCACCGCCTTGACGACTTCGACTCGCGAGAGCACTTCCGACGGAATCGTATCCAGCGCCACACGTCGCGTATCCTCCGGCGAGCCGACTACCTGGTTGTCGAGCGTGATATTGGTGTAACTCGGATCCACACCGCGGATAGTCACGTAGCGACCCTCGCCCTGGTCCACGGTCGCCGTTACGCCGGCTACCCGACGCAATGCTTCGGCCACGTTCTGGTCCGGCAGTTTGCCGGCGTCATCCGCCGTAATGGTCTCCTTGATCATCGCCGCCATGCGTTTGTCCTGCAGGGCATTGGCCTGGGCCGCACGGTAGCCGGTGACCACGACCTCTTCGGTTACGCCGATGGCAGCAAGCGCGATGTCCGCGGATGCTGCTTCCGTCGCCGAGACCTGGATCGAGCGCGACACCGTGCGATAGCCCAGCGTACTTACCGACAATGTGTAGCTGCCGGGCGGTACGTTGGCAATTACGTAAGCTCCGCTGTTGCTGGTGATAACGCTGCGGTTGAGTTCTTCCAGGGTGACTTCGGCCGACGGCAAGGAGCGGCCGGTGGAAGCATCCGTTACCTGCCCGCGCACAGAGACCTGCGCCTCGGCAATTGATGCAACAAGCAACAGGCCGGCGATCAGGCCGATACGGGCGGCGATGGACAATGCAGCACTCATGATGTTTCCCCCTGGGTTGGTCCGGTGCAGGTCAGTCGATGGCGATTGCGTGCAAAAAAAGGCCGCAATGAGTACTCCTCCCGTCTTCCTCGGGCCACGGCCGGGCGCAATGGTCCCACCCGAATGTGACGATTCATTGACAGTGGAGTATAGAACAGAAATTTTGTAATATGCAAACTTGAAATTAATGTTTCATTCAACCACGAGCAGGGCCGTGAGCGGAGCGATGGAACGAATTTTCGATGGTTGGAATAACCGTTACATCTCGCTACCATAGGCCGCCCGCGCCGGCCAGAGAACCATCCGCTATGCAAACTCCCGGGGATATCGAACAGTTGCGCGCAGCCATCGTGGCCCGCCACGAGGCCTTGAGCCCGCGCCTCAAACAGGTTGCGGCGTATGTGCTCGACCATCCGAACGACATGGGGCTCGAGACGCTGGCCGTCATCGCCGACCGCTGTGGTGTGCAGGCCTCCACCATCGTGCGCTTTGCCAAAGCATTCGGTTATGAGGGCGCCAGCCAGATGCAGCGCCTTTTTCGGGACGAACTCATCAACTCATCGCCGAGCCCGAGTTACGCTGAACGCATCCGGCAGTTCAACCGCCAAAGCGGCGACGGCCGCGCGCTGACTTCACACGAACTGATGCGTGAATTTGCCAACAGCAACATCATCGCGCTCGAACATCTTCAGGAAACTATCGACGGGCGCGCACTCGAACGGGCCGTCGATCTCATGGAGCAAGCGGCCGCTGTGTACCTGATCGGCCTGCGCCGCTCGTTCCCGGTTGCTGCCTATATGGCCTACGCCTTGCGTCATGTCGACAAACCGGTGCACCTGATCGACGGGCTGGCCGGCATGTTGCTCGAGCAGAGTTCGATGATTGGCAAGGACGACCTGTTGTTCGCGATCAGTTTTCATCCGTACGCGAGAGAAACCGGCGAAATCGTGGTAGCCGCAAAAGCTGCCGGCGCCCGCATCATTGCCATCAGCGACAGCCAGCTGAGTCCGGTATCCCGCGACGCCGACATTTCTTTCGATATCAAGGATGCCGAGGTTCGCCAATTTCGCTCACTGACAGGTTCCCTGTGTCTCGCGCAGACGCTGGTCATCAGTTACGCACACCGTATCGAGAAGAAAAAGGCATCGGGCTAACCGTTCACAAAAACGAGGTAATCCATTGAGTATCAATCTGTGCGTAATCGGGGCAGGACGCATTGGCCGCATTCACGCCGCGAACATTGCGGCGCATCCGCAAGCCACGCTGCGTTACGTCGTCGACGTCGACAACTCGGCAGCGGAGAATCTCGCTGCAGAAACCGGGGCTGCCGCTGCAAGTGTCGAAGACGCACTGGGAGACGAGCGCATCGACGCTGTCGTCATAGCCAGTTCCACCGACACGCATTTGCCGCTGATCGAGGCCTGCGCGCGCGCCGGCAAACCCGTGTTTTGCGAGAAGCCACTTGATCTCGACGCCGACAACGCGCAAAAGTGCATCGACGCGGCGACGGCCGCCTCCATTCCGCTTTGCGTCGGCTTCAACCGCCGTTACGATCCATCGTTTCGACGCATTCGCGATTTGTTGGCAGCCGGACACATCGGCGCACTCGAGGTGATCAGCATCACGAGCCGCGACCCGTCACCGCCGCCGCTAGACTACGTGCGCCGTTCCGGCGGCCTGTTTCGCGACATGACAATTCACGACTTCGATATGGCGCGCTGGCTGCTGGGCGCGGAGCCGGTATCCGTGTTTGCCGCCGGCAGTTGCCTGGTGGATGCCGCGATCGCCACAGCCGGCGACATCGACACGGCGGCGGTCATCCTGCAAACCTCAGGCGGCGCAATCTGCCACATTAACAACAGCAGGCGTTGCAGCTATGGTTACGACCAGCGACTGGAAGTGTTCGGCGCGACCGGTATGTTACAGGCGCACAATGAGACTGCGACGCGGGTCGAAGCAGCATCGTCGGCGGGCTACCTGACAGAACCCGCCTTGCCGTTTTTCCTGGAGCGTTACCAGGCCGCCTATCGCCTGGAAATAGACGACTTCCTGCGGGCCGTCAGAGGCGAAAGCCACGACCTTGCCAGCGGCGAGGACGGCTTGCGGGCCCTGCTGCTGGCGGAGGCGGCGGATCGCTCGCTGCGTCACGGGGAACGCGTGATCGTCGCGGAATGATAATTTCGTTCTAATTTTTTCGTAATTGAAATTTAAGTTTCATCGCGCTATTGTTCCACGGACGGTTCGTGTCCCCGCCGGCGCCATGGCGCGGCCCGACCGACACTCTTTCAGGTAAGCACTCTAATCTATGAAAACCTCAGGTTTCGGACTGATCGGCACCGGCTTCATGGGACGGGCGCACGCGATCGCCTTGCGGGCGGTCGGCACCGTCTTCGATGATGTGGCGGCACCTCGCTGCTTAGCTGTCGCGGACACGGACAGTGCCAGGGCTGCGAAGGCCGCCCGCGAACTCGGCTTTGAACGCG
Organism: uncultured Woeseiaceae bacterium; assembly: GCA_964452235.1. GTDB lineage: Bacteria > Pseudomonadota > Gammaproteobacteria > Steroidobacterales > Woeseiaceae > IDS-8. Next base: position 21,007 of record CAYVLL010000011.1, read on the forward strand.
GCGAAGCCGACTGGCGCCGCCTCCTGGACGATCCCGCGATCGACGTCATCGACATCTGCACGCCCAATTACCTGCATGCTGAAATGTCACGCGCCGCGTTGCAGGCCGGCAAGCACGTTTATTGCGAGAAGCCGCTGGCGCTCGATGTGCGCGAGGCGACCGAACTTGCGGCACTGGCGATGAGCTCCGGCAAGGTGCATGCCGTGGGCCTCAACTACACCACGAATCCGCTTATCCAGGTGGCTCGCGAGATGATTGCCGGTGGCGAAATCGGTACGCCGGTCAATTTTTCCGGGCGCTATTTCGAGGATTACATGGCCAGCCCCGAAGTACCCTTCAGCTGGCGCTGCGAACGGCGGCTCGCCGGTGCCGGCGCGCTCGCCGACCTCGGCTCACACCTTATTAACATGGTGCATTTCCTGCTCGGCCCGCCACGCAAGTTGATCGGCGACATTCATACCGTCATTCCGGCCCGCCGGGATCCGGCCACCGGCAAAATGCGCGAGGTCGAGAACGAAGATATTGCGCGCGCGTTGCTTGAACTCGAGTCCGGCGTGCCGGCAACCCTGGAAATCAGTCGCGTCGCGACCGGCTTGAAATGCGGTCTCACCTTCGAGGTGTTCGGCACCAAGGGCGCCATCGGTTTCGACCAGGAGCGCATGAACGAGCTACGCCTCTACTCCGGCGGACAGGCGAAGGGCCGCGCCGGTTATCGCACCATCCTTGCCGGACCCGAGCACGCCGACTACGGACGTTTTTGTCCCGCTCCCGGTCACGGACTCGGCATCAATGACCTGAAAATCATCGAGATTCACAATCTGCTGGTTGCCATCGACGGCGGCAAAGCGTTTTACCCGGACTTCAGCGAAGGCCTCAATGTGCAATCCGTAATGGCTGCGGTCGAGCGCTCGAGCAGCGAACGCGCCTGGGTGACGCTCGGCGCCTGAAATGCAAATGCCGCCGAAGCACAGTTGCGTCGCTGGCAATAACAGTTGCTTCACGCGCTACAAGGGAGATCGACCATGACCAACCTGCAGGAAAACCTGATCCGACAGCATGGCGGCCGTGCCCACGCAGGTTTGCACCCGATCGCCTCCTACGCCGAACTGGCCGTCGACTCGCTGGTCCTGCCAGCGGGAGAGAAATACACGCAATCGGCCGACACCGAGTGTGCCTGGCTGCTCATGCACGGGCGCGTCGAAGGGCGCGCCGGCGACCTGCCTTTCGCATTCGAACGGCACTCCCTGTTCGACGAGTCGGCCAGTTGCGTCCATGTGTCGGCAGGCAGCGAAGTCGTCATCGAGGCCAAAACAGACTGCGAGCTGACGCTTTACCGTTGTCGCAACCGCAAGTCTTTTGCACCCCGGGTATTTACGCCGGCACAGGTGCCGAACGAGCATCGCGGCAAGGGCCAGGTGGCCGGACGCTGCCTGCGCTTCGTGCGCACGATCTTCGATGGCAGTTCGTCGCCCGCTGAGGCGGAACTGGTGCTCGGCGAAGTTGTTACTTTACCCGGCGGCTGGTCGAGCTATCCGCCGCATCATCATCGCCAGCCGGAGATTTATCATTACCGGTTCACCCGACCGCAGGGATACGGGCATGCGGAACTCGGCGACCAGGTGTTCAAGATCGGCGACGGCGACACGATTTGCATCCCGCCGGGACTCGATCATGCGCAATGCGCAGCGCCGGGCTACGGCATGTATTACTCATGGGTAATCCGTCACCTGCCGGACGATCCGTATACCGTGCCCGAATTCACCGACGAGCATAGCTGGACGATGGACAAGGACGCTGCGTACTGGTGGCCGCGGGATGTCCCGCTTGAATAGCCGGCCACTCGATGTCATCTGCCTTGGTCGCGCTGCTGTCGACCTGTATGGCGAACAAGTCGGCGGCCGTCTCGAGGACATGCAATCGTTTGCCAAGTATCTCGGCGGTTCGTCAGGAAACCTGGCAGCAGGCCTCGCGCGTCTCAGCGTAAAAAGCGCCATGCTGACGCGCGTCGGCGATGAACAAATGGGCCGCTTCGTACGCGAGGAACTGGCGCGTCACGGTGTCGATGTCACCCACGTTAGAACTGACCCGACACGACTGACCGGGCTGGTCGTCCTCGGCATCGGCAGCGCTGACGATATTCCCCATATTTTCTTTCGCGAACGCTGCGCCGACATGGGCATCACCGACGATGACGTTGACGAGGACTATATTGCGTCGGCACGCGTTCTCGCCATTACCGGCACACACTTGTCATCCGCCACGACGCGCTCCGCGGTCGCCAAGGCCATCCGGCTGGCAAAACAGAACAAAACCCGCGTCGTGCTGGATATCGACTACCGGCCGGTGCTGTGGGGACTCGGCAGTGCCGGCGATGGCGCCAGTCGCTTCGTCGAATCGGCAGAAACCAGCAGCGTGCTGCAGGCATGCCTCGCGGATTGCGATCTTATCGTCGGTACAGAAGAGGAAATCGCCATCGCCGGTGCATCGATGGACCTTCTTGGCGCATTGCAGAATATTCGAAAGACCAGTTCGGCTGTGATTGTCCTGAAACGTGGCGCGGCCGGTTGTACGGTATTCGAAGCGGGGGAACTACCGGCGCTGGAGAATGGCGTCACCGTGGCGGGATTACCGGTGGACGTATTCAACACACTCGGCGCGGGTGACGCCTTCCTTGCAGGTTTCCTGGCCGGCTGGCTCGATAATCGGTCCTGGCAGGAATGCGGGCTACTCGGTAACGCCTGTGGCGCACTGGTCGTGTCGCGGCATGGCTGCACACCGGCAATGCCGAGCCGGATTGAACTGGATGCTTTTCTGTCCCGCAAGCCAACGCCGCGACAACCGCGTCTCGACACCGAACTCGTACACTTGCACCGTGTGACAACATGGCACGATGATCCTCGCCCGCTATGCGTGCTCGCGTTCGATCATCGCAGTCAACTCGAACAGCTCGCTGCGGCGCACGGCCGTCCGTTTGCAGCGATCGAAGAATTCAAGAGCCTGGTCGCTGACGTAATCGTCGACGTTGTTGACAGGGGCGACGACTCGGTGCGTTACGGGGCCATAGTCGATCATCGCTACGGCGGCAGGGCCCTCGCGCGACTGGCGGCGAGAAACATCTGGACGGCGAGCCCGATCGAGGTGCCTGGATCCCGGCCGCTGGTGTTCGACCCGCATTTCGCCACGGGTCGGCATTTGTCGAGCTGGCCGTCGGGACAGGTGGTCAAGTGCCTGGTGTTTTATCATCCGGACGACGCGTCGGAACTGAGACACGAGCAGGAGGAGCGTATCCGCACGCTGTTTGCCGATATTGTGGCGCTCGATCGCCGCCTGATTCTCGAAGTCATCTGCCCTTCCGCGCAACGGCCGGTCGACACGGAAACACTGCCGCGCGCGCTGCGACGCTTGTACAACCTCGGTGTGCGCCCGGACTGGTGGAAGCTCGAAGCGCAGACTGCTGCGGGCTGGCAGCGCGTCAGTGACGTCATCGCGGACTGTGATCCGCATTGCAAAGGCGTGGTAATGCTCGGGCTCGGTGCCGAAGCAGAGGAGTTGCACGAGGCCCTGACGATCGCGGCATCGTTCGACATCTGCCGTGGTTTTGCGGTCGGTCGCAGCATTTTTGCCGATGCGGCAGAGCATTGGTTTTCGGGAAAGGTCGATGACGCGGCAACGACGCGTTCGATTCAGCAGCGCTATCTCACAATGATCGACACCTGGTGCAAGGCGGGCTAGAGGTGATACAGAGAAAAACGATCCGACTCACCATGGCACAGGCGCTGGTGCGCTATCTCGCTGCTCAGTACATCGAGAACGACGGCAAGCGCGTGCCGCTTTTTGCGGGCATGTTTGCAATTTTCGGGCATGGCAACGTCGCGGGGCTGGGTGAAGCGCTGCAAGGCAAACAGAAGCGACTACCGGTTTTTCGCGCCCATAACGAACAGGCCATGGCGCTCGCCGCGATCGCTTTTGCCAAAGCCAGTAAACGGCGCCGCATGCTGGCTTGCACGACGTCGGTCGGACCGGGCGCCACCAATATGCTGACGGCCGCCGCACTCGCACATGTCAATCGTCTCCCGGTACTGTTATTGCCCGGCGATACTTTCGCCAGTCGCCGTCCCGATCCGGTGTTGCAACAGATCGAGGATTTCTCAGCGCCGTCGGTCACTGCGAACGACTGCTTTCGTCCCGTCTCGCGATTCTGGGACCGCATCGTGCGTCCGGAACAGTTGCTTGCCGCGCTGCCGCAGGCAATGTCGGTGCTGACCGATCCCGCAGACTGCGGGCCGGTCGTTCTCGCATTGCCACAGGACGTACAGGCCGAGGCTTTTGATTATCCCGAGTCCTTTTTCGACGAAACTCTGCGAGTCATCGCACGTCCGCGCGCCGATAGAGGCTTGCTGATGCAAGCTGCGGCATTGTTTGCCGCTGCGAACAAGCCGCTCATTATCGCGGGCGGCGGTGTGCACTACTCCGGCGCGTTTACCCAACTTGCGCAGTTCGCGGAGCGACATGGCATTCCAGTGGCCGAAACACAGGCCGGCAAAGGCGCACTGCCCTGGGATCACCCACAGAACGCCGGCGCGATCGGCGTCACCGGCAGTTCGGCCGCGAACCGGATTGCCGCAGAGGCCGACCTCATTGTTGCCGTCGGCACCCGGTTGCAGGATTTCACTACCGCATCCAATACCCTGTTTGCCGCTGATGCGCAATTCATCGCCATTAACGTCTGTCGCCATGATGCGATCAAGTGCGGTGCCCTGCCCTTGCGTGCTGACGCAGCGGCAGCTTTGGCCGAACTGGATCAGTGTATTGATGCGCCAGCCGGCGATGACGAACGGCAACGCAGGGTCTCGTCGCTGATCGCTGAGTGGCAGGCAATCGTTGACGACGCGACCGCTGACGATTCGACCGGTTTGCCGGGTGACGCGGCGGTACTGGGTGTTGTCAACGGCGCGAGCGACGCGGACACGACCGTCGTCTGTGCCGCCGGCGGCCTTCCGGGAGAGTTGCACAAGCTTTGGCGTGCTCACGGCCCGGACAGCTACCACCTCGAATACGGCTATTCCTGCATGGGCTACGAGATCGCCGGCGGGCTGGGGGTGAAAATGGCCTTGCCGGAACGAGAGGTCGTCGTGCTGGTCGGCGACGGCAGTTACCTGATGATGAATTCGGAGATAGCCACGTCGGTGGCTCTTGGCCACAAACTTGTCATCGTCGTTCTCGACAATCGCGGTTTCGGTTGCATCAACCGCTTGCAGGAGGCCTGTGGCGGAGAATCGTTTAACAACCTGCTGGCCGATGCACCGGTGGTCGACTTCGTGGCACATGCACGATCGCTCGGCGCCGATGCGAAACCGGCCGCGAACCTGCAGGAACTGGCTGCCGCACTTGCAGAGGCACGCAAGTCGAAAAAAACCAGCGTCATCGTCATCGAAACCGATCCGGTGAAAGCAACCGTCGCGGGCGGCGCCTGGTGGGATGTACCGGTTGCCGAAGTATCGGAGAGCGACGCCGTGCGGAAAGCCTATGCGGCCTACCAGAAAGCGCGCGAAGAATGAAAGTGCGCATCGGCATCAATCCGCTCACCTGGAGTAATGACGACCTGCCGGCGCTCGGTCGCGACATCTCGCTGGAAACCTGCCTGCGCGAAGCCGCCGCAATCGGTTATGCCGGTGTGGAACTCGGCCACAAATTTCCGCGCCAGCCGAAAACGCTGGGGCCGATCCTGGCAAAGCACAAACTTGCGCTGGTATCCGGCTGGTACAGCCTGCGTTTGCTCGAGCGCGATGCGAATGCAGAGTTCCTCGCCATGCAGCCGCACATGGAACTGCTGACCGCGCTCGGCAGCAACGTCATGGTGTGCGCCGAAGTAACCGGCGCCGTGCACTCGGATATGAACGTACGGCTCTCACGCCGACCGCAGTTATCCAAAGCGGCACTCGACACGTTTGCCGCACGACTGTCCGATCTTGCCGGGCTCATGCGAGCCCGCGGCATGCGCCTTGCCTACCATCATCACATGG
>CAYVLL010000012.1:0-26477 GCA_964452235.1 uncultured Woeseiaceae bacterium
TAATCGGCAGCCTGGTGCAGGGATTCACTGTCGCCGGCATGGCGCTGGTCGCCGTTACATTGCAGGGTGCTACGGCCGGCGCATGTATTCTCGCGCTGCTGGTGGTTTTCAGCCTGGGTCGCGGAGTGTGCTCCGTTGCTGCGAAGGATGTCCTGGGAAAAACCGTCAGCAAGAATCGCCGCGGCACGGCAACGGGCTATGCATCGTCAATTGCGGGCGCGATAACGATCCTCGTTGGTGCCATTACATTCGCAATGCCACCGGACGAACAAGGTACGCGCTTTTTCGGCATTCTACTCACAACGGCTGGTGCGCTTTGGGTGCTCGCAGCGATCGTGTTCAGTCGCCTCGTTGAATACAGCGGAGCTACCGAAGGTGGCAGAAACGCGATCACCGAGGCAGTGCGTCAGTTCGGGCTCATTCATCGTGATGCCGAACTGAGGCGCTTCCTTATAGTACGCACACTTCTGCTGTCGACGGCACTGGTCGCGCCGTTCTATGTCAGTCTCGCCAGTCAGGAGACCGGCAGCGGCCTGGCACAACTCGGCGGACTCCTGATTGCCTCCGGCGCCGCGAGTTTCCTGAGTGCGCCGCTGTGGGGCCGCCTGGCCGACCGTTCGAGCCGACGCACCATGGCGCTCGCGGCGTTGCTGGCTGCCGTAGCCGGCTTCGCGACCGCGCTTTTGGCGTGGGCTCCGGATTTGCCGTACCGGTCGACATTATTTGCCGCTACGTATTTTCTTTTGAGTGTGGCGCATTCCGGCGTGCGCCTCGGCCGCAAGACGCACCTGATCGACATGGCAACGGCTGACAACCGGGCCGCCTACGTTGCCGTGAGCAACACGTTCATCGGCGTGATGCTTTTGGCCGGCGGTGTGTTCGGTGCAATAGCCTCGGTGTTTGGTCCCGCCGTGGCCATCGTTGCACTCGCCATGCTGTCATTGCTTGCGGCAATCGCCGCACGCTCGCTCAAGGACGTGCAGTAGTCCAGGCGCACGCGGTTGCTGCAAGGGCGCCGTAGTATAGTCGCGCGATGCCAGAACCCGGCGTCATGTCACTCGTGCCCGTCTTTGCGACCTTGCTGGTCGCGTTTGCTGCACGGAATGTACTGGTCGGACTTTTCACAGGTGTGTTCGTCGGTGTCGCCCTGATCGCAGACAGCACGCTGATCATGTTCGTGCCCGACCTGGTCAAGAATTATCTCGTTCCGCAAGTCGCCGACAGTTACAACGCGAGCGTTTTAGTCTTGCTCGCATTCATCGGCGGATTCGTAAGGCTGATCGAATTCTCGGGCGGCGGCATGGCCTTCGCACGCACGGCCTCGCGCTGGGTGACCGGGCCGATACGGGCGCAGCTCGGCGCGTGGTTCGCCGGCATCATGATCTTCTTCTCGGACCTCGGAACGCCGCTCATCGTCGGCCCGGTATTTCAGCCGCTCACGCAGCGCCTGCGTGTGTCCGGCCAGAAGCTCGCGTTCATTCTCGATTCGACTTCATCGCCCGTGGCTATTCTTATTCCATTCATTGGTTGGGGCGTGTTCATCATGAGCGTGATTGCCGATGCATTCGCCATCAACAACGTATCGATGAGCGAATGGGATGCATTCATTGCGGCAATTCCCTATCAACTCTATGCGTGGCTGGCCATCTTCATGGTGCCGGTCATCGTGCTGCTGCGTGCCGATTTCGGGCCGATGGCCGTTGCCGAGAAAGAAGCACGAAGCGCTGTCACGAACACGGCCGGGATAACGGCAGGCAGCGACACCAGAGCACGTCCGGTCCTGGTCTGGCTGCCGCTGCTGGTACTCGGTGCAACACTGTTCGTGACCCTCGGCCAGCTGGGTTTTCCGTTCGCGCAGGTGGCAGGCGCCGATTTCCGTGCTGCACTGGCTGCTGCCTATTTCCTGGCGGCGGTGATGCTGGTCATCCTGGTCACGGCCACCGGCGTCCAGGGAATTCTCGACACGTTCGCGAAATACATAGAGGGTATGACCGGCATGATGTCGATCGCGGCGACGCTGGTGCTTGCCTGGGCCCTTGGTTCCGTCAGCGAAGCGCTGGGAACCGCGGTATTTGTCGCGGATCTTGCGCGTGACGGGCTCAGCAGCGAGTTCCTGCCCGCGATAACCTTCGTGCTGGCCGCCATTATTTCGTTCGCCACCGGTTCGTCCTGGGGCACCATCATCATCATGATGCCGCTGGCGATTCCGGCAGCGCTTGCAACCGGCGCCCCGTTACCCATCGCGATAGCGGCGGTGCTCTCTGGCGGGCTGTTCGGTGACCATTCGTCACCGGTATCCGAAACCACGATATTGTCGTCCACCGGCGCCGGGACCACGCCGCTGGCACACTTTCGCACCCAGTTTCCATACGCGCTGGTGAATGGCGCTATCGCTTTCAGCGGTTTTCTGCTCGCCGGCTTCCACGCCTTGACATGGCTTGTGCCACTGGCCGTCGCTCTGCAGATTGCTGTGGTATGGTTTATACATAAGACAAAGGTTGGTCGCGGAGGATTTTGAACATGAACCGATTACTGGGTATTGCTGCTTGTGTAGCGCTGGCGGCCTGCATGTCCGACTCGAATTCCGGGGCGGCGGATAACGCGCAGAGCAGCGCGAACGAGGCCAACAGTAACCCGGCCAGTGACGGCAAACCCTTCCGGACCACCCACATCACGACCTTCGATGAACCGTGGGCCATGACCTTTCTGCCGGATGGTCGCATGCTGGTGACGGAGAAGGCCGGGCGCCTGCTGGTGGCTACCCAATCCGGCGAACAGTCAAGCCCGATACGCGGTGTCCCGGCTGTTGATTACGGCGGGCAGGGCGGACTTGGCGACGTTGTTTTGCATCCGGATTACGCCGAGAACGGCATCATATACCTGAGCTACGCCGAAGCCGGCGAGGGCGATGTACGCGGTGCGGCGGTGATGCGGGCGCAACTGACCCTGACGGATGACGGCGGCGAGTTATCCCGCCAGGAAGTGATCTGGCGCCAGGTCCCGAAGGTAACGGGCCGCGGACACTACGGTCATCGAATGGCCTTCGATGCGGACGGATATCTGTTCATTACCTCCGGCGACCGGCAGAAGTTCGATCCCGCGCAGGACATGGAGCAGAATCTCGGCAAGATCGTTCGCCTGAATGACGACGGTTCGATACCGTCGGACAATCCGTTTGCCGATCAGGGTGGCGTTGCAGCAGAGGTCTGGTCGCTGGGTCACCGCAATCCACTCGGCCTCGCGTTTGCGCCCGACGGCAAACTGTGGAACCAGGAAATGGGACCAAAGCACGGCGATGAACTCAACCTGGTCATCAAAGGCGAGAACTACGGCTATCCGATTGTTTCCAACGGCGATCATTACGACGGCCGCAAGATTCCGAATCACGATACGCGCCCCGAGTTCGAGGCACCGAAGGTGTACTGGGTGCCGGCAATTTCTCCCGGCGGGCTCCTTTTCTACACCGGTGAGCTGTTCCCCGAATGGCAAGGCAGCGCTTTCCTTGGCGGACTGTCGGCCATGGCGTTGATCCGCGTCGAGTTCGACGACGACTCCGCGGCCGAGGCCGAGCGTTTCGACATGGGAGAGCGTATCCGCGAAGTCGAGCAGGGTCCCGACGGTGCGATCTGGATCCTCGAAGACGGGCGCAACGATAATAGCGGCCGCCTGCTGAAACTGACGCCTGCGGGTTGATGTCCGGCGCGGTTGTGCGCCTGACGTTTGCCGTTGGCCTGTCCGGGGTCGTGCGGCAGCTGCTGGCGTTATTCGGCGCAGCGGTTCTTGCCCTGCAGCCGTCACCGGTGACCGCCAGCTATGCCATATACGTCGGCAAGAACCTGACCACGGACGGCAGCGTCTTTCTCGGCGGCTCAGGCGACGAAGTATCGAGCCACTGGATCGAAATCGTACCCGCAAGAGACCACGCATCCGGCAGCACCGTTCGCGTCGGCGTCGATGCGACGGCAAACATGCCGGGGGAGTTCATCGATATTCCGCAGGTTGCGCGCACCTTGCGTTACCTGACCGTCAACTACTCCGAGTATGAGGGATTTCCGCCGCCGTTGACCAATGGCGGCCTCAATGAAAAAAATGTCGCGGCACGCGACGTCTGGTCAGACTCGCGTCCCGAGCTGGTTGCGATGACGCCGAATCCGCAACGCGGCCCCAATTACAGCGACCTGTCGCGCATCGTAATGGAACGAGCCGGCAGCGCACGCGAAGCTGTGGAGATTGTAGGCCGACTGATCGACGAGTACGGCTATTCGACCTACGGCGGCAACTCGCACCTGTTCGCGGATGCCGACGAAGGCTGGGTATTGTTGAACTTTGCCGGCGGACAGGGACTATGGATCGCCGAACGCCTCGGGCCGGACGACGTGCGCATGTCATACCCGGGCTATATCGAGGACATACCGCTCGACTTCCAGGATCATCCAGACTATCTGGGTTCGGCGAACTTCATTTCATTTGCCATCGAGCAGGGCTGGTACAAGCCGGACTCCGGCGCTCCTTTCAACGTGACCGCTGTGTACCGCACACCCGATGTGCGCTGGCCACGCAGCGAAGTCGAAGCCGAGTTACGGCAATCCGCGCCGATCAGCCTGCGCAAAATGCTCGACATCGTGAGGGACCGGCGCTTCTCGAAAGATTCGACGGGCTACGGACAGGTTGCCGCATTGCGTCACGGCCAGCGAGCGGAGCTACACACGCTCTGGATCGCCGCCACCGGCTCGGTAACGACCCCGTTCACACCGTTTCGCATTGGCGTCGATGCAATCCCGCCGCAGTTTGGCAAGCACCGCTATCTCACCAAGGGCGAAGCAACGCGTTTCGTTACTCGTGACTGGCAAATCCAGGAAGCGACGGAGTTTGCGTATCGCACCTTCAAGCGCCTGATGTATTTCACCTGCGACCGCCCGGAAAAATTCCTCCCCGAGGTCACCGAGGCTCTCACGGCGTTCGAAGATCGCCTCATCGCCGAGCACGGGAGCGTCGACGAAACCGCTGAGGCCCTCTTCGATGCCGACCGCGACGACCTGGCCGCAACCTACCTGACGCAATACAGCAGCGCGGCGGCCATGGAGGCGTTGCGCCTCGGCAATGCGTTACTGGGCAGCATCGAGGAACGCACGCGCCTTATCTACGGGCTGCGCCAACCGCAAACCGACGAGATCAGCCGCCTCGACTACCAGATGGTCACGTGCCGCGGCGACGACCAGTTGCCACCCTGACGACAGATTGCAGACAGCAGTTAATTAGCCATTCGTTGGCCGCCGAGATCAGGCGGCGCCCAGCTGCACGTCGCGCCGTACTTCGATCCAGGTCGCTTTGCAGGCGGCGATGGCCCTGCCGTCCGCACCGAACAGCGACGCGGTCGCCAGGTACTTGCGTCCCTCGTGACCGGCCAGTTGTGCCGTGATGACGCAGGCTTCGCCGACTTTCGGCAGCCGCAGGATCCTGACCGTCTGGCGGCCGAGCAGGATGATCGGGAAACCAGCTGGCGAGCCGGCCGCGTAGGCGGTGGGGCAATCGAGGGCGGCCCAGACAAACTCGGCGCGAACCGTGTTGTCGTCGCCCGCGGTATAGGGTTCAGGCAACCAGGGTGCGGCCACGGTGCCCTGCCAGTCGGTATCGTCTTCGTCCAACGGGCCGCAGAAAATTCGCAAACCGTCGCCGGGCGTGCGATCGGGTCCGCAAACAAAACACATGGGCAGTTTGTGCATCGCAGGGTCGAAAGTGCGGGTGCTGGCGGCCGTCGCCTCGTCAAAAGTGGGCGAGCGTTCCTGCGTCACCGCCAGTTCCGCCGGTCGCGCGGTGGCGATGAGATTGCTGCCATCGTACAGGGCGACCGCGTTGTCGGCCTCGCGTGTAACGACGAGATCCTTTTCAAGCGGCGGCGGGCGGTGCAGCGTAACCTCGGCACAGCCGTCGATGAATGCGGCCAGCCGACCGCAGGCATAGCCACCATTTGCCGTGTTCGGCGGTCCGCGAAAGCGACGAGCGATGTTGATAGTGCCGGGTTGCATCATTCAGCCACGCAGTTCCGCATCTCCTGGCGCGATTGTTGCAAAATTTCCAGCAAGGCATCGTAGCCCGCTGCCGTATCGATGGCGCGCTGCATCAGTGCGTCGGCCTCGTCGCATCGCCCCTGCGCCGCAATCACCGTTGCCAGGTTGTTGAGGGCTGTGCTGTCGCCGGGCTCGACGGCGAGTGCCTGCCGGTACCAGCGCTCGGCGTCAGCCGGTTGCTGCATGCCCCAGGCCGCATTGCCAAGCCCGAGGTAGGCAAGCCGGCTGTCGGGCCAACGCCTGAGGGCCGCCTCGTAGGCTGGCGCTGCCAGGTCGAAGCGACCGATAGATTCAATCGCTGCCACCGCGCGCAGGTAATGTTCCGGCTCCGCGCTTGCCGGCAGTTCCCCGGGGCGCAAGGCGATCATTCCCCAGTTGTCGGAGCGCTGCCACGTGCGCGCGAAAAGCGTCGCGCGAGTGACGCGGCGGCGGTCCGTACCGGAGCGCAGAATTACCTCGCCGGCATCCGCGGAATAGCCGATCACGACGGCGTAATGCCAGACGGGAACGGCCGAAACGCCCAGATTCTGCAATACCAGTACCGGACGCCCCGCGGCGACTTCGGCAATGAGGGCCGCGAATTCCGGCGCAATGACATAGGGGATGCGTTCGTAGGCACGGCTCGCCGCCAGCATTTCCGGCTGCAGGCTGCCCTGCCGTGCCGGGACATACACTTTCGGGATCAACTCGCCGGCATCGACATCGACGCCGGAGTCCAGTAATACCGTTGCCAGTGCGGCCGGGCCGCACTGGTAGTCTTCCTGGGGAAAGAACGGCGTGCCGGACAGTTCTACTGACGACTGGTATTCGCGGAGGTCAGGAGCACCGAACGGGTCTGCGGCACACCCGCACAGCAGACCCGCCGGCAACAAAGCAGCAACGGCGCGAAAGGCTTTCCTGTGCAACCACAAGCTGGATCACCAATCCGCCAAGCGCCGCCGGACCATCAAAACGATTTGAAAATATCCGTGACGCCAACGAGTTCCAGCACGATCAGGACCAGCAACACGATACCCAGGACGGTCAACGCGCTATCTGCGCCGGCCGGTAGCGTGTCCATGCGTTGCTGGAGCAACTCCAGTTCGCTGTCGCTCAACGTGGCGATGCGCTCTTGCGCAGCGGCCGGGTTGACGCCGAGTGCCACGAGTTGCTGCTGCACGCTATCTCGTGCGAGAACCGAATTGATCCGTTCGATGCGCGCGTTACGCTCGTGCAAATCGATGGCGACTTCGGTGGAAATAACGCTGGCACCCGCTGTTTGTGCGAATCCGACTGACATCAGACTGGCAGCAAGCATGAGTGCGAGTAGCTGGATGCTTCTGGTTACGTGCATGACAACTCCTGTTCAATAGCCCTTGCGAGGCCTGATTATCAGCGAATCTGCCTCGCAAGGCCAGAAAGTGTGCGCCGACACGGCACAACCCGCCAGTTCGGCTACTGCCCGGGGAGGCTTGCGGCGGAACCGTGATAGGCTACGAGCGCCTGTCGTGCGCGGTACGATTTATGACAACAATAAAATCGCCCACTCTTGTCGATGCACTGATCCCGGTCGTCTCGCTCATCCTGATGCTGGCCTTCTCGGTGTACCTGTTCGGCTCGGATGCCTCGGGCGGGCCGAACCAGATCGTCCTCATCCTGGGTGCCGCGATCGCCTCCATCGTGGCGGTTCGCAACGGACACCACTGGGCGGACCTGCAAACAGCGATAGTGGCGGGCATCAGCACAGCGATGGGAGCGATTCTTATCCTGCTGGCCGTCGGCGGCCTGATCGGTACCTGGCTCATGTCGGGAACGGTACCTGCGCTCATTTATTACGGCCTCGAACTCCTGAGCCCGCAGTACTTTTTTGCCGCGACCTGCCTGATCTGCGCCATTGCTTCGCTCGCTACGGGCAGTTCGTGGACCGTTGCCGGCACCCTTGGTGTCGCGCTGATCGGTGTAGCCATGGGCATGGGGCTTTCGCCCGCCATCGCCGCAGGTGCCGTCATCTCCGGCGCCTATTTTGGCGATAAGATGTCTCCCTTATCCGATACCACCAACCTCGCACCGGCGGTGGTCGGCACAGACCTGTTCTTGCATATCCGGCACATGATGTGGACGACCACGCCGTCGTTCGTTATCGCGCTGCTGTTGTTCGTGTTCATAGGCTTTGGCAACGACGTTGAATCCGACGGAGTTGCCTTGCGCAGCCTGATGTCGACGCTCGATGCCGCATTCAATATAACGCCGCTCTCGCTCATTCCCCTGGTGGTCGTATTCTTCCTTGCCATGCGCAAGATGCCGCCGCTGCCGACAATTCTTTTTGGCGCATTGCTTGGTGGCGTAATGGCCATGTTTCTGCAACCGTCCGTAGTGCTGGCTTTCGCCGCGTCCCCTGATTTGCCGGCACCGCTCGCCATGGTCAAAGGCGTGTGGATCGCGCTCGCAGACGGTTACACAGCAAATACCGGTGTTGCTGAAGTTGATGATTTGCTGACCCGCGGCGGCATGGGCAGCATGCTGACGACTATCTGGCTGATTCTGACGGCCCTCGCGTTCGGTGCTGTGCTGGAACATTCAGGCATGTTGCTGCGGCTTATCCAGTCCATACTCAAGGCAGCGAAGTCCACAGGTTCGCTTTTCGTATCCGTTGCACTAAGTTGTATCGGTATCAATATCGTCGCCGCCGATCAGTACATTGCGATTGTGCTGCCCGGCAAGATGTTCAAGGCGGAGTTCCAACGACGCAATCTCGATGCGAGAAACCTGTCGCGGGTCCTCGAGGATACGGGCACGCTGACTTCGCCGCTGGTACCATGGAACACCTGCGGTGCGTACATGGCCGCAACGCTCGGTGTCGCAACGTTTGCGTATCTGCCGTTCGCCTTTTTCAATCTGATCAACCCGCTGGTATCCGTTGTCTATGGAATCACAGGATTTACCATCCGGAGAGTCCAGGAGTCGCCGCGACCCGCAGCTACGTAGGGCTCTGGCGTTGGCGGCGACGTGCGCGTAGCGGTCTTTGGCGGCACCGGTTTTATCGGCAGCTACATCGTTGAAGCGCTGCTCGCTGCCGGTCACGAGCCAGTACTCCTGGTGCGGCCGGGCAGTGAACGAAAAGTGCCGCACGCGAATCGATGTCAACTGGTTCCGGGCGATGTCGATAATGCAGCGGCTGTTGCGTCCACGCTCAAGAATTGCGAAGCGGCGATCTGGCTGATCGGGATTCTGCGAGAACGGCCCGGCGAGGGCATTACCTTCCGGGCCTTGCAGTTCGAAGCTGCATGCCGGGTTATCGACGCGGCCGTTACTCAATCGGTACCTCGCTTTCTGCTGATGAGCGCGAATGGCGTTACGGCAGATGGCACGCCCTACCAGCGCAGCAAGTACCAGGCTGAGCGGCATCTTGCGGCGAGCGGACTCGCCGGGACAGTGTTCCGGCCGTCGGTCGTATTCGGCAATCCTCACGGCCGCATGGAATTCTGCACGCAGCTTCGCGACCAGATGATTCGACCACCGTTGCCTGCGCCGGCCTTTTTCACCGGGCTATCACCGTCCAGGGGATCCTTCGCGATGTCGCCGGTCTTTGTCCAGGATGTCGCCGCCGCGTTCCTGCGCTCGCTCGAGACCGCCGAGGCGATTGGCGCGACCTGGGAACTGGGCGGACCGGAAGCGCTGCTTTGGCCGGAAATCCTGCGACGCATTGCACGGGCGTGTGGCCGCCGCAAGCTGATCCTTCCCGTACCGGTACTGCCGCTGCGACTGGCAGCCGGACTGCTCGACCGATTCACTTTCTTTCCGGTAACCCGCGACCAGCTCACGATGCTTCTGCAAGGCAACGTGGTCAACTCGCAGCAGGCATTCGAGACACTGCGGATCACACCAGCGCGTTTTGCTGAGGAACAACTCGACTATCTTGCGAGCAGATAGCGGCAGATCGCCGCAGAACGCCACTGTCGGCGTGATTGATATGCCGCGACAGGCATCTTGTGCGATGATTTGCGTCGCCGGCCGCACGGGCCGCCATGCAGCACTCTCGGGAGTTGAGTGGACACCATATCGGGCAGAAACGCGGGAGCTGTGATCAGCCTGGCTGCCATCATCGTCATCATGTATGGCATGCAGGCGGCAAAAGTATTGCTGGTCCCGTTCCTTCTCGCGGTTTTTCTTGCACTGATCACCGTGCGGCCCATGCTGTGGTTGCAAAAGCAGCGGGTGCCCTCCGTCCTGGCGACGCTCCTGATCGTCTTCTCGATCATGTTCATACTCGCCGTTGTCGGCACCATCGTGGGTACGTCGATTGCCGAGTTCACCGCAGCGCTTCCTGCGTACCAGGCACGGCTCGAGCAGCTGCTCGACCGGGTCCTGCGCCTGGCTGCGGAACACCTGAGCGACGGCCGCACCGTGGAAAGCCTGGGCGACCTCGTGGACCCTGGATGGGCAATGCGGCTCGCGGCAAACATCCTGAATGCACTGCGCGACGTCCTGACCAATACATTTCTCATACTGTTCACGCTGGTTTTTATTCTGCTTGAAGCCTCGAGCATGCAAACCAAGATTCGGGCAGCGTTCGGTCAGCGCTCCGAGACTTTCGATAACGCTCGCCAATTTCTCAACAATCTTGGACGCTACCTTGGGATCAAGACGGGCGTCAGTGTCGTGACCGGTGTGCTGGCCGGTACGCTGTGCCATTTCGTCGGCCTCGACTTTGCATTGCTGTGGGGCATGCTGGCGTTCCTGTTGAATTACGTGCCGACGATCGGCTCGATCATCGCGGCCGTGCCGGCGGTCCTGATGGCATTGGTTCAGTTCGGCTATCCCGAGGCCACGACGGTCGCCATCGGTTTCCTGGCGATCAACATTGTGTTCGGCAACTTCCTCGAGCCCCGCCTGATGGGGTACGGGGTCGGTATCTCGCCACTGGTCGTGTTCACCGGCCTGGTGTTCTGGGGATGGATTTTCGGGCCGGTCGGCATGCTGCTGTCCGTGCCGTTGACCATGACCCTCAAACTGGCACTGGAAAGCGACGAGCGCACCCGCTGGATCGCGGTATTGCTGGGTTCCGCACGGGACGCGGAACATGAACTGGAGCTGCGGCAGGACGAGATCCGCAACTAAGGGAGCGGCCGCCTGCCCGCCATCTGCCGGCGGCCATAACGGGGGAAAACCACCGGGCAACCCTGCCCACCCTTTGCCGGCTTACATAATGCGCCATAATTTATTGAAATGTATGGCGAAAAATTCCTTGACAAGATTTCAAATAGTCTTATCTTGATGCCGAATCAGCGCAGCCACAGGGGGTTTGCGCGGCTCTGTCATACCTCACAAAAAGCGTGTCCGAGTGGGTCTGGAGAAGACCGGCGACCGAATCGAACGATCGAATTGAATATGGAATCGAATATGGAAATGGATGATGACGAACTTGAGTTCGAGGCTTTTGACGAGTCGACGTCGGATGTCGACGACAAGGCCGAAAAGGCAGCCGCTGAACGTGACCTCGTGCCCTTGTGGCGCCTGATCGAAATGTCGCGAGAAGATCGCAGCCTGCGCATGGAACTGGCGGACTTCGAAGACTACGACGACTTTGACCGCGCGGAAGGCGGCTACGCCGGCAGCCTGTCGCACTGACCTCACGGGACTATCTGGAGTAATTCTTCGGCACGGATTCAGTCATTCGAAGTGCGGTGTTTTTGTCATTGCAGCCGACTACGCCAGGGTCGTTGACTGACAACCCGAACCATCAATCGACTACGTTTTGAAATACGCTTTTGTAGAGTGCGTCGGGTTTAGCTTTTGGTCATGCCCGGACGCACGCTTTCGAGGCGAAGGACGTGAGCAAGAAACGTTACGTGGAAGACATCGAGGACCTGGACGACTCTACCTACAATCTGTTGGGTAGCAGGATCGCCAGGATTGCTGTCGAAGGTGCTGCGAAAGACCGTTTTCGTGAACGTCGCGCAAACGATCGGCAGGACCATTATGCGGCGGCGCCGAAAGTAAAGCGGCTGCGCGACCGACCCGAGTAAAGCGGGTCAGTTCGAAACTCGCCGGGATTATTGCTGCGTCCCGGACAAGCTGCGGTGCGCCACGGATCTGTACCCGCTATTTTCTGTAGTCGAGCGGAGGTGCCCGATCGCCGAGCAGCGCCTCATAGTGGAAATCGGCTCCCCGGCGTTCATCGAACTCCTCTCTTGCTGCCTCTCTCAGCGCCTCGTTTTGCATGAGATCCATAGCAGCAAGCGCCAGCGTTTTTGCCGCGACCTGCGCGCCCTTGTAGCCGATGCTGGTGCCGCTCGCGGCAACCGCCTGCCAGCTGTGTGCCGAAGTGCCCGGCACCCAGGTGGCGACGCGTAAACCAACGGTCGGCACGGCCATCGAGACATCGCCGACGTCCGTCGATCCGTAGCCTAATGACACTTCGTACGGTTGCACGTCGGACTGCGAGCCGAGCGGCAATCCCGGGCTCGCAAGCGTGGCGTAAATGTCGCTGGCGAAGGCCTGTTCCTCATCTGTGTACTCGATGCCGCCGACGATGCGCAATTTCTCATCCATCATCTTCGCCAGCGTCTCGTTGATCAGGACCGGATGATTGCCGTGGATGATTTCCCAGTCGACTTCCACGCCGGTACCCAGTGCAGCGGCACGGGCCGCGTCCTCGACACGCGCCCAGATCGCCTTCACTTCCTCAGCCTCCGGATGGCGCACGTAATAGAACACTTCCGCAAAATCCGGGACGACGTTGGGGGTCGATCCGCCATGGGTAATGACGTAATGAATGCGCGTCTGTTGCGGCACATGCTCTCGCATCATGTTCACCATGAAATTGAACGCTTCGACGCCATCGAGCGCCGAGCGGGCCTTTTCCGGTGCAGCCGCCGCATGCGCCGATACGCCACGAAAACGGAACTTCGCCGAACGGTTCGCGAGGGACGTGCGGGCGACTGCCGAGTTCTGGCTGTCCGCGTGCCAGTGCAGTACGACGTCGACGTCATCGAACAGGTCTGCCCGCACCATGTAGACTTTGCCGCTGCCGCCTTCTTCCGCCGGCGTACCGTAGAGTCGCACCGTGCCCGCCGTACCCGTTTCTTCCAGCCAGTGTTTGACCGCAATCGCGGCGCCGACCGACCCTGCGCCAAACAGGTTGTGGCCGCAGGCATGACCTGCGGTTTTGCCCTCGATCGGGCTGCGTTCCGGCACCGCGTCCTGGTTGATGCCGGGTAACGCGTCGAATTCGGCGAGAATGCCGATGATCGGTCCGCCATCGCCGTAGCTGGCAACAAAAGCGGTCGGTATATCTGCGACACCCGCTTCGATTTCGAACCCTTCCGCGGCAAGCGTTTGCTGCAGCAGGGCGGTACTTTTCTCCTCGAGGTAGCCGACTTCAGCGTACTCCCAAAGCGTGCGCGCCAATTCGGCCGTGTGCTCGTATCGCGAGTCGACGAAGCGCATTACACTGTCGTTGTCGTCGGCCGGTGCGCCGGAGGCAACGGCCAACAGTCCTGTAAGAAGAAGCGGCGTGGATTTCCGGTATTGCATGGCATGATTCCTCGAAGTCGTCTTCGCATTGCTTGCGGGCCAAACTACTTGCTAACGATGTCGACGGCAACTGCCCGCCGGCAATCGTCCGGCTGCAAGGACTGACCCGTGACGTCCGTTCTGTACCGGGACCCCCGTACGGCCTATCCGCAGGCCGTGAGCGCCAGCGGCATGTACCTGTATGACGATACCGGTCGTGCCTATCTGGATATGAGCGGCGGCGCGGCGGTTTGCAGCGTCGGCCATGGACATGGAGGCGTTATCGCGGCGATACAGGCGCAGGCCGCCAGCCTTGCCTTTGCACATACGGCGTTCTTTACGAAT
This sequence comes from uncultured Woeseiaceae bacterium, assembly GCA_964452235.1. Lineage (GTDB taxonomy): Bacteria > Pseudomonadota > Gammaproteobacteria > Steroidobacterales > Woeseiaceae > IDS-8. Next base: position 13,908 of record CAYVLL010000012.1, read on the forward strand.
GCACCGCAGGAGGAGCTTGCCCGGCGCATCAGTGCGCGCTTCGCGGAACGCGACGCCAGGGTCTTCTTCACTTCCGGCGGATCGGAGGCAAACGAGACCGCATTGAAACTTGCCTGGTACTACTGGCAGGCGCTGGGCAAGAAGCACAAATCGCTGATCGTCAGTCGACAGTTCAGTTATCACGGCAATACGCTTGGCGTGCTGTCGGTCAGTGACAGCCAGGCGCGCCGGGCACCGCTCGCCCGCGTCCTGCACGATTGGCCACGAGTTGCGCCATGCTATGCGTATCGACATCAACGCGCGGGCGAGTCCGGCGAGGCATACGGACTGCGCGCCGCGCGAGAGCTCGAACGAGTTCTTGAAGCCTCGGGACCGGAGAATGTCGCCGCGTTCATCGCCGAACCGGTCGTTGGCGCGTCCCTCGGCGTGGTGCCGGCGGTCGCCGGATACTTCCGGGAGATCCGGCGAATTTGCGACCGGTACGATGTGCTGCTGATATGCGATGAAATCATGTGTGGCAGCGGGCGTTGCGGGGCTTTTTTCGCGCACGAGGCTGACGGTATCGTGCCGGACCTGGTGACGTTGGCGAAGGGAATCAGCAGCGGTTATCAGCCGCTTGGCGCAACGCTTGCACGGCAGCGCGTCTGGGAGGCACTACGCGATGCACCCGGGAGTTTCGTGCACGGGCACACCTACGTCGGGCATGCGCTTGCCTGTGCCGCCGGCGTTGCTGTGCAGGATGCGTTTGATCGGGATGGGTTATTGGCGCGGGTCAACGATACGGGTGAGCGACTATTTACCGCCTTGAGGGAAAGCATTGGTGAACATGCGAACGTCGGCGACATCCGTGGCCGAGGGCTTTTTGCCGGCATTGAGATTGTTGCGGATCGCGAGACCCGGGAGCCGTTCGCAGCAGAGCAACGCGTTGCTTCGCGCATCAAGGCTGCCGCGATGGATGCCGGTCTGATCATTTACCCGGGCAGTGGGTCGGTCGATGGCGTGCTCGGTGCACATGTTCTGATCGCGCCGCCGTTTATTGCCGAACAGCAGCACTTCGACGAGCTTGGTGACAAGCTGCAGCGCGTTTTCGCTGTTGTTTTCAAGCGCTGATGACTGGGCGCTCGGGGGTATCGGCGCACGCCAAGCCGGTTATCATCATGTCGGCGCCGAACGGCGCCCGTCGGGGCACGGACGATCATCCGGCGCTGCCGGTGACGCCGAAGGAAATCGCTGCATGTGCCGAGTCTGTGGTCGAGGCGGGCGCTTCGGTGCTGCATCTGCATGTCAGGGATGCGCAAGGACGGCATACGCTCGATGCGGACGTCTATCGAACGGCGATCGCGGCCGTGCGCGAGCGAGCAGGTGATCGCGTGGTCATCCAGGTTACGAGTGAAGCCTGCGGCGTGTATTCCCGGGAACAGCAAATGGCCGTCGTGCGTGAATTGCGGCCGGAAGCCGTGTCGCTCGCGTTGTGCGAGCTGTGTCCTGATGCGACCAGTGAACAGGAGGCCGCGGTGTTTTTCGCCTGGTTAAGGGCAAATGCCGTGCATCCGCAATACATCCTGTACTCGCCGGAGGAAGCAACCCGATTCGAAGACCTGCGGCGGCGCGGGATTATTGCCGGCGAACACCCGTTCGTGTTGTTCGTTCTCGGCCGTTACAGTCGTGAGCTCGCGGGCGACCCCGCAGACCTCGACCTGTTCTGCGCCGCGCTCGGCGAAGGTGTCGAGTGGAGCGTTTGCTGTTTCGGCGTGCGTGAACACGAAGCTGCGCATCGTGCGATGCTGCGCGGCGGCCATGTTCGTGTCGGATTCGAGAACAATCTCCAACTGCCGGACGGTTCACCGGCCCGCGACAATGCCGAGCTTGTGCGGCTCGTTGCCGTCGACGCCGCGGCGTTGCGCCGTCCGCTGGCTTCCGCTCACGATGTGAGAGAGTGGTTTGCGTGACTTCGCAGTGGCTCTATGCTGGTCTGGCCGCGCCAGGAATCAGACCATGCGACAGGTTCTTGCTATGAATGAACGCACTGCCGGACGGACAGTCAGTGTCGCGTTCGCACTGCTAATGCTGGCTGTGTTTATCGCAACGAAGGCGTCGCTTGCGGTGGCGGAAGATACCGCGGCTGCTCGCTACAGCATCGTCATCGAGGAAGCCCGCATTCCCATGCCGGACGGCGTGCACCTGGCCGTGGATCTCTTCCTGCCCCAGGGCGCCGGGGGAGAGCGCTTTCCGGTGTTGCTGGAATACCTGCCGTATCGCAAGACAGAATCGCGGTCACGCAACTATTCAATGTATTCGTATTTCATCGAACGCGGCTACGTGGTGGCGCGCGTCGATATCCGCGGCACCGGCAACAGTGACGGACGCTTGATCCCGTACGAGTACTCGGACCAGGAGCACGAGGACGGAGAAGCCGTTATCGCATGGCTTGCGGAGCAACCCTGGTCCAGTGGCCAGGTCGGCATGTTCGGCATTTCATGGGGCGGGTTCAATGCCATTCAAATGGCGATGCGTAATCCGCCGGCCCTCAAGGCAATCATCGCAATCCACGCGACCGAAGACCTTTACCAGGACGACGTGCATTACATGGATGGCATCATGCATCTCGATTCCTGGGAGATGAGCCAGGATCTCGACAATGCGCGACCCGGTGCGCCCGATTACGTGATCGATGAGGACTACTTCAGGAATCGCTTCGATACCGAACCGTGGATGATGACCTACAAGCGGCAGCAGCGGGACGGGCCGTTCTGGGATCGCGCCTCGCTCAAGGGACGCTACGACGCCATCCGCATACCCAGTTTTCACATCGGCGGCTGGTATGACGGCTATCGCGACAGCCTGCCGCGCATGCTCGAGAATCTCGAGGCGCCGGTGAAGGCGATGATCGGGCCGTGGTCCCACGCGTGGCCGCACGAGCCTTATCCGGAGCCGGGTATGGAGTGGCGCCACGAGGCCGTTCGCTGGTTCGATCAATGGCTGAAAGGTGTCGACACCGGCATCATGGATGAGCCGCGTTTCGCGGTGTACGTGCGCGAGTGGCATCCGCCCGGCCCGTATCTCGAGCGCGCGCCGGGTTTCTGGCGCTGGGAAGATGGCTGGCCGATCGAGCGCATCGAGGAACGCGCCTATTATCCGCAGGCCAATCATTCGCTGGCGCGCTCCGCACCGGAGCAGACAGTGCACCAGTTGCGTTACGTGCCCACGGTCGGTATCGAGGCAGGCGGGCCCGTTATGTGGTGGGGCGACGTGGCTCACGATCAGCGGCCGACGGATGCGTTCAGTCTTGTCTACGATTCGGCGCCGCTCAATAACGACACGGAGATTCTCGGACTACCGAAAGCCCTGCTGACGGTCGCGGCCGACGCGCCACATGCGAACTGGTTCGTGCGCCTGTCGGACGTCGCCCCCGACGGTACGGTAACGCAGGTTGCCGGTGCCGGCTTCAATGGCACACACCGCAACTCGGCGCGTGAGCCGGAGAAGCTCGAGCCGGGCGAGTTCTTCCCGCTCGAAATCGAGATGCACTTTACGTCCTGGGTATTTCCGAAAGGTCACCGAATTCGCGTTGCCATCAATAATGCGCAATGGCCGATGATGTGGCCGACGCCGTATGCCATGACGACATCGCTGCGATTGGGCCGGCGAAACGGCACGCGCATTCTGCTGCCGGTTGTGCCATCAGGTGACCGGCCTGTGCCTGAGTTCCTGCCCCCGGCCGAAAGTCCGGAGTTACCCGGCTACGCGACGATCGATACCGGTACCAGTTCGGGGTACGGCGAAATCTCGTCGGTCGATCGCAATCCGCAAACCGGGGAGGTAAAGGTTGTCGCCACCAACACCGGAGGTTCGCGTTATCCATGGGGGACGGAGATGTACCGGGAAACGATCGAACATCGCACGTCGGACGATCACCCCGGGAATACCGCCGTGCAGGGCAGTCACCGCATGGAGGTGACTCTCGAGGATCGCGTGCTGCTGTGGGAGGCCGAGCTGTCGTTCACGAGTGACCCCGAGAATTTCCATTACGAGTACACGCGCCGCCTGACCGAGAACGGCAAGCAATTGCGCGAGCGCACCTGGACCGACACCATCCCCCGCGACCACCAATAACCCGGGTCGGACCTCAGCATCTAGTTGATAAATATACAAAAACGCATTCGTTCAACGATTTGGCGCGCACCCATCCCTTTTTCTTTAGTTATCAGATAGTTGTTGAGGTCCGACCCGGGTTTAGGGTTGAAAGTAGGCTGGCGCGTTGCCCTCTCGCCACTTGATGTTGCAGCCGATGCTGGGTTTCTGTTCGATCGCCACGCGCTTGCCATCAAGAATGGCGTCCAGTGCTTTGCGCACATCATGTCCATTGACCGGTTTATCGTTTGAAGGCCGGCTGTCGTCGAGTTGGCCTCGGTAAACGAGATGCCGGTCGCGATCGAAGACGTAGAAGTCGGGCGTGCAGGCTGCGCGGTATGCCTTCGCCACGCTCTGGTCCTTGTCCACCAGATAGGGAAAGCGGTAACCGACGGCTTTGGCCTCCTCCTTCATTTTGGCTGGACTGTCGTCCGGATGCTTTTCGAAGTCGTTGCTGTTGATGGCGAAAATGCCCACGTTTCTTGGCAGATAATCGTCACCCAGGCGCGCCAGTTCGTCGCGGACGTGCTTGACGAAGGGACAGTGGTTGCAGATGAACATGACGAGCCAGGCGTCGGCATCCCCGGCATCGTCGAGCGAGTGCAGCACGCCGTCGGCATCCGGCAGCGAGAAATCCGGCGCCCGTGTACCGAGCGGCAACATCTGTGAGTTCGTTTTGACCATCCGTGCAACCTCAAAAATTGGGGACAGTGACCTTAAACCAATTCTAAGGTCACTGTCCCCTTTTGCTGGCGGCGAGGCGGCGGGCGTAGATTCGCAGGGTCAGCAGCATGCACACGATGCCGATGCCAAGCGTGGTTGCAGACAGACCCCAGATGCTGGCCAAAGCACCGACGATGAGGCCGCCGAAGGCCGTGCCGCCGAACGCGATCATCCCCCACAGGCTGCTGACCCGCCCGCGCAGCTCGTCATCGATGAGCGATTGCAGCAATATCTGCGAGCCCACACCGCAGGCCGTCAGTACGAATCCCAACGCCGCTACCGTGGCGATACCCAGCCAGAACTGACGCGCCACACCAAGAAGAATGATGAGGCAGCCAGCAACGGCAATTCCGATAGCGATATAGCGAATCCGCAGGCGCACGATGCCGCGCGAGATGATGATGCCGGCGACGACCGCTCCACCCCCGGCCGCTGCGGTTAGTATGGCAAGCCCGGTGCTGCCGCGCCGGAACACAGATTCCGCGAAAGCGGGAAGCAGCTCCAGCGGCCCGCGACCAAACAGCGACGCCATCGCTACGAGGCCAAGCAACTGCCGGACTGGCGTGCTGGCCCGCACGTAGCGGACGCCGTCCTTGAGTTCGCCCCAGACATCGCTTCTCGCTTCCGCGCGTTGACGAAAAGGCCGCGTGTCAATAACCAGGAGCGCCGCCAATATCGCGACGTAAGTCGCCGCATTGAACGCAAACGCAGCGGCGACGCCGAACACGGCAATGAGCACGCCGGCGATGGCAGGCCCCACGAAGCGTGAAAGGTTGAACGCAACGGAGTTAATGGCCATCGCGCTCTGAAACTGCTGGCGCGGCACGAGCGCGGGAATAAGTGCCAGGCGCACTGGCAAATGCGCGCTGTCGGCCATGCCTTGCAACAGGGACAGCGCGCAAAGAACGTAAACATCGACCAGCCCGGCGACCGTCAGCGCGGCCAGTGCGAGCATGATCAGCGTGCTCGTCGAATTGATGAGAATCGACGCCTTGCGCCGGTCGAAACGATCGGCCAGTACCCCGAACACCGAGCCGAACAGGACCATCGGGAAAAATTGCGTGAAAGCGACGACACCGACCCATAGTTCGGACTCCGTCAGCTCCCACGCCTGCCAGCCCAGCGCCACGCGGTAGACCCACAAGCCGTGCAGCGACACAGTACTGCCGGCGAGGTAGATCAGGTAGTTGCGATTGCGAAGTGCGGACGTCGGCACCGGGCCTTGCCTGTTTTCCCGCATGATCAAGCAGCAGGCATCGCGGGTCAGGCGCTCAACAGGTGGCGGGACTTGGCGATCCCATCAATCACGCGGTCGATGTGCTCCGCGGTGTTGTAAACGTGCGGCGTCATGCGCAGTCCACCGACTGCCGCGACGATGATACCGGACTCACGCAGCAACCGATCGACCAACGCGGTCGCGTTCTCCGGCGATGCGGCAAGGATCACGACATTGCTGGTGAACGCGCTTGCCAGGGGCGACACAAACTGCACACCCAGCTCCTGCAAGCCGAGGCGTAATTGTTGTGCAACCGCGGCGGCACGCCGCTCGATGCCGGCCGGCGTAAGGGTTTCGTGAAAGTCGACCGCAGCACCAAGCGCGGCAATGGCCGCGTCGTCGCGCTGTCCGAACGCTTCGAACTTGCGGGCACCGGCCACGGACGGCGCCGCCGCATTTCCCCACGGCACGCTCACGCAATTGGGCCAGAGCCGTTCGATTTGCGGCTGCCGCACATAGAGTAATCCCGTTTCGCGCGGTCCCATGAACCACTTGTGCGCGCTGGCGCTGAAGGAATCGCAACCCAGGTGCGCAAGGTTCACGTCGGCAATGCCCCAGGTTTGCGCCCCATCGACGTGTACGTAAAGATCGTTACGCATTGCCTTGAGCGAAGCACAGATCTCCTGAGCCGGCAGGCGCAAGCCCGACACGTTGGAAATATGCGTGAACGACACCACGCGCGTTTTGGGCGTGATCGCGTTCCTGAACACCTGCACGAGTTCTTCCGGTGACCCGGGCGCCGTCGGCATCGAGAACCGACGCACGATGCTGCCGTTGCGGGCCGCCTGCACATCCCAGGCGACGCCGTTTGATGGATGATTCTGGTCCCACAGCAGGACTTCGTCGCCGGCTTCGAGGGGCAAGCCCTGCACGACGATGTTGTTGGCCTCGGAGGTATTGCGCACGATCGCGAGTTCGTCGGCGGAGACACCGAGCTGAATCGCCAGTCGGCTGCGCGCATCTTCCTTGAGCGCTTCGATGCGGCCGCGGTTCACATGACTCATGTCGCGATCGAGCTCACGGCCGTAGCGTTCGACGGCCTGGTGCACCGCCGTCGGCATCGGACACAGGTTTGCGGCATTCATTGGCACCCGGTTGTCGTCGAAGCCGAACGCAGCCGCAGCCTGATCCGCCGTCAGCTCCCGTGCCGCAAGTGCGCTGCCCAGCACGCTGGCGCCAAGCGAAGCTCCGCCCACAGACTTCAGGAAGTGTCGCCGGTCGATACTCATCAGCTTGCCTCATGGCCGGCCGATCGACAGCTATGCCGACCGGGTTATAGTGCGGTGTTACACCATTCTATACTTCACGCGGCGTGATTACGGCGTCGTGTGCTCGTCCACTCCCGGAGTAGCAAAGTGTTGAACGTATTCGACCTGCCACAAACGCGGATCCCGATCGCCGGAAGCAGCGAGCAATTCCCGGTTCGGCGCATCTACTGCGTCGGCCAGAACTATGCTGCACACGCACGGGAGATGGGAGGCAATCCCGATCGCGAGCCGCCGTTTTATTTCATGAAACCCGCGGACGCGGCGGTACCCGCCGGATCAACAATCGCATGGCCGCCGCGCACCTCGAACCTGCACCACGAAATTGAGCTCGTCGTTGCGATCGGCACGACCGGCGCGAACATCGCGCTCGATCGAGCGACAGCACATGTGTTCGGTTATGCAGTGGGCATCGACCTGACGCGCCGCGACTTGCAGGCAGCCGCCAAGAAAGCGGGCCGACCGTGGGACACCGCAAAAGGCTTCGACCAGTCGGCGCCGATTTCACGTATCCATCGCAGCCGCGATATCGGGCATCCGTCTTCGGGCCGTATCTGGCTCGCGGTCAACGGCGAGTTACGACAGGACAGTGATCTCGGGCAGATGATCTGGGACGTTTCCGAGGCGATCGCCGAATTGTCGACGTATTTCACGCTGCAGCCCGGGGACCTCGTCTTCACAGGCACTCCCGATGGAGTTGGCCCGCTGCAACGCGGGGATCGAATAGCAGGTGGCGTTCAGGGCGTCGATGAAATTCACGTCAGTGTCGCATCCTGACGCGGTCACGATTCGTACAACGAAAGTTCCTCGTCGGCGATCGACAGCAGGTCCCTGATTATCTCGATACGCCCCGGTTCGACATGCTGGCCCTCCGTCCAGCGCAATTTCTTCGGTTCACCCGCGGCCTCGAAAAGCTCTTCGGTCTGGCCTGCCGGCGTCCGTTCGTCGTCCCGCGCGCCGACGATCAGCACCGGGCGTGGTGCGACGGCAGCCACGCGCTCGCGGGTATCGAAGACCGGCCCGTAGGCAACCCAGTGCAGAATGGTCGCCAGCGTCGGCTGCAGCCACGCGTGATCGATGCGCCTTGCAAGATTCGCTTCCAGCCACAGGCGATTGTCTGCGGCGCCGTGTACCAGCATGAGGACGGAAACGCGTTCATCACGGGCAGCCGCGGTTGCTGCAAACGGCACACCGAGGCTGGCGCCCACCAGAGATATCCGCTCGCGATCGGCCCATGGTTGCTGCGAGAGCCAATCCAGCGCCAGAGAAACGGAAGGCGGCGTATCCAGGAACGCTTGCCGGATGTCGGGAAGAATCGACAGCGTCGCAATCAAACCCCGCACGCGTTCGGGGCCGTCGTAGGGATAATCCAGGGCGACGATCGCACGACCGGTCGAACTGCCAAGCAAGTCCACGGCGTCGCTGCCGGTACGATGGCCGCCGAGGATCAACAGCACCGGCAACGGTGACTGTGAATTCGCGGGCCGCACAACCCGCATGCTGGTAATGAGGCCCGAGTCCGAACGCAATTGCACGGATTTGGCAACGACGTCGTTACTCAAAACCAGGGATCCGGGCGTAGCGGCGACCAGCGTCCCCTGCCGTGCGTCGAACCACTCCTCCCTGGAGCGGCCGGCATCCCAGCGCAGCCAGGCAAGCGCCAGCGTCAACGTAACCATGGCGGCTGCAAGTACGTACAAGCCGGCGCGCAGTGCTATTCCACGCATGCTGCGTGCGTTAGTCTTCATGACACTTCATTTGTCACGTTGCACATATCACTGACGTCACGCTCACAGCTTCTCCCGAGGTCATGCCATGAAAACTACACGACTTGCGCCGGTCTTGCTCACCATTGCCGTTCTCACGGCCTGTTCCGCCGAGGAATCCGCCCCGGGCGGTGCTGACCTGATGCTTGTCAATGCGCGGGTCTACACGCTGGACTGGGATGATCCTTCCGGTGACGGAAGTCTGCATGAAGATGCGCCCAACGATGGCCGTAATTGGCATCCCGATGCGGAGGCGGTGGCAATCAAGGGAGATCGAATCCTGTTTGTCGGCACAACGGCCGATGCGTTGGAGCACCGCGGCGAAACGACGCGGGTCGTGGACCTGGCCGGTGCGACCGTCATTCCGGGGTTGGTCGATTCACATACACATGTCTTCGGGCTGGGCGCTGCTCTCGAACGCGTTGACCTGGTGGATGTCGACACGGAGGAAGAAGCGGTTGCTCGCGTCGTCGAACGGGCCAAAAGCGTGCCGAAAGGCGAGTGGATCGTTGGCCGTGGCTGGGACGAGGGAGCCTGGGCAAATCGCTATCCGGACAAGGTGCTGCTGTCGGAAGCGGTACCCGATCACCCGGTATTTCTCGCCAGCCTGCACGGCTTTGCCGGTTGGGCAAACCAGATGGCCCTGGATGAGGCCGGCGTAACGGCCGGGACTGAAGCACCTGTCGGCGGTGAAATCCGGCGCACGGCCGATGGCGAACCGAACGGCCTGTTCCTGAATCGGGCTGTGCCGCTGATCAGCGATGCCGTCCCGCCGCCGCCGCGCGAGACAGTTGCCAAACAGGTGATCGCGGGACTCCGGCAGATGGCGGAAGACGGCTACGTTACCGTGCACGAAGCCGGTCTCGATGCGCGCGAAATGAGCATTCTCGAAGAGCTCGAGGCATCCGGGCAGTTGCCGATTCGCGTCTATGCCATGCTGTCGCTTCGCGATGAGGAACTCGTTCGTGAATGGCTGGCCAAGGGTCCCGATACGGATACGGACAGCATGCTGGTTACGCGTTCCGTCAAGGCCTACTACGACGGCGCTTTGGGTTCGCGCGGAGCGCGACTTCTTTACGATTATGCCGACCAGCCCGGGCATCGCGGTGTCAGCGGCGATAACTACGGGTTCGACGAAGCGCTGACGGAGGAAGCCATGCAGCGTGGCTTCCAGCTGGCGATTCACGCAATCGGCGATGCCGGCAACCGTGAAGCGCTCGATATCCTGCAACGGATATTCGACGCCCATCCGGAAACATCCCGCAACCGGCACCGCATCGAGCATGCGCAAGTGCTGCACCCGGACGACATCCCGCGCTTCGGCGAACTTGGCGTCATTGCGTCCATGGAACCGCCGCACGCGATGGAAGACAAGACCTGGGCGGAAGCACGCCTCGGGCCGGAGCGCATTGCGGGTGCCTACGCGTGGCGGTCGCTGCGCGAGACCGGTGCACCGCTCACCTTCAATTCCGACAACCCGGGTTCGGACCACGACATCTTCTACGGGTTGCACTCGGCGATCGCGCGACAGGACAAATCCTATGAACCCGAGGGTGGCTGGTACGCCGAACAGGCGCTGAACGTGGACGAGACGATTCGTGCGTACACAAACTGGTCCGCGTACGCGAGTTTCCGTGAAGACGAAACCGGGGTGCTGGCTCCCGGCCGCTGGGCCGATATCACGGTCATGGACATCGACCCGTTCGTCCTTGCGGACGACAGCCCCGGAGATCTTCTCAACGGCCGCATCCTGATGACCATCGTAGCCGGCAAAGTAGTCTACGAACGTTGATCTGCTGACAGTCAACCGAAGATGAGCGCATAGTTACGCCCGAAGCATACGCTGCAATGACGCAATTGAGATAAACCATGGCCAGTTCAGGATCCGGAAAGTTTGCAGTCACGTTGTGTGCGACGCTCTTGTGCCCGATCGCGCTCGGCGGCGCTGATGTCACCGACGAGCGGCTGCTTGCGGAGGAGTCACACGGCAGCAACTGGCTGCGGAAAAGTGGCAACGCGCGGGGGCAGCATTACAGCGCGTTAGACCGCATAAACGACGGCAATGTCGACAAGCTGGGCGTTGCGTGGATAACTGCCTTGCCGGTTTCCGATGGCATCGCCGGCACGCCCATTGTCGTAGACGGCGTGATCTACGTGGGCGTCGCTTACTCGCGGGTGTTTGCGCTCGATTCAGGAAACGGACAAATTTTATGGAGCTATGACCCTGGCGTCAGGAACGTACTTGGCGGTGACAGCACTCTCTCGTGGGTCGCGCGCGCCAATCGTGGTGTCGCTGCAGGCGACGGCAAGGTGTTCGTGGCTACTGCCGATTGCCGCTTGATTGCTCTCGATGCCGACAGTGGAAAGGAAAACTGGAGTCGTACGACCTGTGACACCAGTATGGGCTACGCGATATCGGACTCGCCCTATTACGGGGGTGGCAAGGTCTTCGTCGGCAACGCCGGTTCTGAATCGGGAAAGAAGAATCGTGGATATGTAAGTGCCTACGATTCCGTTTCCGGCGACTTCCTGTGGCGCTTTTACACGGTCCCAAGTGCCGATGCGGCCGAGAACACTTCGCCCGCCATGAAAATGGCCGCCGAGACCTGGTCGGGTGACGCGCTTGATACGTATGGCGGTGGTGGCAGCAACTGGAACGAAATGACCTACGATCCGGATACCGGTTTGTTGTATTTTGGAACCGCCGGCGCCCTCCCGTACGTTCACGAAATTCGCAATCCGGCAAACGGCGACTCGCTGTTTACTTCGTCGGTACTCGCGATTAACGCGAACACGGGCGAGTATGTCTGGCACTACCAGACCGTCCCGCAGGACAGCTGGGAATACAACGCCACCATGAACATCACTCTGGCTGACCTGGTGTTCGATGGCAGGACACGGGAAACGCTTTTGATCGCACCGAAGAACGGTTTCCAGTACGTGCTGGATCGCAAGACAGGAGAGCTGCTGGCCGCCGACAAGTACGCCAGGGTCACGTGGGCTTCGGGAGTCAATCTGGAAACCGGCCGCCCGGTAATGGATCCACAGGCAGAGTATTGGCGCCACGAACCGGGATCGAAAGTACGAGTATGGCCGAACATGTGGGGTGCACACAGCTGGAATCCGATGGCGTTCAGTCCTCGAACCGGCCTTCTCTACATACCGGTTATCGACATCCCCAGCGACGTGACTTACGAAGGCGACGGTGAATTCAGCGACACGCTCGTCATGGTGACGGAGCTGGACGGCAAGCCGTTCGACCCCGGCAAACTCGTCGCTTACGATCCCGTGTTACAACAGGCGCGCTGGACCGTGGCTCACGAGTTGCCGTTCAATGGCGGTGTGCTGGCTACCGCCGGCAACCTGGTGTTCCAGGGCGACGCGTTCGGGAAATTCTCGGCATACCACG
>CAYVLL010000013.1:0-25155 GCA_964452235.1 uncultured Woeseiaceae bacterium
CGACTCGCTGCGGCGCCGACTCGAGACGGATGCCTCTCCCTCGGCGCCGCTCAGGCGGAAATCGATGCGCCGGCTGTCGAGGTCGACGCGCGCTACTACCACGCGCAATCGATCGCCGAGCGTATAGCGTTTACCAGTACGTTCTCCCACCAGCGCCAGCGCGCCGGCGTCGAAATGATAGTAATCGTTCTCCAGGCTGGTGACATGCACCAGGCCGTCGACCTGCGGATCGAGAAGTTGGACGAAGACGCCGAAGTTGGTGACGCCTGTGACTATGCCGTCGTACTCACCGCCCACCTTGTCCTGCATGAACTGACACTTGAGGCGAGATTCGACATCTCGCGTCGCTTCCTCGGCGCGCCGCTCATGCGCAGAACAAATTGCGCCAAGACGTTCCATATCGCCAGGTGCGTAACGATAACTGCCCGCGTTGCCGCCGCCGACAATATGCCGTATGGCGCGATGCACCAGCAGATCCGGATAGCGCCGGATCGGTGAGGTGAAATGCGCGTATGTCTCCAATGCAAGTCCGAAATGGCCGATATTTTTCGGTGTGTACTCTGCATGCATCATGGAACGCAGCATCGCCACCGAAATGGTTTGGGCGTCCGGGCGGTCTGCAACTTGTTGCAACAGTCGATTGAAGTGTCGCGGTTCTACATGATCAGGATGTGGCACCTTCAATCCGAGTGTCGTCAGAAACTGCCGCAGATCCGCGAAGCGATCCGGATCCGGGCGTGCATGCACACGGTAAAGGCCTGGAATTCGATGCTTCTTGAGAAAGCTGCCTGCCTGAACGTTGGCAGCGATCATGCATTCCTCGATCAGCCGATGCGCATCGTTTCGGGGCACCGATAAAATGCGCTTTACCGCACCCGAACTGTCGAGTTCGATTCGTGTTTGCGGAATGTCGAGCTCGACGGCACCGCGACGTTGCCGCGCTTCGGCCAGCGCTTTATACAGCGCGTGCAGATGCGTCAGGCTCGCCTGCACAGCCTGCGGGATCGACGCACGATCCTGTGTGGTCAGGAAATCAGCTACCTGGCTGTAGGTAAGACGCGCCGCCGAACGCATCAAACCATTTTCGAATCGCGATCGCGTCACCTTGCCAGCCGAATCAATTTGCATGTCACAAACCATGCAGAGTCGATCGACATCAGGCTTGAGCGAACACAATTCGTTCGACAAAACCTCAGGCAGCATTGGCACAACGCGGTTTGGAAAATAAACGGACGTACCGCGTCGTAAAGCCTCCCGGTCCAGATCAGTGCCGACTTCGACATAGTGAGCGACGTCCGCTATGGCAACCACCAGCCGCCAGCCTTTCGACGTCGGCTCGCAATAGACAGCATCATCGAAATCCCGTGCATCCGCGCCATCGATCGTCGCGAGGGGCAGATCGCGAAAATCGGCCCGTCCCTTTTTGTCGGCTGTCGGCACGGATTTGCCGAACTTGCGAGTTTCATTCTCGACGGCGGCCGGCCAGGTTTCCGGAATTCCGTAGGCGTGAATCGCGATATCGGTTGCGATGCCCTGTTGCGAAGGTTCGCCGATGACACGAATGATTCGGCCGGTTGCCTGCTCGGCATCGGTCGGGTAGTCGAGAATTTCCGCCACGACGATCTGCCCCGGCTGCGCGGAGCCGGACTCGCCTTGCGGAATCAGTACCCGGTGCGAAATCTTCGGGTTGTCCGGAATCACAATACCGATGCCGCGTTCGCGAATGAACTGGCCGGCAATATCCTGCGTGCCGCGTTCGAGTATTTCCACCAGCCGCCCTTCCGGACGGCCGCGAAAATCTTTTCCCGAGACTTTGACGGCCACCCGGTCGCCGTCGATCAGCGAACGCATTTCTCGTGCGGAAAGGTAAACGTCCTGATCGCCGTCGCCGCGAAGAACGAACCCGAATCCGTCTCGATGAGCGCTGACAACACCGGTGACGAGTTCGAGTTTCTCGGCAAGGCAGTATTCGTGACGCCGGTTCTCGATGATCTGGCCTGCCCGCACCATACGGCCGAGCGTCTCGATGAGCGCGGCCTGTGCACGTTGCTCCTTAAGCTCAAATCCCTGCATGATCTTGTCCAGCACCAGCGGCTGGCCGGCGTCGCGCAAGAACTGCAGTAACTCGTTACGCCCCGGGACGGGATGTTTGTAGCGACGGCGTTTCGCCGTCCCTGATTTTGATTTATCTGGTTTTTTCAAGATGTTCACTTAGCCGGTCAGGCCGGTCGAATTGACAGTGTCAGTGACGTTTGAGTACAGTGCGCCACCCGCAAGGACCGCAATTGTACGCGGTACGGCCTGGCCGAGGTGGCGGAATTGGTAGACGCGCTGGCTTCAGGTGCCAGTGGGGGAAACCCCGTGGAGGTTCAAGTCCTCTTCTCGGCACCATATCTTAAGACCCTGCTGCACATCACTCTGCACCGGAAATGACCACGCAGCTTCACGAACAGCGCCTTGACGCCGTGCGTTCCGCGGTGCTGGCGTGCGGCGCGAGGACAGTACTCGATCTCGGCTGCGGCGATGGCGACCTGCTCTTTCAGCTTGTGATCGAGCCGCAAATCAGGAAGATTGTTGGCATCGATCTGTCGCGGGATGCGCTGCTCAGTTTGCGCAATCGCCTCGATACCTTGTCAGCGCATAGTGTCGCTGAGGTCGAACTCCTGCACACATCGATGACCGAAGCCGGTGACACATTGCGCGGCTATGACTGCGCGATCCTGCTGGAAACGATCGAACATATAGATCCGGGCCTGCTGTCGGTTCTCGAACGGTCCGTGTTCGGCACAATGCAGCCAGCGACCGTTATCATCACCACCCCGAATGCCGACTACAACGCACTGCTGGGCTTGCCCCCCGGCAGTTTTCGGCATCCCGATCACCGCTTTGAATGGGGACGGCCGAAATTTCGGCGTTGGGCGCAAGGGGTGGCGATACGTAACGGCTACCGGGTTAAGTGGTCGGACCTCGGCGGCCAGGATCCTGTTCACGGCGGCGCCAGCCAGATGTCCATTTTCACACTCGCCGGGTCGGTGGCGTCGAGGGCGCACTCTGCCACAGCTACTGGCGCGGTTTCGCCGTATCCTGAGCGGAGATGATAATTCTGGCCCGGATGTTTAAAGTGGTGGCTTCGAATCCTCAAGCTAACCGGCGGATGCTCATATGTATCTGATAATTGGTCTCCTGGTCCTGGCTATCGCGGTTTTCGTGATTTACCGGGGCAGGCAGTCCGGCGCAAACGGCACCAAGAGTTCGCCCAGCAAGCCTGTGGATCTCCTGGCCACAACCTCGAAATTCCACGCGGTGTCGATTCGTACCGGATTGATCGCCTGTGACGCCGCCCGCGCGTTGCACGGCGAGCGCTTCCTGTCCGATGCCGCGCCGATGATCCCGCTGAAAGGCTGCGACGTCGACGCTTGTCAGTGCAGGTTCGTACACCATGCGGACCGGCGCAGCGGCGAGGAGCGCCGATCGCCGTACCCGTCAAGCCTCAGCCGGGACACCGGCGTGTTCCGTCAGGAGCAGCGCGGTGCGAGTGATCGGCGGCGCGAGACACCGGACTCCTGACCGTCCAGCGGGACTTGCAGCCGGCAACCAAACCGGCGACTCGCCATATCAGTTACCGGTGTGTCAGTAACCGGAGTCAGCCAGTACGGCCTGGTACGACGTCAACTGCTGCTCGTGGCGTGCCCGGTCTTCGATCAGCAGGTAAATTTCGGATTCAAGCTGGCCGGTCCGCGCTGACAGTTCCTTGAGGTCCGCGAGTAACAGTACGCGATCTTCGATCAGGGTATCGCGGCTGATCAAGGCTTCTTCCGTGCGGCGAATTTCCTGCCGCGTTCGTTCGAGTTCACCCTCTTTGGAGCTTATCTGCGCGCCGGCTGCATTCACCCGGCTGCGCAGGTTGTACAGGTGATATCCGGAATTGTAGGCGTCCAGGAATTCCGCCTCCCGGTTGGCGGAACATATGCCGTTATAGCGACCGCCGCTGGCACCAATATTGAAACCGCGCGACGGCTGGCAGTAGTCGCGTAGGCCTTCGGCGTGTCCCGCCCGATAGGCTGAAAATTCCGGCACGACTCCGTGCTTTGAGCAGGCCTTCCGGTGCTCTCCGAGGCGATCTGCCGTATAACCGCGCGCACCGTCTTCAAAACCGATCATGTGCCAGTCACTGACAGCGCATTCATCGGCGCTCATGCCTGCACACCCAGCTGTGCCCAGCAGTACGGCCAGACCTGCCAGGGTAAAGATCCTCTGCCTCATCATCGGCTCCCCGCTCGGCCAGCGCCGCAATCGCCTGCGCGGGACTGGCTGGAACGTTTCGCTGGAAAGTCTCAGTCGACCTGCACCACCGTAGCAGCGGGGCGCTTCCGGGTGCCGTGACCGAACTCACAATTAACGGGCGGCAGTGGTTCCAGTGACTTTCCCGCCACGCCCGTTTGCTCGATCCGCGGCAACCTTGTCCTTCGCAGACTTCTTTTTGCGTGATGGCTTTGCGCGCGCGGCCGTCGCCTCCCGCAGCTCGTCGAAGGAAGCCTGCAGGCAGGCACAGTAAAATGCCGGATCCGGCATCATGTCCCGATCGGCGATCGCGCTGATCGTAATCGTATTGTTGTAACTGAGAACGGGCTGAAAAAGACCCAGTCCATGCACGATCGGGCCAAGTCCGTAACTGGCGACCATCCGTGATCCCATCGAGTAAAGCGGCGCATTGATGCCGGGTACATTGGTTATGACTGTATTGAACAGCGGCGGCACGTGATCGGCCGTTCGCGCTGCGGCATAGCTGCGTGCCAGGAAGTTTGCAAGTGTCGAAGGCAGGAACTCGGCAAGATCCGCCGTGAGGTTCGGTCCCATCGTGTAAGCGAGTTTCTTCGCCTGCACACTTTCCATACTCACGGCAATAAGGCGCTCAACCGGGTCGCCGATGTCACTGCGCACCGGCAGCGCCATGGCACTCACGAGGTTGCCGGCGTTGCTGCGTGCTGCTTCGGGCCGCACTGACATCGGGGCCATCGCCACCAGGGATTGCGGCGGCAATTCGCCCTTGGCCCTCAGGTAATTGCGTAATGCGCCGCCACAAATGCTGACTACGACGTCGTTGACGGTGGTGCCCGGTTGCGCATTCTTGATGGCTTTGAACTCGTCGAGCTTGAACGCCCTGCCATCGAACACGCGGTGTGCCGATACTGTGCCATTGAAACGTGTCCGCGGTACCTGCACCGGTATGCGCAGTTGGCGAGTCGCAACGCCTGCAACTACCTTTGCCAGTGCCGGCGCGGAGCGCAGCAGGAGTCTGCCGAACTTCAGCGGCATTCCGGCACTGCGCAGCGCGCTCCGTGAGAGCAATTCGATGCCGGCCGGCAAGCGATCCGGGGCCCACCCAGCCGTGGGCGGCACGACCGCGGCATCCGGGGCGAGATCGTGGATTGCCGCGGCCATCTCGGCGCCGGAAACACCATCAATGGCGGCGTGATGCACCTTGGTGACCAGCGCAAAACTGCCTGCCGGCACGCCAGCGACGTTATCCAGGCCTTCAATCACATAGGCTTCCCACAGAGGGCGGTTGAGGTCCAGGGGCCGGGCATGCAGGCGCGCCGCCTGGATGCAGAGCTGGCGCCAGTCACCGGGCTTCGGCAGCGCGATGTGGCGCACGTGGAATTCGAGGTCGAAATCCGGGTCCTCGATCCAGTAAGGATGATCGAGGCTTAGCGGAACGCGCACCAGGCGCTGTCGAAACATACGTGCCTTATGCAACCGCAATGCAAAAAATTGCAATATCTCCTTGAACGTAACGTGACCGCCCGGCGCGGTACTCTGGTCGTAGATTGCAAGGCTGCCGATATGCATCGGCGTGGTGCCGGTTTCGAGATAGAGAAAAGACGAATCCAGTCCTGACAGCTGCTGCATACGCTTCTCGTCTCCCGGCGCTTAACAGTAAAAAAGGCGGCCCAGGCCACGAATCTCGAATGGCCGCCATTGCCCGGGCGGTTGGCGCAAGCGATCCGCGATCGCATACAAGACTGCAGGATTAAACCCCATGCCGAAGTGGCTGGTGCTGATCCCGATATTCTCGACCTGATCGCCGGGCGGCAGTCGGGCGATCGAAGCAGAAACGATCGCATCGCTGTGGCTGTAGATGGCGGACACCGGAACCCCGGGAACAGGTTCTCGCAATGCGCCGACGCGCTGCCGGATTGCGTCGTCGTCGAGACGTGTACCGGTCATGACTTCATACAAGCGCCAGGCGTTGGTGGCGCGAGGATTGCCGAACGGACTGCCCAGGGTTATCACTGTGCGAACAAGTTCCGTGTTGCGACGTGCCATCTCGCGCGCGAACAAGCCACCGAGACTCCAGCCGACCAGCGAAACCTTGCCACCGGACCCGGCATGAATCGCGCGCAGGCGGTCGTCCAGCAGGCGCTCGATATCCCTCTCCCGCGACAGCCCGAGATTCCGGCCGAGTGACCAGGGATGCGCCGCGTAGCCCCAATGGCGCAGGTACCCGCGCAGGAGACGCATCGAGCGGTCGGAGGCGAGAAATCCCGGCAAGGTCATAACAGCGTGTCCGTCACCGGGTGGCAAGCTGCGCAACAGGCCGCGCGCTGGCAACAACGACGACGCCTCGGAAAGCACACGCGGCGCTTCCACCAGCGCAAGGAGCCACGACGGCGGCCGCACTTCGCTTTCGCCCCCATTCCGCTCGACCGACATCCCCGTTCGCTTCATGGCACTACTCTACACCCGTTGCGGACAACTGGACGTTCGTTATTGCGTCGCGGCCACAGCATTGTAAAGTCGCTCACGAGCTGCATGAAAGCGGCCTGCGGCGCGCTGCAGGTAACGCCGTGCCTCTTCACCGTATCCATCGGCCGATGCCGACCAGACGCGGTTCACGTAGCGTTCACCCGCCGCAAAGTCGCTCATAACGTCCGCATACGATTGCAAACCGAAAATGTGCACAATACTTTCGCGGGCGGCGGCAAAACGGCGCAAGTCGTCGCGCAGGCGTCTGTCGATCTCAAGTCGCAAATCTTCAACCGGAAGATCGATGGCTGCCGACATTGCTTCCAGTTCCCGGACGATATTGTCGAGCGACTCATGCAGTTCGCTGCGGTTCGCGGCAAGAACTTCTGCAGAACGCGCAGCGCCTGCCGACTGGCGCTTGATCAGGAATACGCCGAAGCACCCGATCAGCGCCGCGGGAATGAACAAGGTCCAATTGACGGTGTCGGCGTCCAGCGCGGTCGCAAAAGCCGCAACCAGGAAGCCGCCGATGAGTAACAGGAATCCGGTGCCATTCATCTGCTGCTCCCGATCACCCGCTTGATACGACGATGTTCAGCGCATAGCCGACGCCAACCAGCGCTTCGCCGACGATTAACCCGGCGGCGACAGGGATGCCGACACCCTCGCTCCAGGACTGGCCCTTGTAGCGGTCCGCAAGTTCCCTGCCGAGCGTTCCCAGCGAATAGGTCAATACGATGCTGAACGGCAGGTAAAAACCGAGTCCTACCGTGATGCCCAGACCGCCGACGACAGCCGACAGCATGCCGCCTAGTATGGCGCCGGCCGTGTATTTTTCGACCGGTACGTTGCCGCCGAGTATTCCCTCGATCATGCTCGCCAGGGCCTGGCCCTGGGGAGCCGGCAATCGTTCGGAACCGAGCGTGAATGCTTCGTGTAGCACCATGATAACCCCGATGACAACGATCGGACCGAGCCACGCACCGATGAATTGTCCTAGTTGCTGCATGCGCGGCGTCGCACCTACCAGGTAGCCGGTCTTCAGGTCCAGCATCAGATCCGTTGCCTGCGACATGGCGACACAGGTTGCAGCGCCGACCATGATTGCTGCGACCACGGAGTCGCCACGTTCCATGCCATGCGTCAGGATGATCAGCAAGGTAACGCCGATGAGTGTCATGCCTGAGAGCGGTGACCAGTTCGTACGGCCGATGGCTTCCGAAAGAATAATGCCGGACATCCAGATCCACACGGTGCCGAGGAGCGCCATGGCAATGCCGCGTCCCCAGCCAACCGACTCGACCGAGTTCACGGCAATCACGCAGAGAACGATTACGGCGCCGATGACGGCGAAGTACAGCATGCGAATCGGCATTTCGTCGGCGGCTGTAGCAGACGATACGCTGGATGCCTTCTGCATTGAGCGAATAGTGCTGGTAATCAACGGCAAAGCGACGGCGACACCCATGATTGCTCCGCCGATCAGCATGCCGATGCCGAGAGGCAGATAGAGCAGTGACCGCAAGTGCCCTGGATTGCTGATGACCGCGCCGGCTTCGTCCAACGGCAATCGTCCGCTCGCGGCCAGCATCGGCGACAGGAACCAGTACGCCACGAAGCCGCCGATAATGAAAGCAATACCGCCCCTGCCCGCAATGAAGCCGATCCCGATGGTCAGCAGCGACAGGTACCAGATGCCGTTCATATAGGCAGGCAGGCCGAGGATCGCGCCGAGGTTCCAGCTGGATACGCCCGTTTGCTGGCTAATCACTTGCGCCAGCGCGCTCACAATCCCTGCGCCAAGCAGGATTAGCGCCTTCTGTACACCGGCACCTGGCGATTTGAGGATGGTGGCAACGGCTACGCCACCTGGATAGGTGAGCCGTTCGAAATCGATCATGTGTTTGCGCAGTGGAATAATGAACGCAATGCCAAGGAAGGCACCGGCAATGCAGCCGAAGGTGAGAATAACCGGATCAAAGCGATCCCCGTAACCGAGAATGAAAATCGCCGGGACCGAGAACATCATGCCCGAGGCCGCTCCGTTCACGCCGCTGGCAATCGTCTGTACGATGTTGTTTTCGATGATGCTCTTGCGCCGGAGAACGCCGCGCAGTATGCCGAAACCCAGAATGGCCGCCAGTTCCGAGCCCTCGATGGAAAAGCCGAGTATCAGTGCCGCATAGCTGATTGATATGGCGATGATGACGCCGAGAAACCAGCCGACAATCACCGCAACCCAGGTAAGTTCGGGATAGGATCCTTCGCCGGAAGCCGATGAACTCATGGCAGAATAACTGTCACAGCGGCTCCAGGCGGGCGGCGAGCCGATCATGGTCCAGCACGTCGTTGAGATCTTCGGCCAGTGAGTGGCAGGAATCGATCACCGAGCGCCAGGCAGCGACGCGCCGGGACGGTGTCATGCGCATGAAATCCGAGCGGTCCGGAATCTTGCCTCCGGGCAAACGGGCGATGAACCCGGCCGACGGATAAACCAGTACGGTGCGGTCGAGATGCATCCGGTTGTGTTTGCGCCAGCGCAGGCGCTTGTCGAACCAGCCCGGCGTAAGCTGTTCGAAAAAGTGCGGGAACAGGGTCAAACGATCGGGTTCGCCAAGCGGCAGATCAAGGTGATAGTCAATAACGCCGCCGTCACGGTAGACGCCTGGCGGCGCGCCGCGAATATTTTGAACTCCGGTCAAAACCATGGGAATCGAGCCTGACGCAGCAACCGCATCGGCCAGATTGTGCTCGGTCAGTGCGATCCGCTCCAGCGGAAACCCGGTTGCATTGTAGAAAGGTGGCAAGTCACGCGGATCATAGAACAGGCCGCGTGCAAAGAATGCACCCAGTGAACGACGGCTGACGGCATTGGCAACGGCCGCAAGCAACAGGCCGGATGCAAGAACGGCGCGCCGTTCGCTCATGGTCAGGTAACGGCTGCGAACCGTCAGAATGTGCGAACGCAATTGCGCATGATTGAGTATCTCGGTCGGCCCTTGCTCACCGAGCACTTCGCCAAGGATCTCTCGGGTCTTGTGCGTAATCTCGATTGCATCGGGTCGCGCACTGTAGCTCTGCTCGACGTACGCGTGTTCGAAACGATTGATGGCTGCCATCGGATCCGCTTGCGCATAACAGGCGAAACGCCAGGCGCCGATGGAGGATCCCACGAGGTGCACCGGGCCGGCAAGGCGCGGCAGGATGCGCTCGACGATGACGCGGTCCAACTGGCTCAGCACCAGCCACTTGGGACCTCCCGATGCACCGGCAATCGTGCCGATGCGCTCCGCTGAGAAGCCGCGCTTGCGAATATCCTGATAAGCGCCCGCCCCGGCTTTGAAACGCAACGGTCCGGCGCGCATCGATCGATTGGTAGTCAAGACGTTCCTGTACTCCGAAGAAACGCAGCCCATTGAGCCGGGATTGGGCCTGCCTTGCAACCTCTGCCGCTGCTTCGGGTCATATCGACTCGCACAGGCCCACGGTACAATTGTCCCATCATGCGTTGTTGCGGTTTCCTTATGTCCAATTGCGTTGCCGGTCGGGTGTCCGGTCAGGCACGCTGGCGAGCACCGTTGCTTATTTTATGCGCGATGCTGACCGCAAATGCGCTGCACGCGCATAGCGGTGCGGACGAAACCTTGTACGTCGCCGAGACCGGCACCGACCGCGATCGCTGCCTGGAGCCGCAGCAGCCCTGCCGAACGCTGGGCTATGCGCTGGCGGTGGCCGGCAAAGGCTCACGCGTGCAATTGGCGCCCGGTACTTACGACGTGGCCGATACCGGAGACCTGTTCCATATCGTCAGCGGCATGATTGACGTGGTTGGCGGCGTGGAGCCAGGCAAGGAGTTTCGCGGGTCAGCCGAAGGTGTCGCCATCCTCACCGGTGTTCCGGTCGAGTATCGCGATTTGTTGCGTGATCGCGGCTTGCACGTCATTGCCGATCGCAAGAATATCGATGGTCCGACAACCGCAGAAGCCGAGAAACTCCTCAGCCTGCATCAGAGATTAAAATCCGGTGCAACTCCGAGTCCCTGTGTTGCTGGCATGGCCGGAGAACTCGAGTGTGACGCCGTTGACCTGCTCGCGCATTTCTCGTTTGCCGATCTCAGTACCCCACCCTCCTCGGCCACCGATGTCTGGGGCTTCGTCGACCTGAATACCGATCGTGAATACGCAATCGTCGCTTACAACATCGGCACCGCTGTGATCGATGTCACCGATCCGTCGGATCCTGTCGAGGTCGCTTTCATCGATGGGCAGCGCGCGTCCTGGCGCGATATAAAGGTATACCAGTACTTCGATTCCAGCGAGAGTCGCTGGATGGCGTACGCCTACGTCACGACAGACGGGTCCAGCGACGGCCTGTTCGTCATCGATATGACCGACTTGCCGCACAGTGTCCGCCGTACCGGTTATGCCGGCGATTTTTTCAGTGCCCACAATGTCTATGCCACAAACACCGACTACCGCACCGGTATCGCTCTGTCAGAGGCAGCGCCGACATTGATTATTGCCGGCTCGAATCTCGGCAGCGGGCGATATCGCGCCTACTCGCTGGCGAATCCTGCGTCGCCGACCTTTGTCGGCGGCGCCTCGTCGCCGGACTACATGCACGATGCGGCATCCATGATCATTACCGATAGCCGCAAGGATACACAGTGTGTGAACGGCACGTCGTACTGCGAGGTAATGTTTGATTTCAATGAAACTACGGTTGATATATGGGATGTGACCAACGCCGCACAGCCGTCGCGCCTCAGTCGCACACCGTACAACAACGCAAGCTATGTACACTCGGGCTGGGTTGCCGAAGACCGCCGGCACCTGTTCGTTCACGATGAACTCGATGAACAACAGCGCGGGCTGCAAACGACAGTGCGCGTCTTCTCGCTCGCCAATCTTGCAGCACCTGAAGAGGTCGGGTCATGGACCGGTCCAACACGCGCGATCGATCACAACGGTTTCGTGCGCGGTAACCGCTACTACATTTCCAATTACAGTCGCGGCCTGACCATCCTGGACATTTCGGATCCGATTGCCCCGGAGGCCGTGGGACAGCTCGATACCTACCCGTTCAGCAACAGCACCAGTTTCGTCGGCGCGTGGGGTGTTTACCCCTACCTTTCGAAGGGAACCGTCGCGATCAGCGATATCGATACAGGACTTTACCTCGCCCGCGATCGCAGCCTCGACGTGCCGCAGGGGAAACTGTCTTTTGTTTCGCCATCGGCGGGCGGAACCGAGGGACAGACCGTGCAACTTGCGGTGCAACGCAGCGGCGGGACGGCCGCCGATATCAGCGTGGATGTCGAGGTATTGCATGCCACGACGAGCAGCGACGATATCCAGGCCGTTACCGAACGCCTGGCCTGGGGTAACGGTGTGTCCGGCAACCAGGTCGTATCGGTGCCCCTGGTCAACGACGGCATCAGTGAAAGTCTCGAACACTTGATAGTTCGGCTTGTCAATCCGCAAGGCGGCGCAACGCTGGGCGAGCAGAGTGTCGCAAGCGTGTACGTAAGCGATCCGGGTTCCACGTCGCAGATCCGGTTTTTCAGCGACGCGATTGAAATAGCCGAGCGTGGTTTTGCAACCGCGGTCGTTGTCCTGCAGCGCACCGGAAGCGCCGTGGGAGCAGTGAGCGTTGACTTCGCGGTAACGGGAGGTACGGCCGCCGCAGGCAGCGACTATGACGGACCCGCGAGCGGCAGCGTGTCGTGGAACGACGGGGACGCCGCGCCGAAGAACCTCCTGTTCCGTATCGTCGATGACGGCATCAATGAAGGCACGGAGTTCTTCGATCTGGAATTAAGCAACGCGAGCGGCGCAACCATAAGCGGCAGTTCGTCAGTTCGTGTGACCATCGCCGACGGTCGCGGCAGCAATACGGCCCCAAACGCGATCGCCGGAAGCAGCCAGGTCGTCACTGCTAACACCGTCGTCACGCTGAACGGCACGCAATCGACTGACAGCGACGGTGACACGCTGGAGTTCCAGTGGCTGCAGATCGGCGGACCGAACGTAACTCTGAACAACGCCAATGCGGCGACTGCAACCTTCACGGCGCCGTCGGTGACGTCTGACACGATGTTGCAGTTTCGCCTGACCGTGACCGACCCGTCGGGGCTTAGTGACTCCGCCACCGTCACCGTTACGGTGACGCGCGAAGGCAGCTCGAATAGCGGTAGTTCAGGCGGCGGAGCGGCCGGCTGGCTGCTGTTGCTGTGTTTGCTGGCCGCTGCTATGCGGCCGAGGTCTACTCGAACGGGTGGCGTTTCACGATAGTCTGTTCGCGATCGGGCCCGGTCGAAATGATGTCGAGCGGCACGCCGGCCAGCTCCTCGATGCGTGCCAGATAGCTGCGCGCGTTAGACGGTAATTCTTCGAAGCGCGTAATACCAACCGTCGATTCCGTCCAGCCCGGACGATCCTCGTAGATCGGCTGGCAGTCGGCAAAGCGATCAATCAATATCGGCAATCCGGAAATCGGCTCGCCATCGATCGCATAGCCAATGCAGATCTTGATGGTTTCAAGCCCGTCCAGGACGTCCAGTTTGGTGACGCAAAGTCCTGAGACGCTGCTGTTGACGATCGAGCGGCGCAATGCCACTGCATCGAACCAGCCGCAGCGTCGCGGACGCCCGGTTGTGGCCCCGAATTCTGCGCCAACGGTCGCCAGGTGCTCGCCCTGGTCGTCAAATAGCTCGGTAGGAAACGGGCCGGCACCGACGCGCGTCGTATAGGCTTTGACGATTCCAAGAATGTAGTGCAGATCGCGTGGACCAACGCCCGTGCCGATACTTGCTGCTGCCGCTACCGTATTCGACGATGTCACGTACGGATAGGTGCCATGATCGATGTCGAGAAAGGTGCCTTGTGCGCCCTCGAACAGAACACTGCGGTCAGCAAGCATCATTTCCTGCAATATTTGCGTGATATCTGCAGTGATGGGAGCAATCAGTTCAGCCAACTTCATGGCCGCGTCCAGCGTGCGTGCGAAGTCGACCGGTTCGGAGCGGAAATAATTGCGCAGGAGGAAATTGTGAAAGTCCAGAACTTCGCCAAGTTTGGCCGCAAACTTCTCACGCACGAATAAATCGGATACGCGTAACGCCCTGCGCGAGACCTTGTCCTCATACGCGGGACCGATTCCACGTCCCGTGGTGCCGATCGCCGCCGCGCCCCTCGCTTTCTCCCGCGCGACATCCAGCGCGACGTGCGACGGCAGGATCAGCGGACAACCGGGGCTGACTTTGAGGCGCTCGAAAACGGGGACGCCGTTTTTGGTCAGGGCTTCGGCCTCGCTGATCAACGCCTCAAGCGAGAGCACCACACCGTTGCCGATCAGGCAACTCACGCCGTCTCTGAGAATCCCGGACGGGATCAGGTGTAGTACCGTCTTCTTGCCGCCGATTACCAGGGTGTGCCCGGCGTTATGACCGCCCTGAAAACGCACTACGGCAGTGGCCTTGTCGGTCAGCAGATCGACAATCTTGCCCTTGCCCTCGTCGCCCCACTGTGTTCCGACGACAACTACGTTTCTTCCCATGTGCGAATTCCCGTTACCAGGGTCCGTTGACAATTAACCGCTTGCCGCCAGGCCGCGGTCAGGCCCGGACTATGAACAGCAGCAACAGCCCGGCCGCCATTGCCACCAGGCCTGCGATGCGCAGGTTGTTGTCGTTCAGCTTCGAAATCTGTTCGACGGTGCGCCGGAAACGGGCTGGCCCGACGAACGGAATCATTCCCTCGATGATCAGGTACAGGGCGAACGCCGTCAGGATATCCTGCAACATGGCAGTCTTTATACCGGACTGGCGAAAGTTAAACCGTCTGCGATAGCGTCGAGACAGAACAGCAACGGGCGGCTACCTGTCACCGCTTGATTGGTTGAGGTAGCGAAAGAACTCGTTGTTCGGATCGATCACCAGGATGTCGCCCGACCTGCCCATGGATTCCCGGTACGCATTGATGCTGCGATAAAAAGCATAGAACTCCGGGTCCCTGTTGAAGGCGGTCGCATAAATTTCAGTAGCGGTCGCATCACCGTTACCGCGAATCATCTGGCTCTCGCGATTCGCGTCGGCAAGAATGACGGTTCTGTCCCTGTCGGCCCGTGCCATCCGCTCTTCAGCAATCTCGCGGCCCTCGGCACGGCGCTCGGCAGCCACGCGTGCCCGCTCCTCACGCATCTGCTGGTATACGGAATTGCGTACGTCGTCGGGAAATTCGACCTGCTTGACTCGTACGTCGATCAGGTCAACCCCGAGTCCCTTGGCCGTAACAGACGCGAACGCGAGCATGTCACGCATCAACTCCGCGCGCTCGACCGAGATCGCCTCCTGAACGGTTCGTTTGCCAAACTCGGTGACGATGGCGTTCTTGACGATTTCCGCCAGGCGGTCATTGGCAATTGTCAACGAACCGCCGGTGGACGTATAGAACTGAACCGCATCAACGATGCGCCACTTGACGAAGAAGTCGACCTGCAGTGCGAGGCGCTCGGCAGTGAAAATACGCTCCGGCCGGTCGCTGATAGTGAGAATCCGTTTCGGAAACTTGCGCACGTTCTGGATGACAGGAATCTTGAAATGCAGACCTGGGTCATAATTGGGTTGCACGACCTGGCCGACCTGCAGCTTGATCGCGAGTTCGCGCTCGTTGACGGTAAAGGCGGACAGTCCCAATCCAACAAGAACCAATCCGGCAAGCACGAGGGCCGCAAATCGTACGTTGTTCATTGACGGGTCCTCCGATTGCGCTGCGCTTCCTCTTCAAACCTGCTGCGGCTACTCTCCATCGCATTCGGCGAATCTTGCGGCATGGCGGGATCGGGCACGAGGTTGCTGCGTCCCGAACCACCGATCAGCTTGTCGATCGGCAGGTACAGGAGATTGCCGCTGCCTTCGGCATCGATCAGAACTTTGTTCGACCGACTGTACACGTCCTGCAAGGCCTCGATGTATAGCCGTTCGCGCGTAACGCGCGGTGCCTGTTGATACTCCGTCAGGACCGACTCGAAGCGCGCTGCTTCACCTTCTGCAGCAGCGATGACACGGTCGCGGTAGGCCTCGGCGTCCTGCAGAATGCGAGCTGCCTGACCGCGAGCCCGGGGTACCAGGTCCTGGGCGTAGGTATCTGCCTCAAGGATGAAGCGGTCCCGGTCATTACGCGCTCGCTGCGTATCGTCCACCGCTTCCTGAACCGCCTGGGGATAGTCGAGGGTCTCAAGGCTGATCGACGTGACCTGGATGCCTGAATTATAAGTGTCGAGCGTCGTTTGCAGGATTTCCTGGGTACGCGGTGCAATCTCGTCGCGCCGCGCTGTCACCAGAACCTCAAGTGAACTGGTGCCGACAACTTCGCGCAGTGCGCTTTCGGTTACATCCTGCAGCGTAATCTCGGGATCGACAACTTCGAAACTGAACTTGACCGGGTCTACGCGCCGATACTGCACAACCATCTGAATAAAGACATACGCTTCGTCGGCGGTCAGTATCTCCGTGCGAAACGAGTAATTGGCGACCGCTGCCGTGTTCACAATGTCAACAGTCTCGATCGGATACGGCCAGTGCCAGTGAAGGCCAGGCATAGACGTAGCCGTGTAGGCTCCGAAACGCTGCACGATACCCCGCTCGGCTTCGTCAACCCGATACAGGCCGGTAAGGGCCCAGGCAACGAGTACCAGGGCGATCAGCACATACGGACCAGAGGAGCCGCCCGACGGCCGCGATGTGCCACCCAGGATGGCGCTGATTTTGCGCTGCCAGTTTTGCACGATCCGGTCCAGATCGTTTGTGTCATCACCCTCTTTCTTCCAGGGATCTTTGCCGTTTCCAGGTTCGTTCCAGGCCATTCTCATCTCTGTTATTGCGTTACTGCGTGAACCGCGTTCGGTCCGCTTTCCTGCTGCAGGATATCGGCCGGCAGGTCCTCACGCTTGATGAATCGGTGGAAATCCCGCACGTCCATGTCGAGTTCCAGCATCCAGCCGCCGTCGACTACAAACTCCTGCGTAACGGCGCCCATATCGAACAGTCTCGCACGCTGACGGCCCTGTCCGGTATGCAAATGAATAATACCGTGGACCTTCTCGCGCCGCAGGCGCTGGCTTATTGTGTCCAGCAATTGCGGCAGGCCTTCGCCGGTAACCGCCGAAATCCAGACAGCACGCGCCGTTCCATGTCGCGCCTTGCTGCGGCGCGCCTCGCCGTCGAGCCGGTCAATCTTATTGTACACCCTGATTTGCGGGACATCGGCCGCATCGAGTTGCTGCAGTACCGCATTGACCTGACGCACCCGCTGCCAGCGATTGCTATCGCTGGCGTCGATCAGGTGCAGGATCAGGTCCGCCTCGCGCGCTTCCTGCAAGGTCGAGCGAAACGCGGCAATCAATTCGTGGGGCAAGTCGCGAACAAAGCCAACCGTATCCGCAAGGATGATGCGACTCTTGTCCGGTAGCTCCAGGCCGCGCACTGTCGGGTCCAACGTCGCGAACAGCTTGTCCTTGACGTATACGCCGGCTGCCGTGAGCGCATTGAACAGGGT
The DNA here is from genome assembly GCA_964452235.1 of uncultured Woeseiaceae bacterium. Taxonomy (GTDB): domain Bacteria; phylum Pseudomonadota; class Gammaproteobacteria; order Steroidobacterales; family Woeseiaceae; genus IDS-8. The sequence goes on from CAYVLL010000013.1 coordinate 17,304, forward strand.
CGATTTGCCGGCGTTCGTGTAGCCGACAATGGCGACAGTTGGAATTTCCGCGCGCACCCGGTTCTGCCGATTCATGGCACGGCGACTGTCGACGTGTTCAAGACGCTCTTTGAGCTGGCGAATGCGATTGCCGATCAAGCGGCGATCCGTTTCGAGCTGCGTTTCACCGGGACCGCGCAGGCCGATACCGCCCTTTTGCCGTTCCAGGTGAGTCCAGCCGCGCACCAGCCGCGTGGACAGGTGACCCAACTGCGCCAGCTCGACCTGCAGTTTGCCCTCGAAGCTCCTGGCGCGCTGCGCGAAGATATCGAGAATGAGTCCGCTGCGATCCAGCACACGGCATTGCAGCCGCCGCTCCAGGTTGCGTTCCTGCGCAGGCGTCAATGCGGCACTGGAAATAACCAGTTCGGCCCCGTGCTGCTCGATGCGTTGCTGTAACTCATCGAGTTTGCCGGTGCCGATGAAGTAGCGGGAATCCGGATTCTTGCGCGCACTGAGCAGCTGGTCGACGACGACGGCGCCCGCAGACGTCGCCAGCTCGACAAACTCTTCCCGTTCGGTGACTTCCGGCATTCCGCCGGGTGCTGCATGAACCAGAATGGCGCGTTCACCGCTCTGAGGTCGTTCAAACAATCAGGACCTCCGGGTGCAGCGTAAATTGCTTGTCAGTCGTCACTGGCTCCCGCTTCGTCTTCCGGTAACGGCAAGCGCACATTGCGCGCCGGTACCACTGTCGAGATCGCGTGTTTGTAAACCATCTGGTTCACACTGTTCTTCAGCAGCACAACAAATTGATCAAAAGAGTCAACCTGGCCTTGCAACTTGATGCCGTTGACCAGGTAAATGGACACAGGTACTTTTTCCTTGCGCAGAATGTTAAGAAAGGGATCCTGCAACGATTGCCCTTTTGCCATTTTGGGTCTCCTTATTCTTGTTGTTGCTCGAAGCGAAGCAATCTCAATTGTGAACACGGTAGCCCGGTGGCGCCGGGTGCCCTATCGCCGTGTCCGCCCTAGCGAACGAAAAGTCTATCACAGGCCCATTCCGGCCATAGCGTCAATATTTGTTCAGTTCACGACCAATAATCGACCAGATGGTGGCAAATGAGTTCGATTCAAGGGGGTCGATAATCTGTAATTGGGGCTCTGCGCGTAGCCAGGTCATTTGTCGCTTGGCGAGCTGGCGGGTCGCTGCCAGTGCCGCCGTCCTGGCCTCTACCGGATCCATTGCTCCATCGAGGCAGGACCAGTACTGGCGATAGCCGACTGCGCGCATCGACGGACTCTTCAGCGTCAGCAGCGGACGCTGTCGCAAGCGCTTGATCTCCTCGATAAATCCCTCGTCCAGCATGCGCTCGAGGCGTCGTTCGATACGTTGGTGCAACACGGCGCGATCGCCGGGTACCAGCGCAATCTTCAGGTAGCGGGACGGCGTCACGGCAAGTGCCTGTGCCTCCTGCCAATCGGACAGTGCCTTGCCACTGGCCCGGTAAACCTCCAGCGCTCTCTGGATGCGCTGGCTGTCGTTCGGATTGATGCGCGCCGCTGCGGCGGGGTCAACTGTCGCCAGTTGCCGGTGCATGGCGGCCCAGCCAACCTCGGCGGCCTCGGCATCGATCGCCGAACGCAAAGTCTCGTCCGCAGCAGGCAGCCGTGCAATGCCGCGGGTCAGCGCTCGAAAATACATCATCGTGCCGCCGACCAGGAGCGGTATCCGGCCCATTGCGTGAATAGCGCCGATCTCATGCGACGCGTCGCGGACGAACTCACCGGCTGAATAGCGTTGCTCAGGATCGCGAATATCCAGCAAGCGATGCGGCGCACAGGCCAGCGTGGCGCTATCCGGCTTGGCGGTGCCGATATCCATACCCCGGTACACCATCGCCGAGTCCACGCTGACGATGTCCATCGGCATGGCTTCGGCAAGTCGCACCGCGAACTCCGTTTTGCAACTGGCTGTCGGCCCCATCAGGCAGATCGCAGTCAAAGGCGGCACTGTCAGCATGGATACGCGAAACCCTGCTTTACCGTCGCCTACTGTCCACGCAGGAACAGCCGGTCCAGATCGGCAAGGCTGACGCTGGTCCAGGTGGGACGACCGTGGTTGCACTGTGCCGAACGATCAGTACTTTCCATTTGGCGCAGGAGCGCGTTCATTTCGTCAATCGTAAGCATCCGGTGGGCCCGCATCGAATGATGGCAGGCCATGGTGGCCAGCAGTTCGTGGCTGGATCGTTGGAGGCGGTTGCTGTGTTCGCCAGAGGCGAGGTCGGCAAGAATGTCGCGTACGAGATTCTCGGCGTCCGCGTGCTTCAGCAGTGCCGGCATCTCGCGAACGACCAGCGAGCTCGGGCCGTTACGATTGATAACCAGCCCGAGTTTTTCGAACGACGCCGCCCTGTCTTCCGCCAGATCGGCTTCAGGGACGGATACTTCCAGCGTAACCGGCACCAGCAGTGGCTGGCGCACGATGTGCTCGGCGTCGAAGGCGACCTTCAGGCGCTCATAAACAATGCGCTCATGTGCCGCGTGCATGTCGACCACGACGAGACCATCTTTATTCTCAGCCAGAATATAGATGCCGCCCAGTTGGGCAATAGCGAATCCCAGCGGCGGGGTCTCCTGCGCATCGCTCTCAGACTCGATTGCACCGGCAAGTGCAGCGTAAGCCGGCATCGCGTCGCGAACCTGCGCGGCTCCTGTTCTGTGCCCGAGAGCCATCGCACTCTGGCGGAACATCACGTTGCCGCCAGCCGCTGACACGGACATCGCCGGTGCTCCCGGCCGCGTTTCAGCGAGGACGAGTTCAATTGCCTGGCTAACCATCCCGTGCACGCGTCGTCCGTCACGAAATCGCACTTCGTGTTTGGCCGGGTGAGCGTTCGCATCCACGCTTGCTGGGTCGATACTCAGGGCCAGCACATAGGCAGGATGCCTGCCGTGGACAAGCACGTCACGATAGGCGTGCCGCACCGCATGGCCCAGGGTCCGGTCGGTGATACTGCGACCGTTGACAAACCAGAATTGCATGTCGGACTGAGCACGGTTGAAGGCAGGTGCTCCCAGCCATCCGGCCAGCGCCATACCGTCGCCCTCGCGTCGCAAATGAATTGCCTGGGCGGCAAACGCCGAACCGCAGATGATTTCCAGTCGACGCAACTCGCCGTCCTGATCGAGAGCTGCCGCAAGCTCCAGCACCGGGCGTCCGTTATGCGTTACCGAAAAGGCAACGTCGGGACGTGCCAGGGCAAGGCGTCGCAGCCATTTGTCGATGTGCTGGTATTCTGTTCGCTCGGTGCGCAGAAACTTGCGTCGACCCGGCGTGTTGAAAAAGAGATCACTGACTTCGACGGTTGTCCCTGGCGGATGCGCACAAGGGGCCGGTTCACCGAGCCTGCCGTCGTGCGCAGCGACCTGCCATGCCGATTCGGACTGCAAAGTCCGTGATCGCAACGTCAGCCGTGCCACCGATGCTATCGACGGCAGCGCCTCGCCGCGAAAGCCCAGCGAAGCGATAGCCTCCAGATCGTCAAGACTGGCAATCTTGCTGGTTGCATGTCGCGACAATGCCAACGCAAGTTCCGCACGCGGAATTCCGGCACCATCGTCGCGGACGCGAATCAGCTTGCTGCCGCCCGACTGAAGGTCGACGAAAACGGCGCGGGCGCCTGCATCGAGGCTGTTCTCGATCAGTTCCTTGACCACGGACGCCGGGCGCTCGACCACCTCGCCGGCAGCGATCTGGTTAACCAGGTGCTCGGGTAATTGTCGAATCGGCATGAAAATCGGAACTGCGGGAGCAAGTGTGCAAGGGCCGCCATTCTTTCAAATGCGCGCGGCGAAGTGTAGCGGCGCGCGATTACGGGGTCAGGTTCCCGCAAACACCGGGATGGTGAGTTTCTGGCCGACGCGGACGTTGTCGCTCGACAACTGGTTGGCCTGGCGAATTGCTGACATGCTGACCTTGTAACGTGCTGCTATACCGCTCAAGGTGTCGCCGCGTGCAATGACGTAATCCACCTGGCTGGCCGGGGCACGGCGACGCTCCATGGCGATTTTCGTGTCCGGCGGTGGATTGGCATAAAAATACTGGCGCACACCACCGAGGATTGCGTTGGCCAGATTGTCGCGATGCGCCTGGCTCTTGAGCTTTGCTTCTTCGGCTGGATTGGAAATGAACGCTGTCTCCACCAGAATCGACGGTACGTCCGGCGATTTCAGTACGAGAAATCCAGCCTGCTGCACGGTGTGCCGATGCATCGCACCGACCTTGGCCAGCTCTCCGATGATATGCGCTCCGACATCGAGGCTCACACTGAGCGCCGAGTTCTGGGAAAGGTCGAGAAGAACGGAGGCCAGCACGGCGTCCTTGTCCGCGAGCGACACCCCACCGACGAGATCCGACGCATTTTCACGTTGTGCCAGCCGCATGGCGGCTTCGTCAGTCGCACCCTTTAACGACAGTGCGTAGACCGATGCGCCTCTTGCACGCTGATCGTGCACGGCATCGGCATGAATCGACACGAACAGATCCGCCTTGTGGCGACGCGCGATTTCCATACGCTCGCGGTGGGCGACGAAATAGTCGCCGTCGCGGGTCAGGACAGCTTTCATGCCCGGTTCCCGATTGATGCGCTCTGCGAGATTCTTTGCAACGGACAAGGCAACGTCTTTCTCACGCGTCTTGCCACGCCCGATGGCTCCCGGGTCATGGCCGCCGTGCCCGGGATCGACTGCAACGACAATGTCGCGTCCGGCCTGGCGGCCTTCCGATGCGCGCTTGACGGTTTGCGGTCCGCCCTCGCGCTGCAGGTCAACCACCAGGCGATCGCCGTACTGATCGTTCGGGCCAGCGGCGAAACTGCGTGAACGCACGGCCTGGCTCAGGTCGAGGACCACGCGCAACTGGCCGTCGGCGCGCCGTCCGGTGCGTATCGCCTTTACCGTGCCGAGGCCCGCCGGCAGGCTTTCGAGGGTCGGTGCAAGCTGGCTGTCCTGGAGGTCGAGCACCAGGCGGTCGGGACCGCGCAAGGTAAAAATGCTGTGTTCGGCAGGCCCGCTCAGGTCGAGAACGACCCGTGTTCGGTCGTTTTCAGCCCATAACCGGATATTCTCGACCGTCGCCGCCTGCCCTGTCGAGGCCGCGGCCAGCAGAAAAACTGCAATTAACGAACCTGCTCGATGCATTGCGGGGTGCGCTCAACTGGCGAAAGTAGCCCGACCTGCGAGTATACAAAGACCGGCGGAAAAGCCAACATTTATCTATCAATATTAAAAAGATAGGCAAGAGACTTAATGACCAGTCCAGCCGGCGCCGGCAGCGCCGGCGACTGCCGATTTCACCGGTTCGTGCGATCGAGTCGTCCTGCGAAGGCCCTGGCCGCCCGCGCACTTGCAAGGTGTACGTCTGCCACGCGCCCGTCGCCGGAGTACGCAAGTTGCACGCGCACATCGGCCAGCGCGGTCATCCCCGGCGCCCGCTGCGGCCACTCGACCAGTCGCAAACCGTCGTCGAATGTGTCCCAGCCCAGGTACAGTAGTTCATCTTCCTTATTTAATCTATATAAATCAATGTGATATATGACTCCACGCGGCAACTCATAGGCCTCGACCAAGGTGTAGGTCGGGCTCGGCACAGGGCCGGAATGCCCCAGGCCATCGAGGAACGCGCGCGCCAGTGTGGTCTTGCCGCTGCCCAACTCGCCTTCGAGCAGCAGCATCCAACCGGCGAACCCGGTTGGCAATGAGGCAGCCAGGTCGCGACCCAGTGCCTCCGTTTCGGCGGCGTCCGGCAACTCTCTTGCTATGTGCATGGGTTCACGAACCGGCGCAACTGCGGCAGAAGGTCGGTCGCCAACATGCCCCGTGGTGCCTCGCCCGCTGCCGCGTCGCCAGCGCGGCTGTGTACGCCTGTGGCGATGACCGCCGCAATCTCCAGACTCATCCCCTGTGCCAACATGGCAACGATGACACCGGTCAGTATGTCGCCCGTACCGGCCGTCGCCATGCCGGGGTTGCCCGCCGTGCAAAGCCACGGCACGCCGTTCGTTGACGACACCAGCGTGCCAGCACCCTTCAGCACTATCGTACCGCCGTACCGGGTCACGAGTGCCGCCAGGGCGCCAAGGCGATCGGACTGGACCGCCGCCGCGCTGGAACCCAGCAAACGCCCCGCCTCGCCGGGATGCGGCGTCAATATCCGGTTCTCGCTGCGCGTGGGCGCGCTCGCCAGCAAATTCAGAGCGTCTGCATCGACTACCAACGGTTGTCCGCAACGCGACACCGCAAGCCACATCGCACGACCCCAATCTCCAATACCCAGACCAGGCCCGACGGCTACAGCGTCGGCGCGTCCGAGCAGCGGCGCCAGGGCGGCTGGACGCGGCATTTCATGGCACATCAGCGCCGGACAGGAAGCCAGCAGTGCCGCGCCATGGCCGGGGTGGGTGACCACCGACACGCGGCCCGCACCGCAACGCAAGGCGGCCTGTCCGCACAGGCTGACAGCACCGGCCATCCCCGGACTCCCGCCGACGATAACCGCGTGGCCGAAATCACCCTTGTGCGCATCCGGTTTGCGTGGCGGCAGCGCATCACGGAGGGCGGCATCGTCGATGCGTCGCAGAATAGGCGTCACTGTCGCCCGACAGGAATCCGGAATCCCCAGGGTGGCGAACTGCACTTCTCCCGTATGCGCCGGCCCTTCCCCGAGGTACAACCCGGCCTTGAGCCCGACGAATGTGACGGTCAGGTCGGCGCGCACCGCGTGGCCGAATACGGTGCCGCAGTCGGCACCGAGTCCGCTCGGCAAATCCAGCGCCAGCACCCTGGCCGGGTGGCGATTGATCGCTGCGATGGCGTCCGCAAAAAACCCCTCGACCGCGCGGTCCAGGCCACTTCCGAGGATGGCATCGACCAGCAGGTTGGCCTGGCTGTCCAGCGTCCCGTCCCACGGTTGCGCGACGCCACCTGCGGCGGCAAAGTCTCGATGGGCAGATGCCGCATCGCCGTGCAGCGCATCCGGCGGCGTCAACGCAATGACCGATACCTCAATGCCCCGCCCGGCTGCCAGGCATGCAAGCGCATAGCCATCACCAGCGTTATTACCGGCACCGCAGACGACCTGCCAGCGCCTGGCCGCGGGATACGCTATCGTTGCCGCGTCGACGGCAGCGCTTGCTGCGCGCTGCATCAGCGTATATCCGGGAATGCCGGCATGCTCCATGGCCTGCCGGTCGATACGGCGCACCGCATCGGCGGAATAGATTTCGACGGGCAGATTCAACGCATTTTCCTTGCCGGCAACGGGTCAGGCGCCGCCACGACGAATTGCGGCGGGTCGGGAATGTTGTGACAACTTGTCAATTATACTGAGTCGCTATGGCCGAACGCCCGAGCATTCCTGACCCGCTGGAACCACACGCGCTCGCCGCGCGCATTCGGGAGTGGAGCAGCGAGCTGGGATTCCAGCAAACAGGCATCAGCGATATCGAACTCGATTCTGCCGAACAGCGCCTGACGTCGTGGCTGGAACAGGGTTTTCACGGCACGATGCATTACATGGCGCGACACGGCAAGAAACGGAGTCGCCCCGACGTGCTCGTCCCCGGCACGCTGCGTGTCATCGCGGTGCGCATGGATTACCTGCCGGAGGATCAGGCCAGGGCCGAAGCCCTCCTCGACCACCCGAGCAAAGCCTATGTGTCGCGTTACGCGCTTGGCCGCGACTATCACAAGGTCCTGCGCGGTCGCCTGCGCTCACTGGCTGCCCGAATAGAGGCGGCGATCGGCCCATTCGGTCACCGGGTGTTTGTCGACAGCGCACCCGTGCTGGAGAAGCCCCTGGCGGAAAA
>CAYVLL010000014.1:0-24545 GCA_964452235.1 uncultured Woeseiaceae bacterium
CCTCGTCAGGATAAATGCCGGGGTTATCGGCGACTTCCGACCTGAGTAGCGGCCGCGATGACTCATTGGGATTAGCGTAGAACACATAATTCGAAATGGCTGCAATGACTTCGGGACGCAGTATGTAGTTTATAAACGCGTATGCGTTGTCCGCATGCGGCGCATCGCTGGGAATGAACATTCCGTCGACCCAGAGGCCCGACCCTTCCTTGGGCATGGTATAGCGCAGGTCGATTTCAATGCCGGCTTCTGCCGCCCGTGCCGAGGCTTGCGCGTAATCGCCGGACCAGCTCATCGCGACACACACCTCCTTGTTAGGCAAATCGCTGATCATCTTGGTGCCGCTGAAATAGCGTATGTACGGGCGCACACTGTTGAGTTGTGCTTCTGCCGCGAACAAGCTGTCCTCGTCGACTGCATTCGGGTCGCGGCCGAGATAGGCAAGCACCATAGGAATAACGTCCGTCGCGCTGTCCAGGAGACTCACGCCGCAGTCAGCCAGCCGGGAAACAATAGCAGGGTCGAACAATACGTTGGCACTGTCCATCTCGAGATCCGGCAAGCGGGCACGGACCATCTCTACATTGTAGGCGTAGCCGGTCGTCCCCCACATGTAGGGGACGGAGTAGCCCTGAATGCCTTCGTACATATCCGTCTTCGAGACAATGTCAGGATCGAGATGGTGGATATTGTCGAGTTTCGCGTAGTCGAGTTTGCGAAAGACCCCTAGCGGCGCAAGGCGGGCCCCGAACTGGTGCGCATGGAAAATAACATCGTAGCCGCTGCCGCCAGCCAGCAACTTCGCATCGACGATCTCCGAGGAATCGTAGATATCGTAATTGACCTTGATGCCAAACTCTTGCTCGAAGTCTGAAATCGTGTGGGGCGCGACGTAGTCGGACCAGTTGTAGATATTCAGAACGCGCGCCTGTGACGAATCGCCGGATGAGCCGGCACGGCCACAACCAGCCAAGGCACTCAATGCAACCATTGCGATGCAGCCAATCGGTAGGCAAATTCGAACTGAAAATCTGTTCATTCGCTGAGAATATCGACCCTTCGCTGAATGAGGGACATTGTCTGTCGGGCGCTGCGGGCTACAAATCGTCCAGCCCGCGTTTCAACAACCCGCGGGCAATTATCAGTCTCTGGATTTCACTGGTGCCCTCCCAGATCCGATCCACACGCAGTTCACGAAAAAAGCGTTCCGCCACGTTCTCGCGCATGTAGCCACGGCCACCGAAAATCTGCACGGCCCGATCGGCGACCCGGTTCGCCATCTCCGATGCGTAAAGCTTGACCATGGAACAGCGATTATGGAGCTGCCGGAGGTTGTCTCCACGATCGTGCGCCCTGGCTGCCTCGAAGGTCATGAGGCGGGCTGCCCACAGTTCTGTGGCGCTGTCTGCCAGCATGAACTGAATAGCCTGCCTCTCTGCCAATGGCATGCCGCCGATCTCGCGCTGCTGCGCGAACTCGCTCGCTTCTTCGATCAATCTTGCCGCGGCCCCGCAACAACGGGCCGCGATCATCAGTCGCTCGCGCCTGAACCAGCTCCTGGTAAACGCCATGCCGTCGCCGGGTCGGCCAACCCGGTTTGCTGCAGGCACAAAAACATCATTGAACCGATAGGTCGGATGATGTGCGGCGTAGGTATGGCTGAACAACGGCGATGCGGTCATCTCGATGCCGGCAGTGCCCTGGTCGACAAAAAAAAGCGCATCCTCCGATGCGGACGGAATAGTCGCCTGGAACCAGAAAAAGTCAGCGAGATTTGCGCTGGTGACAAACCACTTTTCGCCGTTCAGGCGGAAGCCGCCATCGGCCAGCCGCGCCGTCGCCTCGAGGGAGCCAATGTCAGAGCCCGGGCCCGCTTCCGTTATCGCGTAACAATCGTGCTTTTCACCGCGCATCAGCGGCAGAACATAGCGTTCGATCTGGTCGTCATCGCACGCCTCGAACATCCAGCTTTGCGGTTCGGCGAAGCACCAGGCCAGGGCGTTCGTGACACGACCCAGTTGCTCCCAGACCGCAACCTGCTCGACGATCGATAACTCCAGGCCACCATGCGATTTCGGCACGTCCATCCCGCTGAAGCCGAGTTCGACAGCCTGAGCCTTATGCGCTTTCCTGATCTCGGCCGAGAGCATGCCGTTGTTCAGTTCGGCGTCGACTTCGTGCGGTTGCAGCACATTTTCTGCGAAGTCACGCGCCTTCTTCTGCCAGGCAAGCACGTTATCGTTCAGTTCAATTATCAAGTGACGGCCTCTTCTTTGCCGTGAAAAATTCAGGCTGATGCTTTGGTGGTCGCAAGAGGCAACCGCCATATTTCAAAAGTGTGTGGAATCCTGCGCTCGAGCGCCTTATTCGTAGTGCTCCGGGAACACTGCCCTCAGGTAACTGTATACGGCATCCATGGCGACATCGCGATCAAAACCTTTCGGACTGACCAGGCATGACATCCACAAACCATCGGTCATGGAAGACAACGCGTCGGTAACAGTCTGGGCGGTGATATTTTTGTATGCACCCTGGTCGATGATCGCCTGGCACAGTCCGCGAATAACTTCGTCATAGCTGCGGTCATAGGCTTCACAGATTTTCTGGTAAGTCGGCACTGCCTTGACTTCACCCCAGAACGAAAACCATACGGCAAGCTTCTGCCGGTCGCACACCGACGGCTTCAGGTCCATTTCCATAAGTGCCAGCAACTTGTCAGCAGCTTCCGGCCCCGACTTTTCCAAAGTGCTCTCGAACTGCGACTTGTAATCCTCGGCGAGAAATCGGAGCGTTTCGTTGAACAGGTTTTCCTTGCTGTTGAAATGCAGGTTGACAATACCCTGGGAAAGCCCCGCTTCCTGCGCCACGTCCCCGAGTGTCGTGCTGCCAATACCTTTCTTGGATATGCACTTTATCGTTGCCTGGATAAGTTGCTGCCGACGCTCCTCGCGTGTCGCGGTTCTGCGGCTGCTTTTCGCTGCCGTTACGGACATGGCTGCCTCGCTTCTCATAGCCAATTTCACACCCTGCGGCATTGTACGCGCCGCCCCGGCTGCGGCAATCAACATAAGTATTGCGCAAGTTTCCGGCAGCCCGGGTCTCCGGAACCCGCATATTGCCACATTATGAATGAGTATTCATTCATATTTCTGGACTTGCATGGCCCTCTTGTGCGAAGCTGACAGGGTATTAATACGGAGGTTTTATGAGGTGCCTGGACAAATCGAATAAACATTTTCTCAAGGCGAACACCAGGTTACCACTTGGCGTTTCCTCCAATTTCCGATATTGGGGCGATAAGAAAACCATCTACGCGAAACGCGGCAAGGGCGCCCGAATCTGGGACATCGATGACAACGAGTACATCGATTACCGCCTCGCCTACGGGCCCAACATTTTGGGCTACGCCGATGCCAGAGTAGACGAAGCTGCACGCCAGGGTATGGACGTGGGCGGTGTGTTTGCACTGGCGACGGAACTCGAATACGAAGTCGCCTGCAGGATTGCCAAGATGGTGCCCGCGGCAGAGCTCGTGCGCTTCTCGAATTCCGGTACCGAAGCGGTCATGGCTGCGTTGCGAATCGCTCGCGCCTACACCGGGAAGGACGGCCATATCGTCATGGAAGGTGGATACCATGGCGTATTCAACGAGGTGCTCTGGTACACCGACATCGAAGAGTGGACTCCGGCGGATGGCGAACCCAAGATTCTGCCCTTTGGCGAAGGCATCCCGTCCATTCTGAAACCGCTGTTTCACAGTGTGCCGCTCAACGACGCCAATGCCCTCGAAGATGTCCTGCGCAAGCGCGGTGACGAAATCGGTTCGTTCCTGATCGAACCGATAATGGGCAACTGTTGCGGTCTCGCAGCAACGACTGAATACATGAGAGATGCCCGTTATCTGTGCGACAAGCACGATGTCCTGCTGGTTGTGGACGAGGTAAAGACCGGGTTCCGCGTTGCGAGAGGTGGCGTCCAGGAGTTGTTGAACGTCAAGGCGGATCTCTGCACCTTTGCCAAGGCCATGGCAAACGGATATCCGATCTCGGTCGTGGCCGGACGCGAAGACGTGATGAGAAAGTTTGGCGACGGTGTAGTGCATGGCGGCACCTTTACCGGGCATTCCGTGTCCCTGGCTGCTGCGAATCGAACCCTGCAGATTCTGGATGAGACCGATACGCTCGCAGATATCGAAAACTACGGCAAACGATTACAGGCTGGATTGAAGCGCATTCTCGCGGCCCGGGGCATACCTCATTGCTTCGCGGGTCACCCGTCGATGATGGGACTGTTCTTCGATGATCACGTGCCCAGCGATTACCGTGACTGGGTCAAAACCGACTACGAATTCTACGATTCGCTGGCACCGGAGCTGCATGAACTGGGCATCCTGGTTGAACCTGACTCGCGCGAACCGTGGTTCATTTGTGACGCTCACGATGTGAAATGTCTCGATGAGACTCTGGACAAATTTGAGCGGGCAGTGGACATTACATTGAAGAAACTGCCGACTGACAGCAGCCGAAGTCATACGGCATAGTTACCGCTTGAAGGATTTACTGACGCGGCATGCGAGCGACTTCTTCCGGCTGTCGAGCATTGCCGGCAACGGAGTATGATTGCGACATGCGCAATGCCGTTTAAGAGTCACATGCTGCCGCGAACTTCCGATTTTCTGCAAGCTTAACCCTGGGCATTCCGACAACGATGAAAACCTATGACGCCATAGTCGTTGGCGCCGGGCACAACGGCCTGACGAACGCTGCCTTCCTGGCGAAGGCCGGACTCGATGTTCTGTGCGTCGAGAAAAACGAGTATATCGGCGGCGCTACCGTTAGCCGGAACCTCTATAAGGACTGGTACTACTCCAATTGCTCCTACGTTTGCTCTCTCTTGCGTCCCGAGATCTTCAGGTCACTTGAACTGCATCGACACGGCTTGCAGGTGACTCCGTACGGCGGCGGAGTCACGTTCATGGAGAACGGCAACTATTTTGGTTCCTATTGGGATTCTGAAGTCGCTCATCGCGAGTATGCCCGGTTCTCCCGCCACGATGCAGATGCCTACCAGCGGTATTCGGCCGATGTCATGCGCCAGACGCGTTTCATTCGCGATTCACTCTTGCGCACGCCTCCCGACCCAACGTCATTCAAACCACGCGACCTGCGTGAACTGATGCATCTTGGCAAACGCTTCTACGAGATGGGCGAAGATCGCATGTACGACACGATTCGCTTCTGGACGATGAGCGTTGCGGAGTACCTCGACGAATACTTCGAAACCGACGTGATCAAGGCTTCAATGTCAGGTAGCGGCATCATTGGCACGGCACTCGGCATTCATTCGCCGGGCACCGCCTATGTATTGCTGCATCATTACATGGGCGAAGTCGACGGCAACGTCGGATCATGGGGCTACGCGCGTGGCGGAATGGGCTCGGTTGCGAAGGCAATTGCCGGCGCCTTCCAGTCCTATGGCGGCGAGATACGCACCGATGCGGGTGTCGACAAGATCCTGGTCGCCAACGGCAAAGTCAAAGGCGTTGCCCTGACCAACGGAGAGGAAATCAATGCGCGGATCGTCGTATCGGGGATGGACGTCAAGCGCACGTTTCTCAAGTGCATGGACGAGAAAGACCTGCCGGCCGAGTTTTACCAGCGCGTGCGCAATTTCAAGATTCGAGGCTCTTCCGGCAAGCTGAATATTGCGCTGGACGGCCTGCCTACTTTCCCGGCGCTGCCGAAGAACAATCCTTTGCTCGATGGCGACATGCATTTCATCGATTCCATGGAGCGCATGGAGCGCGCCTACGATGACTGGAAAGAAGGCATGTGGTCGAAGGATCCCTACGTCGACATGGTTATTCCGACCGTCACCGATCCGACGATGGCGCCGCCCGGCAAACATTTTATGAGTTGCTTCATCCAATATTGCCCGTACCAGGTAGAAGGAAGGGCGTGGACCTCCGAGGAGCGCGACGCCTTCGCCAAGACGGTCATCGATCAGATAGGCAATTACAGTCCCGACTTCAAGGATCTGATCCTGCATGTGGAGATCAGGACGCCGGAAGATATCGAGCGCGAGGCCGGATTGTCGGAAGGAAACATTTTTCACGGCGAACTGACCATGGACCAGTTGCTGTTCAATCGACCGGTGCCTGGCTATGCACAGTATCGCGCTCCGGTCGGCGGACTTTACATGTGCGGATCCAGCACACATCCCGGCGGTGGCGTGATGGCGGCGCCGGGAGCCAATGCAGCGCGTGAAATACTCCTCGACCTGAAGCGAAACAATACCGTGCCGGGGAACTTTGGTGATGACTGATCGTTACGATGCGGTAGTAATCGGGGCCGGCCACAACGGCCTCGTGTGCGCAGCACTGCTGGCCAAAGCCGGCAAAAAGGTGATCGTGCTCGAAGCAGCCGCCGAGGTTGGCGGCGCAGCGCGGACACGTCCGATCGCCGAGGGCTACTCTGTATCCGGCTGCGCCCACCTCTTGTACCAGTTGCAACCGGTGGTCGTCAGGGAATTGGGACTCAACGTAAACCTGGCGGCGAAAAAGATGGGCACTGTCGCGCTGGCGCAGGATGGCGCGCATGTGCGGTTGAACGGCGGCAAAGTTGATGGTGTCAGTGAAGCCGACGCCGCGAACCTGCGTGCCTTTCATCGCCGCATGACCCGCTTTGCCGATCTGCTGCAGACCTATCTGAACCAGCCACCGCCGCGACTGGGCGGCACATCCCGGGACTGGTTGACCCTGGCACGGCTCGGCCTGGATCTCCGGCGCCTCGGCAAGACCGAGATGCGCGAGTTTCTGCGCCTGATCGGCATGAACATTTACGACGAGGTCGACGAGCGCTTCGAAAGTCCGCTGCTGCGCGGCGCGATCAGTCTCGATGCCGTTCTCGGAACGCATCTTGGTCCGCGCTCCCCGAACACCATCCTTACTTACCTGTATCGACTGTGCGGCAACCACGGCACGCTCGACCTGCCGGCCGGCGGCATGGGCAGTATCGGTGAGACACTGGCGAACTGCGCGAGAAACAATGGCGCAATCATTCGCACCGGAATGCCGGTGAAGCGCATTATCGTGGACAACGGTCGCGCCGCGGGGGTTGAAACCGAAAGTGGCGAAACCTTCGACAGCTGGACGGTGATTTCCAACGCCGATCCGAAAACAACCATCCTGACGTTGACCGGCAGCCGGCACGTCGAAACCGGGTTCACACGTCGCATTCACAACATCCGCATGCGTGGCAATGCCGCCAAGCTGCATCTGGCATTGGATGGCTTGCCGGCATTTGACGGCCTGGAAAAGAAGGATTTCGGCGACCGACTGCTGATTGCCCCCGATGCGAACTACGTCGAACGCGCCTTTAATCCTGCCAAGTATGGCGAGTACTCGACGCAACCCGTTCTGGAAATCACCTTTCCCAGCTTCCGCGATGCGACACTGGCGCCGACCGGCAAGCACGTCATGTCGGCCATCGTCCAGTACGCGCCTTGCGATCTCAGGGACGGCTGGAGCGATGCAGCGCACGAAGCCTTTCTTGATTCGACACTGGCGACGATCGAACAGTACGCGCCGGATCTTCGTCAGCGCATCATTGCGTCGGAACTGCTGACGCCCAAGGATATCGAGCGCGAGTTTCGCATCACCGGCGGACACTGGCACCATGGCGAACTGGCCCTGGACCAGTTCTTGTTTGTTCGTCCGGTCGGCGGCTTCGCGCAATACGCCATGCCGCTCGACGGCCTGTTCCTGTGTGGCGCTGGCGCGCATCCCGGCGGCGGTATTTCCGGCGCTGCGGGTCGAAACGCTGCGCGTGCCATCCTGGCTCGCGGAAAGGCGGCTTGATTATGGAGAATCCGGTGACAATCGATGTAGTCGAACAGAAAAGGCTGCGTTCGCCCTTTCACGCCCGCCTGGTCGAACTCGACCGGCTGAACGCATGGCACGACTGGAAGGGCTACACCAGCGCAGATGCGCTGTACGACGCCGACCTCGAATACTTCTCGATTCGCAATTCGACCGGCGTGTTCGACCTGA
Source organism: uncultured Woeseiaceae bacterium (assembly GCA_964452235.1). GTDB lineage: Bacteria > Pseudomonadota > Gammaproteobacteria > Steroidobacterales > Woeseiaceae > IDS-8. The sequence continues at coordinate 8,051 of CAYVLL010000014.1, forward strand.
CGCCGATGACGAAATATCGCATCACAGGCAAGGATGCACTCGACTACGTCGACCGCCTTGTCACCCGCGACATGCGCAAGATCAAGCCCGGTCGCGTCGCCTACGCCGTATGGTGCAACGATCAGGGCCAGGTTATCGATGACGGCACGATTTTCCACCTGCGCGAAGGGGAGTATCGCCTGTGCTCGCAGGAGCGCCATCTTGCGTGGCTGACGGCCGCCGCAATCGGTCTCGATGTGGATATTCGTGAGGAAACCGCCGACATTGCCTCGCTTGCGGTGCAGGGACCGACGTCTTACAGCGTATTGAAGAACTTGCAGCTCGACGGCATCGGAGACCTGAAGCCGTTCGGCCTGGCGCATTTCGATTTCCAGGGCAGTGAACTGATGGTGTCGCGCACCGGATTTACCGGTGACCTGGGTTACGAGTTATGGATCGAGACCGCGAAATCCGAAGCGCTGTGGGATGCGATTTTTGAAGCCGGCAAGTTGCACGGTATTCGGGCCATTGGCACCGAGGCACTGGACCTTGCGCGCATCGAAGCGGGATTCCTGACAGCCGGTGTCGACTTTCTTCCGGCTGAGGGCACTGTGCGTCCCGGCCGATCACGATCCCCGTTCGAGCTTGGGCTCGAATGGCTGGTGGATTTCAAGAAACCCAACTTTAACGGTCGCCGTGCTCTTGCCGAAGAAAAACGTCGTGGCAGCACCTGGCGCCTGGTGAAACTCGACATCGAAGGCAACAAGCCCGCGCATCATTCCTACGTTTACAAGTCCGTAAACCGGCGCCGTAAACAAGTAGGCTTCATCACATCGGCCTGCTGGTCGCCGGTGTGCAAGAAGAATATCGCCATCGGCACCGTCAACGTGCCGCACGGCGAAGTGGGTGACGAGCTTCTCGTCGAGATTTACTACCAGCGAGAGATGCATTGGTCGCGGGTGATGGCCAAGGCAATCGTGGTCGACAAGCCTTTTTGGGATCCGACACGCCGCCGCGCAACCCCGCCCGCCCCTTTCTAGTGCCCTGTCCGGTTGCCGCGCGCGCCGCCGACTGAATCCATGCACAATCGCTCCGGACATCGCCTTGACCCGCTGCTCCGGCCACGTTCCGTTGCTGTCGTCGGCGCATCGATGCGGCCGGACTCCATGGGCGAATGGTCTGTCAGGAACCTGCAACGCGGCGGCTATGCGGGTGCGATTTACCCGGTCAATCCACGCTACCAGAGCCTGTTCGACCTGACCTGCTATCCCGGCATTGCCGCACTGCCGGAAGTACCCGACCTGGTCATTTTTGCCGTCGCCGACAATCGTATCGAGGCGCTCCTCGACGACGCAATCGCGGTCGGCGTGCCGGCCGTGCTCCTGATGTCGACGCTGTCGATGGAGCATGATCGCGAGCCGCTGCTGAAAACCCGCGTGCAACAGAAAATTCGGCAAGCCGGGATGCTGGCCTGCGGCGCGAACGGCATGGGCTTCTACAACGTGCGTGATCGCGTGTGGGCCTGCGGCTTCGACAGCCGTATGCACCCGCCACCGGGCAATGTAAGCCTTATCAGCCATTCGGGCTCCGGCATGTCCGGCATCATCGATTCGGACGAACGTCTTCGTATCAATTTTGCGGTATCTACCGGGAACGAGATCGGCGTCACCATGGACGAGTATCTCGACTTCGTCCTCGACCTGCCCGAAACCAAAGTCGTCGGCCTGTTTGTGGAAACCGCGCGCAATCCTGCCGGCTTTCGGGCCGCTTTGGAGAAAGCGCGGCGAATGAGGATACCGGTCGTTGCTGTCAAAGTCGGGCGCACGGCGCGGTCGGCGCAGTTGACCGTGTCTCACTCCGGGGCTATGGCCGGGGACGACGCAACCTACGCGGCTTTGTTCGACCGCTATGGCGTCACGCGAGTCCGCGACATGGATGAACTCGCTACGACATTGATATTGATGGCCGAATTTCATCCACTGGGTCCGGGCGGCCTGGTTACCTTGCACGATTCGGGCGGCGAACGGCAGCTAATGGTCGATCTCGCCGAAGAGGCCGGCGTACCGCTGACGGAAATAAATTCCGCGACGGCCACGGCACTGGCGCAGGTCCTCGACCCGTCTTTGCCGGCCGTTAACCCGCTGGACGCGTGGAGTCGTGGCGGCGAAGGCGCCGCCGGGAATATGGCGCGCTGCCTGTCTATTCTCATGCGGGACCCGCAGGCGGCTGTGGGTGCGGTCGTGCACGACCGGGCGCCGGAGGGCAAGGTCTACACGAGTTACATCGGCTACATGCGACGCGCGCACGAGGACACCGGCAAACCGGTGGCGCTGGTCGCCGCGCGCCAGGGTACAGGATGCGATCCCCAGGCGGTCGTGGCAACGCATGCCGGATTGCCGGTGCTGGACGGTATTCCCGCGTTTCTGCGCGGCGTGCGGGCACTTTTCGATTACAGGGATTTTCTCGGTCGGGAACCGATGCGTCCGCCCGCGGTTACCGAACAGGTAGCCCATCCGTGGCGGGACCGCCTGGCTGTTGGCGCCACGCTCGGCGAAGCCGACTCGCTTGCCATGTTGCGCGAGTTTGGCTTGCCGGTCATCGACAGTCGCATCGCCAATTCGGCAGAGCAGTTGGTCGATGCAGCGCAGGAATTGAGCTTCCCGCTGGTGCTGAAAACCGCGGCGCCGGACATGCCGCATAAGACCGAACATGGCGGTGTCATACTGAATGTCGCAACGGAACAGTCGCTTCTTGAGGCGTATCGGGAGCTGTCCGGGCGCCTTGGACCGCAGGTGCTCCTGGCGCCCATGATCAGGGGCGGTGTCGAGATGATTCTGGGTGCGCGACGTGATCCGCAGTTCGGGCCGGTTGTCCTGCTCGGGTTCGGCGGGATTTATGCGGAAGTCCTGAAGGACGCAGCGTTCTGCCTGCCGCCGTTTGACGCCGCAGATGCGCGACGTCAAATCGATTCGCTAAAGTTACGAGCGCTTCTCGACGGACAACGCGGGCAAACGCCGTGTGCGATTGACTCATTCTGTGATTTTGCCGCGCACTTCTCGGCCATGGTGCACTCGCTTGGCGATGCACTGCAGGAAATCGACATCAACCCGGTCATCGTAACCCGCGAGGGCTGCCTGGCGGTCGACGCATTGGCGGTCGGCCGTAACGCCAATGAACAGAGGTAACTATCGATGAGTATTGAGGCATTGTCAGATCATTCGTTCGAAACGTGGCAATCCGTTGCTGCGCGGGAACTCGCTGCTGCGGAAACGAGGTTTTTTATTGATGGCGGATTCGTCGATGCCGTTGATGGCCAACGCTTCGACAGCATCAACCCCGCAACCGGTGATGTCATCGCCAGCGTGGCGGCAGGTAACAGCAAGGATATTGATGCTGCGGTCGCCGCCGCGCGCAAGTCTTTTCGCTCCGGCGTCTGGTCACGCATGGCGCCGCGCAGCCGCATGGAAATTCTATATCGTTTCAACGAGTTGATTGACGAACACGCGGAGCAACTGGCGATTCTGGATACGCTCAATATGGGCAAGCCAATCAGCGATATGCTGAATATCGATTTGCCGTCCGTGATTGAGACGTTTCAGTTCATGGCGGAGTGTATCGACAAAATAGAGGGCAGCGTTACGAATACCCAGTCGGATGTCATGCACTTCGTGCTGCGGGAACCGCTGGGTGTTGTGGGAGCGATCTCCCCGTGGAACTATCCGTTGTTGATGGCAACCTGGAAGGTCGCTCCGGCTCTCGCAGCCGGTAACAGCGTGGTCCTTAAGCCGGCGGAACAAGCGCCGCTGTCCTGCCTCAGGCTGGCAGAGCTGTTTGTTGAGGCCGGCGGACCGCCGGGGGTATTCAACGTTGTGAATGGCATCGGCGAGGTTGCCGGAAAGGCGCTCGCATTGCATAACGACGTCGACAAGGTAACGTTCACCGGCTCGACCGAGGTCGGCAAGCTGATGCTGCAGTACGCCGGCCAGTCGAATATGAAACGCGTATCGCTGGAGTGTGGCGGCAAATCGCCGCAGGTGTTCATGAGCGACGTTGCCGATCTCGATCGCGCAGTCGCTGCCGCATACAACGGCGTTTTTGCCAACATGGGTGAGGTTTGCAACGCGGGCTCGCGCCTGCTGGTTGAAAAGCCGATTTACGATGAATTTATCGAACGATTCGTCGCCAACGGCCAAAGCGCCTACGTGCCCGGCGACCCACTGAATCCATCAACCAACCTGGGACCGCTCGTCACTCGCGAGGCGCAGAAACGTGTTCTCTCGCTAATTGAATCCGCGGGCAAGGACGGAGCCAAACTGAAGTTCGGCGGAGGCGCACCAGCAGATCTGGAAAAAGGCGCTTACGTTTCGCCGACTCTTTTCACCGACGTCAACAACTCGATGCGAATTGCGCGTGAAGAAATTTTCGGACCTGTCGCGACTATCATTCCGTTCGATGGCCTGGAGGAAGGCATACGCATCGCCAACGACACCATCTACGGTCTGGCCGCGGGTATCTGGACAAAGGATCTCAGTCGTGCGTTCCAGCTCATTCGCGAAATCGAGGCCGGCGTCGTATGGGTCAACTGTTTTGACGAAGGCGATATGACACAACCGTTTGGCGGCTATAAACAATCCGGCAATGCGCGAGACAAGTGCATGGAAAGCCTGCTGAGTTATACGCAGGGCAAGTCTGCCTGGATCCGCTTGTCCTGAAAGTAGGATTTGTTTTTAAAATCAGATGGTTGCTGAGGTCCGACCCGAAGGGGTGGCGCGGCGGCCGACGAGGCGCAGGAATACGAAGAGCAGGGTCGCGCCGACGAGGATGGACACCCACGCCGGCAGGCCGTAGCCGCCGGGAATCGTACCGACTGCAAGAGCCACGGTTCCCACCAGCATTGCATAGGGCAGTTGCGTGCGTACGTGCTCGATGTGATCGCATCCGCTCGCCATGGAAGACAACACGGTCGTATCGGATATCGGCGAACAGTGATCACCCCATACAGCGCCCGCAAGATTGCAGGCGATCGTGGAGTAGAGAATGTGCATGTGCTCCGGTCCGGCCATGCCATTGACGGTCATCACCGCCCATGCCAGTGGAATGACGAGTGGCATGAGGATACCCATCGTGCCCCAACTGGTACCGGTCGTGAACGCAGTGACTGCCGAAAGCAAGAACACGGCTGCCGGCACCAGCGCCACGGGCAGTGAGTCAGCGAGAATACTGACGAGGTAGTCGGCCGTATTGAGGTCGGCAGTGACCGCTGCCAGCGCCCAGGCCAGGACCAGCACGATCATGGCGAACAGCATGGCACGAACGCCACCGTACCAGGCGTCCACCGTTTCGTGCGCGGTAAGAATGCCTTGCCCGACGGTCAGGACGGCGGCAGTCATGGCACCGAGAAGCGATGCCCACATCATGGCCTTGTAAGCGTCCGCAGTCCCGATAATATCAGTCAGCGTTTCTCCCTCGCCCGTGACATACAGTCCGGCGAGCAATGCGACGATCAGAACGATGAGCGGCACAAATGCGTTAAAAGCGCGATACGGAATATTTTCCTTCGGTTCCAGGTTATCGCCCTGCATCGCGGGTGTATCGCTGGCACTCAGTGGCGAGACCTGCCCCTGTCTCGCGCGCTGCTCCGCGCGCAACATAGGCCCGAAGTCGCGTCCCGACGATGCCACGAAAAGTACGAACAGCACGGCAAGTATCGGATAGAAGCTGTACGGAATGGAATGCAGGAAAACTGCATAGGCCGGCGCCGTCAACTCGGGTATCTCGGCAATCGCATCGCCGATCAATCCGACTTCATAGCCGATCCAGGTGGTAATCAATGCAATACAAACCACCGGGGCGGCAGTCGAATCTACAATGTAGGCAAGTTTTTCCCGTGAAATTTTCAGGTGATCGGTCAACGGACGTGCGGTATTGCCGACGACCAGCGTATTGCTGTAGTCGTCGAAGAAGATCATCACGCCCATCATCCATACGGATACCTGGCCGGCAACAGCGGTTTTCGCGCGGCTCACCATCATCTTCACGATGCTCGTCATACCGCCGTTTCGCGTAATGATGCCGACCATGCCGCCGATCATCAGCGAAAAGAGAATGATGGCCGCGTGATCCGCGTTGGCGAGTGCTGCCGTGACATAGACCTGGAAGCTGTCCAGCAGCCCGGCAAAGATCCCCGCCGGCGCAAAAGACTTGACCGCTGTTGCGCCCAGCCAGATGCCGATCAGCAAAGCTGGAATCACATTACGCAGTGCCAGGGCGACGAATATGGCCAGCACCGGCGGCATGATCGACACCCAGCCCGGCAACACCCGGAGTTCAAACGTTTCCTCGAGACCGGAGGACACGTCACTTAGCATGAGCGATGCACTGCCCCAATCGCTGACCTGCAGCGCCTCGAAATGGGCGGACCCGTCCTCATCGGCTTTTGCAGCAACATCTGTCGAGCCGATACGTAGCTGGTAGGAACTGCCCGGCTCGAGGTCCGCAACGCTGACCGTAAACGGTACGTTCGTCAGGGCAACGACGGGCGATGTTACGGTGGCGGCGCCGGCCTGTGACAACGCAATGAAGCTGGCGGCCAACGGCCAGAAAATGCGGATATTGATGTCCTGGTACCCTGTCAGCTGATAGCGAGGCGATCAGTTAGCCGGTCAGATCTCGGGGCTCAAGCGCGATGCCGCCTCGCAGAGCGACGCACCGAGTTCCGCTCGGCGCACGGCATTGAGTCGTTGCGTCGGACCACCGATCGACAACGCCCCCTGCACGTCTCCCAGGGCACCGCGAATGATCGCAGCAACCGCCGTGTACCCCTCTTCGAGTTCGTCGACGGACACCGCATAACCGCGCCGGCGGATCTCGATGAACTGCGGTTGAAACGCGTCGCGGTTGATCAGGGTCTTGGCCGTCAGGGCCTTGAGAGGATCGCCAAGGCGATCCAGGCCATTGTCGTCGAACGCAAGGAATGCCTTGCCAGTGGAAGTGGCATGCAGCGGCCATCGCGTGCCGACGTTGCCGGCCGCACCGATCACGTGCGTACCGGCCACTTCGTCAAGGATCAGCATGCTGTCGCCAACGGGCACTTCCAGCGTTGCCGTCTCGCCGCTGCTTCTCGCGAGCGCTTTGAGCAATGGCCGTACCCGGCGCCGAAGGTCGCTGCTGGCCAGCGCCTGGACGCCGAGAGCCATGAGGCCGGGACCCAGGCTGTAGACGCTGGTCGCGGCATTGCGCTCGATCAGGTTTTCGCTTTGCAACGCGCGCAGCAGCCGATGGGTGGTGGTCTTGTTGAGACCGGACCCCCGGCTGAGTTCCGCCAGTGACATGTCCGGGCGCTCGGCAGTGAACAGTTTGAGCAATCGGATGGCGCGCAGAGCTGCCTGCGCGCCTTGCGGAGGCCGGGTATCGTTCATAGTCATTCCCGCCATTTGTCGAACATATTATGGTCTTTGGTTCCATATTATGGCACAGGGCAGGATCGATAGCGAGTCGCAGCGACGGTCTCCCCCAGCGTCAGCCGCGATCCTTGAGAATACAACGGGCGGCATTGAAGCCGGGCGCACCGGTCACACCGCCGCCTGGATGCGTGCCGGCGCCGCAAAGGTACAGGCCCTCGACGGGTGTGCGATAGCGAGCCCAGCCGGGCAACGGACGCATAAAAAAAAGCTGGTCCATGCTGATGTCGCCGTGAAAAATGTTGCCTTCCGTAATGCCGAACGTCGTTTCGAGATCGAGCGGCGTATACACCTTGCGCGCCACCACGCTGGCCGGCAGGTTTGCAGCGTAGCGCGCAATCGTGGTCTCGACCTGATCGCCCAGCGCCGCGCGCTGCTGCTCCCAGCTGCCTTCGCGCAGCACGTACGGCAGATACTGCACAAAGCAGGTGAGCACGTGGCGGCCGGGGGTGACCAACCCGGGGTCGACGTTGGAGGCGAGCACACAGTCGACCCAAAGCTGGTCGGGGACCTCGCCGCGTTGCGACTGGTTATAGATGTCTTCGGCCTCACGCAACGACGGTGCCAGGGTGAAGAGACTGCGCTCGGCCTTGTTGTGCGAATCAGGCATGCCGGTGACACGCGGTTCTTCCGACAGCACGAAATTGACTTTGGCGCATGGGCCGGCCATACGGATGGCAGCAACGTCGCGACGGAACTCGTCACTGAGCCCGGACGAAAGAAGTTTGAGAAAGGTGCGTTTCGGGTCTGCATTGGACACGACGATACCGGCCTCGATAACCGTACCGTCTGCCAGTGTCACGCCTTGCGCAATCCCCTGCCGTTCATTGATCGCCAGCACTTCCGTATCGGTATGAATCTCGACTCCACGGTCCCGGCAGGCGGTTGCCATGGCCGTGGTGATAGCGCCCATGCCGCCGATCACATGACCGGCAAATCCCTGCCGTTCTTCCGCGCCGCCCGACAACAGATGAAACAAGAGTCCCATGGCTGTGCCCGGCTGGTACGGTCCCCCGTGTTTGCCGTACAGGCTGTTGGACAGAATCAGACGCTTCACGGCCTCCGAGCGAAAGTGCCGGTCGAGAAATTCACCCAGTGAGCCGGTGAGGAAACGCAGCAGCGCGGACGCCTGGGCGCCGTCAATGCGGCGAAAGCGCCGCGTCAAACGCAGCACTTCTCGAACACGGGTGAACCCGCGGGCATACGGGTCCGGCGGCGCCTCCATGAAAAACGGCTGAAGGTAGCGCGCGAGTTCGCGCAATTCTGCATCGATACGGAAAAAGGCCTCGACGTCCTGCGGGGCTTTCTCCTGCAATTCAGCGCGCAATCGGTCGTGGCCGGACCACCACGAAATCACCTTGCCGTCCGGCAGCGCCGTTTGCACGCCGGGCTCACAGGCAACCATGCGCAGCCCGTACCGGTCGAGTTGCAGGTCACGTATGACTTCGGGACGTAACATGCTGGCGATATACGATGCGGTAGAGACCCGGCAGCCGGGTGCCCGCCCCGGATCGATCTCTTCCGTTACCGCGCAACCACCCACAATCGCGCGCCGCTCGAGAACCAGTGTCTTCAGTCCTGCGTTGGCGAGGTAGGCCGCGGTCGTCAGGCCATTGTGTCCGGCGCCGACAATGATGGCATCGAAGCGTGCAGGTTGGGACATTGCGTTTCGCTCGTCACGGCAAATTGCGAAGTTCGCAGCATCCCAGTCAACGCGTTCCGCGTCCATGCAGGATTGCGAATACTTCCACGATGTGAAACTGTGATCACTGCGATACGGGGGGAACGGTGCCTATGCTAATCTTGCCGTCCCCACTGCCTGGCGAAAAAATGGCCGCCGCTGCGTGATCGGCGAATTGTTAGCAGGCCAAATGTATTGTGTGGAAAAGATGGAAGCGACCCTGCATCGTGCTCTGTACCTCGAATCGTCCCGGTTTGCGAAAGAACGCGAGAGCATTTTTCGCAATCAATGGTTGGTCGCCGCTAGCGTCAGCGGCACGACGAGTCGCCCCCTCTTCCCCGGCCTCAGCGACCGCCATGGGCTTTACGCGCCGATGGAAGACCTGAGCCTCGACATTCGCACCCATATCGCTGCTCGCTTGAACTCGGCGCTGCCCTCGGATTGAGCATGGCGACCGTGGAGCTGGAGATCGCCGGCAGCATTGCACGAATCACGCTGAATCGACCCGAAAAGCTGAATGCCATCGACGCCTCGATGCTCGATGCTCTTGAACAAGCCATCAATGTCGCTGAGAAGCGCGACGACGTACGCGTCGTGCTGCTGAATGGTAACGGACGAGCTTTCTCGGCCGGTTTCGACATGGCTGCGCCGAAAGTGGACAGTGAGGACGAAACCGCACGCGTCGCACGAATCCGCAGCGAGCTGCAACGCGACTTCGACGTAATCATGCGTTTCTGGGATTGCCCGAAACCAACGGTAGCCGCAGTACACGGCTATTGTCTTGGCAGCGCGATGGAAATGACGGCTGTCTGCGACATCACCATCGCTGCAGACGACTGTCGTTTCGGCGCTCCTGAGGTCAAATATGGCAGCGGCATCGTATGTCTCATCCTGCCATGGATTATCGGCCTGAAAAATGCCAAGGAACTGCTTCTTGCAGGCAACTCAGACATCGATGCGCAGCGCGCCCAGGCGATCGGACTGGTCAATCAGGTCGTTGACGCCGCCAGCTTGCAGCAGGTGGCGCGCGCGATGGCAATACAGATCGCCGGCAACGATGCTCTCGCCATGCGACTCACGAAGCAGGCCATTAATCGCAGCCTGGAAATCGCCGGTATGCGGCAGGCGTTGGCCGAGTCGCTGGAATTCGACGTTCGTGTTGAAACCACGGATACACCGGAATCCCGAACCTTTAATGCCATCTTGGAAAAAAGCGGCCTGAAAGCCGCGATAGACTGGCGCACACGTCAGCTCGCCGATCAGAACCACGAACAGGAAAAAAGGTAATCACGATCATGGCACCACGCAAGAGCCCGCAATCCGGCAACGAACTGCGCAAGTTCATGAAAAGCTTTCCGGACACAGACGTCATGGAGTTGATGATTGCCGATTTGGCCGGCGTATTGCGCAGCAAGCGAATTCGCGGCGCTGAATTCCGCAAGATTTTTGATGACGGTTTTTGTCTCCCTGGCGGTGCCGTCCTGCTGAACACACTGGGCGAAGTCGTTTCAGGAATGGCGTTTACGGCGGACGACGGTGACCCGGACATCGATGCGCGCATCGTGGCCGGAAGCCTGGCACGGGTTCCCTGGGCCAGTCGGCCAACTGCCCAGGCGCTCTTTCGCTTTTACACCCGGGACGGCAAGCCATTTTTTGCGGATCCGCGCCATGTCCTGGAGCGGGCTCTCGAGCCGCTGCGCGAAATGCATTTGCGTATCGTGATGGCAGCAGAACTCGAGTTCTACCTTCTGGACGCGAAGAGCGACCGGCCACGTGCAAGGGTTTCGAGAATACCCGGTATTGGACGTCCGCAGGTCGGCCCGCAGGTATATCATCCCGATGACCTGTGGGATATCGAGAATTTCCTGAACGATGTGAACGACGCCTGCGCCGCACAACAGTTGCCGATCGGCACGACTACGTCAGAATACGGCGCCGGACAGTTCGAAATCAATCTGCACCACGTCGACGACCCGGTACTTGCCTGCGATCACGCTGTGCTCTTGAAGCGTGTCGTGAAAGCGATCGCAAGAAAGCACGGCTTTGTTGCCTGCTTCATGGCCAAGCCGTTCGCCGAAAGCGCCGGTTCAGGCCTGCATATTCACCTGAGCCTGGTCGACCGCAAGGGCAACAACTATTTCTCCGGCGGCAAGGAACGAGCGGCGTCTCCCCCGTTCAGCGCACGCTTTCGTCATGCTGTCGGCGGCCTGGCAAAAACGATGCCCGAAGCGACTGCCATTTTTGCGCCAAATGCGAATTCGTTTCGCCGTCTGCGCCCGGAAATGTTTGCGCCGGTGGAACCGAATTGGGGATCCAATCACCGCAACGTGGCACTCCGGGTACCGGTCTGCGACGCCAGGAACCTGCGGATAGAACATCGCACGTCAGGCGCCGATGCCAATCCGTACCTTGCCACGGCCGCGATTCTGGCCGGAGTGCACTACGGTCTCAAAAATCGATGTGATCCCGGAGCGATGGTTGCAGAAGGCGATGTCATCACCTTGAAATCGAGACTCCCGAACCGCTGGGCGAGCGCGATCGACCGCTTCTCGAAAAGCCGCATCCTCCCGAACTACCTGGGCAGCGACTATTGCAAGGCCTACGTCATCAATCGTCGCGCGGAGGAACAGAGTTTTAACAACGTGATCAGTGACGTGGATTTCGACTGGTACCTGCGCGCGGTCTGACGTCGCGCTGCCAACTCGCTCAGCTTTCGTCGGCGCGAGCGAGATCCCGTTCGATATGCCGGCCGGCGAGGTAATAGTGCAGCGCTGACCACGGACCGACGATCGCACCGACGATGAGGAGACTGTAGCGCATCGATTCAGTGCCGAATGTCGATGCCAGCAAATCGCTCAGCACACCGGCGAATTGCGGTCCGAGTCCGAGGCCGATGATGTTCAGTATGAACAACAGCAAAGCCGATGCCACAGCACGCATGCGCAGCTTCACCAGTCCCTGGATCTGGGCGAAAGTCGTGGCCAGGTAAAAGTTGGAAAAAATACTGGGGAGTACGAACAAGGCAAGAGCAAGGTAAGGGCTGTCGACAAGGTACACCGGCACCAGAAAAATCGTGCCGATAAGCAACGCTGCAGCCACCCCCCACAGCGCATATCGCTGATTGCGCCGGCCCAGTCTGTCCGCAACATAACCGCCCCCCGCGAAACCAAGTCCGCCCGCGGTCCCGAGGATTATGCCGAGGTACACGCCGATCTCGGACAGGTTCATGGCGTGTGAGCGGTACAGAAAGGTCGGGAAAAAGCTGATCACGGCGTAGCCGCCGAATGCAGCCAGCCCTGAGCCGACCGCGAGATGAATAAACGACGGGCGTTTCACGAGGAAGCGAACGACGTCCATTATGCCGGCGCGCTCGGCAGAATCGGCCTTGCCGTCGGACTGTCCGCGTACCGGTTCGTCGATCGTAAAGCGCACGACCAGCGCGAGCACGATGCCGGGAATACCGACAATAAAAAACGCCTCACGCCAGCCGATGTTTTGCGCTACCCAGCCGCCGGCGAGATACGCGATCATGATGCCCGCGGAAATTCCGAGGGTAAAAATACCCATCGCGGTCGAACGTTCCGCGGGTGGATACAGATCCGAGATCATGGAATGTGCCGGCGGACTGCAACCGGCTTCGCCGATGCCGACGCCGATACGCGCCAGCGCAAGATGCGTCACATTGGCGGCGGCACCTGACAGTGCCGTCATGCCACTCCATACCGCCACCGCGATCGCGATCAGGTTGCGGCGGTTCCAGCGGTCAGCGATAAGGGCAATCGGGATTCCTAGCGTGGCATAAAACAAGGCGAACGCAGAGCCTGCCAGGAATCCGAGAATGGAATCGCTGATATCGAATTCAGCCTGAATCGCCGGCAAAAGAATAGCCAGAATCTGGCGATCGATGAAATTAAACATGTACACGACCACCAGCACCCCAAGCACATAACGCCGGGCGGCTACGCTGATCGCAACGGGTCTGACCGGCGGTTGTATCGGGTCGATGGCGGCCAATGCGGGATCACTTCTTTTGCGTTGTCACTTTGCACAATAGCAAATGACAGCGAACAGCAACACCACAATATAAAACTGTGGACTGAGCACTCATGTCTTGCAGGTAGACTCGATACCTGTCAAACAGGCACCGTGCCGAGGACTCCAGTGTCACCAGCAGACGGTAAACCCGCGCTGCAGCGGGAAGCGCGTACGCTTTTCGCTATCAGCGTACCGCTGATGGCCGCCTATCTCGCTGAAATGGGCATGATGATTACCGACATGATCATTGTCGGTCGTCTTGGCAGTGCGGAACTCGCTGCCGTTGGCCTTACCGCGGACTGGGTTTACGTGTTGCTGTTGATCGGCATGGGTACCGTCTCGATCGTCGGCGTTCTTGCCGCCCAGAGCCTCGGCGCCGGCGACCGGCAAGGTGCTGCCGATGCGGTGGGTCAGGGCATGATCGCGGCAACGGTGATGAGTATTCCGGTCATGGCCGCCGTCTGGTATCTCGGTCCTGCTTTGGCGCTCGCACGGCAGGATCCGGAAATCGTGCGCCTCATTACCGAGTACTCGCGACCGCTGACCCTGTGCGTGCTGCCGGTCCTGTGGTTCACAGTCCTGCGCAATTACGTGGCGGCACTCGCGAGGGCATCCATTGTAATGTTGATTACGGCCGTGGCGCTGCTTCTCAACCTCGCACTCAACTACACGCTGGTCTACGGAAAATTCGGCTTTCCCGCGCTTGGTGTTGCCGGTGCCGGCATCGGAACAACCATCGTCAACTGGATCATGTTCGGTGCTCTCGCTGCACACCTGCTTATCGCGGTGCCGTTTCGGGATTATCGACCGCGCATCGTTCCGCATGCGATTGATCCCGTGATCCTGCGCGATATATTTCGGCTTGGCCTGCCGATAACCGCCGCCCAGTTGCTGGGCGGTGGCATGTTCACGATCGCCGCCGTGATGGTCGGCATTCTGGGCGCGGATATCCTGGCGGCACAACAGATCGTCTACACGGTGATTTACATCGCCCTCAGCATGTCGATCGCTGTCGGTGATGCCGTAAGGGTACGGGTAGCGTACGGCATTGGTTCGGGATCACCCGCCACAGCGCAGCGGGCGGCGATGATCGGCTTTTTCATGGCCGCGGTCATAACCGCAAGTGCGTCCGGCGCACTTTGGCTGTTCCCGGAGTTGATCGTCGGTATATTTCTCGACACCAGCGACCTGGCCAACGCCGGGGTCCTGTTGATCGCTATCAGCCTGTCGGTGTACGCCGGACTGTTTCAACTTGTTGACGGTGTGCTGATTGTCATGGCCAATGCGCTGCGCGGCTTGCGCGACACGCGATCGCCAATGTGGATCATGCTGACCGGTTACTGGCTTGTCGGTTTGGGTACCGGCACAATCCTGTGCTTTGCCCTCGGATTCGGGGCGGCCGGCCTGTGGTGGGGCCTGATCCTCGGCCCTGTTATCGCCAATATCCTGATGCTGAGCCGGTTTCGACGCCGCATGGCCGAGGTCACTGCCGTGCTACCACTACGGCCGGGTCGCGAGCCGTGCTGAAGCCGGGAATTACGCCGACGGCAATACCTCTTTGAACACCAGGAAGAAGAAGATGGCGAGGATAGCGCCCGCTGGCAACGTGACGATCCAGGATGTGAAAATGCGGCCCACGACGCGCAAGTCAATGGCTTCAATGCCGCGTGCCATGCCGACGCCTAGCACGGCACCGACAAGGGTGTGTGTTGTCGAAATCGGCATGCCGGTTCCGGATGCAATCACGATGGTTGTTGCAGCCGCCAACTCGGCGGCAAACCCGCGACTGGGCGTCAGTTGCGTGATTTTCTCGCCGACCGTGGCGATGACGTGACGTCCGTAGGTTGCGAGCCCTACCACGATGCCGATACCACCCAACACCAGGACCCAAACCGGAACCGGTGCCTGGCTGCCGACCTGGCCTGTTTGTGCAACGGCGATTACCGCTGCGAGCGGGCCGATGGCATTGGCGACATCGTTGGAGCCATGCGCAAAAGCCATCGAACAGGCGGTTACGATCATCAATACACCAAACACCCGTTCCACCGTGTAGAAATGCTGCTTCTTGTCCAGTTTCCTGTCCGGTTGTATGCGTTGAATGGCGATGCCGCCGATGATTGCGACCAGTAAACCGATGGCGGCCGCGAGCAAATAGCTCTGCAGAGGACTGACTTCGAGTCCGACATACTGTAGCCCTTTGAGCAGGGTCACGAGAGTAATCGTGAAGGCGGCGAGGAACATGTAAAACGGCACGAAGCGCTTGGCGCGCGCCAGCGGATCGGGGTGGCGCAATATCAGCCATTGCACGCTGGAATATATGAGATAGGCGATCATCCCGGCAACCAGCGGCGAGATTACCCAGCTCATTGCAATGGTGCCGACTTTGCCCCATTGCACCGCGTCGATACCGATGCCAACCGCTGCGAATCCGACGATAGCGCCAACGATCGAATGAGTTGTTGAAACAGGCCAACCCTGCCGCGACGCAATGAGCAGCCAGATGCCGGCAGCAAGAAGCGACGCCAGCATTCCGTAAATCAGTAGTTCGGGCTGGTCACCGACGAGGTTTGCATCGACTATGCCCTGGCGAATGGTCGAGGTGACGGCCCCGCCCGCGAGTACAGCGCCAAGAAACTCGAATACCGCGGCAACCAGGATCGCCTGCTTGATGGTCAGCGCCCGCGAACCGACCGACGTTGCCATCGCATTGGCGACGTCGTTTGCCCCGATTCCCCAAGCCATGAAAATGCCGAACAGGGCTGCCAGCCCTATGTAGACAATCTCTGCTTCCACTTCTGCGTCCCCGCTGAGTCTGCGTCTGCTTTTTGTGATCCAGGGTCTGTTGGCAATTAGCCCTAGTGAGAGAGCAACAGTTCCAGGCGACGCCCGACCCGTTCGGCCATGTCGGCGATCTCGCCGGTCAACTCGATGATCCGGTACAGGAACATAACGTGAACGGGTGGCAACGTGTCTTCGATGGCGAAGACAAGCGCGCGCACTTCCGCCTGCAACGCGTCAGTATCCGTCTCGATTCGGTCCAGTTCCTCGATCATGGACGCGACCAGCGATACTTCGGCGCCACGAAAACCGGTGGTAAACAGCTCATCCAGTTCGCGAACGCTCCTGCGCGCCTGTTTTGCCGCGTCGATGCAGCGCCGCAGAAATTCGAGAAACTTCACCGAAATGGTCGGTGGAATACGCATCTTCCTGCCGAGGACAAGACCTGAAACATCCTTGGCCCGATTCGCCATCTTGTCCTGGACCAGCAACAACTCCAGCAGGTCTTCGCGCGGTACCGGCATGAAAAGGCTCTTCGGCAGATGCATGCGGATTTCTTTTT
>CAYVLL010000015.1:0-21974 GCA_964452235.1 uncultured Woeseiaceae bacterium
CTGTGGCCGAACTTGTTCAGCTCGCAAAGTCTGAAATTGATTCTGCAGATACCCTTGCCGCGCTGGACGCGGTCAGGGTCTCCTATCTGGGCAGGAAAGGCTCGCTGACGGACCGCTTGAAGGACCTGAGCCGCTTGCCGGCGGACCAGCGGCCCACGGCTGGCCAGGAGATTAACCAGGCAAAAAAGACGCTGTTGGCTGATCTTGAATTGCGGCGCCGGGTACTGGACGACCTGGCGCTGCAAGCGAAACTTCAGACCGATCGCATCGATGTCACGCTGCCGGGGCGGGGCGCCTCGATCGGCGGTCGACACCCGGTCATGCGCACAATGTCTCGCATTGAGAAGATCTTTGTACAGGCAGGATTCGGCGTGCGCACCGGACCGGAAATTGAAGACGATTTCCACAATTTCACGGCGCTCAATATTCCCGAGAACCACCCGGCACGCGCAATGCACGACACGTTCTATTTTCCGGGCGGCAAGCTCCTGCGCACGCATACCTCGCCTGTGCAGATTCGCTCCATGGTGCAGGAAGGCGTACCGATCCGCATTATCGCGCCCGGCCGGGTGTATCGGTGCGACTCTGACCAGACACACACGCCGATGTTTCACCAGGTCGAAGGCCTCGTGATCGATCGCGGCATCAGCCTCGCTAACCTGAAGGCGGTATTGCACCAGTTCGTGGAGAGCTTTTTCGAGCGCCCGGCCGAGCTGCGGTTTCGTGCATCGTACTTCCCGTTCACGGAACCGTCGGCGGAAGTCGATGTGCTGTGGGAAGAAGACAGGTGGCTCGAGATACTCGGCTGCGGAATGGTGCATCCCTTCGTGCTGAAGAGTGCCGGTATTGATCCGGAGGAATTCACTGGCTACGCATTCGGTATGGGCGTCGAGCGCCTGGCAATGTTGCGCTACGGCGTCAGCGATCTGAGGACTTTTTTCGATAACGATTTGCGCTACCTGCGCCAGTTTCACTGAGTCGGGGCGGGCGGCAGATGCGAATACCGGAGAGCTGGCTGCGTGAATGGGTCGATCCGTCGCTCGATACGCGGGCGTTAGCGGATCGACTCACCCTGGCGGGTCACGAGGTCGACAACATCGAGCGCCACGGTGTCGGCCTCGACGACGTCGTCGTGGCCGAGGTGCTGGCTGCCGGCAAGCATCCGGATGCCGACAGCCTGACGGTTTGCCGGGTCTCAACGGACGGGGACACGGCTCAGGTGGTATGCGGTGCGCCTAACGTACGGGCCGGCATGAAAGGCGCATTTGCGCCTGCGGGCGCAACAATGCCCGATGGAACCCGGATCAGGCGTCGCAAAATTCGCGGAGTCGAGTCCAACGGCATGCTTTGCTCCGAACGGGAACTGGGCATCGGCGACGACGCCGACGGTATAATCGAACTCGCAGCGGATGCGCGGCCGGGCACCCGGCTGACCCGCCACTTGCAACTGCCTGACCACATACTGGAGCTGAACCTGACGCCGAACCGCGGCGACTGTTTCAGTATCCGCGGCATTGCGCGCGAGGTTGCGGCCCTGACCGGCGCACGGTTATACCCGCAATCGCCGAGCGCCGTCCCATCCTTGGATAGCGCGAGCCATCCGGCGAGCCGTTCGGTAATTATCGATGACACAAGCGCCTGCCCCCGATTTGCCGGGCGTTCGTTGCATGGGATTGACCCGCGTGCCCAAACGCCACGCTGGATGGTCGAGCGTTTGCGGCGCTGCGGCCTCCGCTCAATCCATCCAGTCGTCGACGTCACCAACTACGTAATGCTGGAAACCGGCCAGCCGCTGCACGCTTACGATGACGATCGACTGCGCGGTGCGATACGTCCGCGGTTTGCTGCCAAGGGTGAGACTGTTACCTTGCTCGACGAGCGGGAAATAACCCTCGATTCAGACACACTGGTGATCAGCGATGATTCGGGCCCGATCGGTCTGGCCGGCATCATGGGCGGCCTGAGCACGGCCGTGATCGAAGACTCGGTAAACGTATTTTTCGAGGCGGCGTTCTGGCCGCCGGCGGTCGTTGCCGGTCGCGCCCGCGCCTACGGGCTGCACACTGACGCATCCCTGCGCTTCGAGCGCGGCGTTGATCCGGCCGGCCAGGCGCAGGCGGTCGAGCGCGCAACGCAGCTTATGATTGAAATAGCCGGCGGCGAGCCGGGGCCGCTGATCGACCAATGCCATGCGGATGCCGTCCCGGTCAACCCATGGATCGAGTTGCGGCGGGAACGTCTTGCGAGCCTGCTGGGAACGCGCCTCGCCGACGAGCAGGTGGCGACCATTCTCGACGGTCTGGGACTGGAATGCGACGTGACGCCCGCCGGTTGGCGCGTCAGGGCGCCGAGTTTTCGTTTTGACCTGCAAATCGAAGCAGATCTGATCGAGGAGGTAGCGCGCGTCTATGGCTACGAGCGCATTCCCGAGACCACTGCGGCTGTTGCGTTGCCGCTCCGGACGGTCACTGAGCAACGCGTCGATGTCGAAAGAATTTCACAAACGCTGGTTGCACGCGATTACTGCGAGGTTGTCACCTACAGCTTCATCGATGCTGAATCCGACCGCCGGTTTACCGGCAATGAGACCGAGCTCAAGCTCAGCAACCCGATCTCCACCGAAATGTCGGTCATGCGGGGCTCACTGTTGCCCGGAATGCTGAAAGTCGCCGCGACGAACCTTGCCCGGCAACAAGCGCGCATCCGGCTGTTCGAGATTGGCACGTCGTTTCATGGGGCCTTGTTGCAGCCGGTTGAAATACAGCGTCTTGCCGGTCTGGCGCTCGGCCCTCTGTTGGATGAGCAGTGGGGCAGCATCCAGCGGGATGCGGAGTTCTTTGACATAAAGTCGGATATTGAAGCGTTGCTGGCGATGACCGGTGCGGCGACACGCGTGAGCTTCCAGCCAACCGAGCATCCGGCGCTGCAGCCTGGTCAGACGGCCCGGATTGTCCGCGACGGGCAGGTCGTGGGCCTGGCCGGTAAACTGCATCCCTCGGCGGCACGCTGGTTCGATATCGACCATGCGGTAATGCTGTTCGAACTGGACGTCCAGGCCGCTTTTGCCGCGGAAATACCGCGTGCGGTGGCCCCTTCCCGGTTCCCGTCGGTGCGTCGCGATATCGCCGTCGTGGTCGACAATGACGTATCCGCGGACCGGTTGATTAATGTGGTGTTATCGGCGGCGCCGGATATAATTCGCCGGGTCGTGATTTTTGATGTTTACCGCGGACCAGGCATAGAAGCAGGGCGAAAAAGCGTAGCTTTGGGCTTGATTTTGCAGGAAACTTCCCGCACGCTTACTGACGACGATGCAGACTCAGCAACACTGGCGGCAGTGCGCGGGTTGCAGCGGGAACTGGCCGCGATACTCAGAGAATAAAACTCATGGCACTGACGAAAGCAGACATGGCAGAATCCCTGTTCAACGAACTGGGCCTGAACAAGCGCGAAGCCCGCGAACTTGTTGATTTGTATTTTGAGGAATTGCGGGCGTCACTTGCCGTAGGGGAGCAGATCAAACTTTCCGGTTTCGGAAACTTTGATCTTCGCGACAAGAACCAGCGTCCGGGTAGAAACCCCAAGACTGGTGAAGAGATTCCGATCACGGCGCGCCGTGTGGTTACTTTCAGACCGGGACAAAAACTAAAAGCCCGAGTAGAGGCCTATGCTGGAACCGGGGAATAACGACGAACTTCCGCCTATTCCTGGTAAACGCTATTTTACTATCGGTGAGGTCAGTGACTTGTGCGCTGTCAAACCGCATGTACTGCGTTACTGGGAACAGGAATTTCCACAACTGAAACCGGTCAAGCGACGGGGCAACCGCCGCTATTACCAGCGTCAGGACGTCTTGATCATTCGCCAGATCCGCAGTCTGCTGTATGACGATGGCTTTACCATCGGTGGCGCCCGGCAGCGCCTGACCGGCGATGAGGCCAAGACAGACGTAAGTCAAAGTCAACAAATTATCAAGCAGTTACGATTGGAACTTGAACAGGTTCTAAAGATACTGCGGCGCTGAGAGTCAATCGTTTCTCAACGTCCGGCCACCGGTTTCCTGGATGGCTGCCCACTCTTTTCGTACGCCGGTCGGGGCGTAGCGCAGCCTGGTAGCGCACCACAATGGGGTTGTGGGGGTCGGGAGTTCGAATCTCCCCGCCCCGACCAATTTTCACCGGGTGCACTCCGTTCAATTCGGATTGCCCCTCGGCATAACCAATGGGCAGCTCATCAGGTGGTACCGGTCGCGGGCCGTGAATCCGAGCGATTCATAGAAGCGGCGCGCACGCGTGTTGCTGCGAGCAACCTCCAGGTGCAGGGCGACGATACCCATCTCGGTGGCCGCCGCCCGTACGACATGCAAAGCGTCGCGTCCGATTCCCTGGCCACGCGCTGATTCAATCAGGAAAAACTCATCGACGAATGCATCGCGGCCCTGAAACTCGATCGAATAGCCGTAGCAAATGGCAACGTAACCGACAATGACGTCTGCCGGTTTTATCAGCCAGACTTTCCCTAACGAAGTGTCACCCAGCAGCGGGGTCACCGCGGCTGCCCTGGCGTCGTCGGTCATTTCGATTTCCTCGAATCGATGGTAGCTGCGGACAAGGGGTAACAGCAGTTCCAGATGCGACAGATTCGCAGCGACCAGGGCAGATGGATTCATGGGGCTATTCGGCGCAAAGGGGGCGACTCGCGAAGTCAATAGGCCGGTCGTATCTCCGCAAGCTTCCGGTCTTCGATTCCGAGCAGGATTGGTTGCGCATGATCACGATAGATGTTGACCTTCGCGTTATAGGCGACGCGAGACAAACCGTGCTTGTCCTTGATCTGCAGTTTGCGAACACTGAACTCCCCGCTTTCGAGGCGCTCGCCGGTAAGGTAACACTTTATACCGGAGACCTTTTCTCCGGATAACTCAAGTCCGCTGAGTTTTTCGAGACTACCCTGCGCCCGGGCGAGAAAATTAACCGCGTCCAGGTGAACTTGCGATTCGGCGTGCTCATTCGGCATGCCGGACACATCTGCCAGAAAATCCCCTACTAGAATCTGCCCGGGTACTGCCGCTTCGATCATTCGCGCAAGCTCGATGGTCACATCCCCCACGATGTAGTCGTGAATGGTCGGATTGAGGCCTTCCGCCTGATGGAATTCATAGCAACTGCCGACATGGAAGCATGCCCGCAGACGCGGAACCGCCTTGGAATTGGCCTTGCTTCGGGCAATCGCGTTGTCTGCCAGTACAATGTGCATGAAATGATAGAGATTCAGGTTGGCCTCCAGGCCGTGGTCGCGGTTCCAGATATAAAAGCCGTCGCCGCTCGAAGAGCGTGCAAAATTGATGTTGATGTCTTTCTCGAGCATTTTTGCGTGCGCGGAATTCAGCGAGTACGACAGGCTGTTAAGTTGAGTCATTTGCTCAAATGGAGTCAGCAGGCTGAAGCCGACGATGTCGAACAATGTCACGGCACGACTTGCGACGTAATTGATTCCATAGCGACGGATCATTTTCTCGATGATTTGCGTTTCGACGGAGTGCCCGGTGAGTGGCTGTCGCAGGGCCAGGTAACGGGGTTCGACGTTGAGCAGCCGCGCGACTTTCTGCATCTGGGTCAATGTCAGCTGGCGTTCACCGGAGATCAATTCCATGATGAAATTTGCAGATACCCGATGTGTATTGGGTGCATCGGCGGCAGGTACAGCGGTGTACTCGGCAATTGCATAATGTGGCACGACCAGTACAAGAATTCCGTCGTCCAGTGGCGTCCAGCTCAGGATGCTGTTCTGCCCGAGGGCCCATTGGTCGTGAAGGCAGCGTTCGAGGTGCACCAGGTTGCTGCGCTGTCGCAAGCCCATTTCATTGGCAAAACCGGCCAACTGGTCGAGGTACGGTGAGTAGTTGGCAACGCGCCTTATGCCCGACTGTGAAAGGTCGTCATATTCCATGTGTTGGCTGCCAGGGAAACGCCCGGGAAATGTAGCGAGTGCCGAAGTTACTATTTGAGTGCATTATGCGTACCGTCGCGCCAAACTAATCAAACCTGTCCGATCGCGCAAGTACTATCAAGAATTTATCCTATGTTGTTCTTATTTCTGAACTTGAACAATGGCCGCCAGGCGGTACATTCACATAAGTCCGGTGCTCGTCACAGCTGTGCTGCTTGATCGCCTGAAAGCAATCGTGGGACCTGGCGGCTGGAGCAGCGATCCGGACCTCCTGGCGCCCCATCTGACCGAGTGGCGGGGTATCTACCGCGGCAATACGCCCTTGATGCTGTCGCCGGACAGCACGCGGCAGGTAGCAGAAATTGTCCGTGCGTGCGCAGAGAGTGGAACCGCCATTGTCCCGCAGGGTGGAAATACCGGGCTTTGCGGCGGTGCCATTCCAAGTGCGGCGGGTGACGAGATCCTGCTTTCGCTGGGTCGCATGAATGCCATCCGCGCAGTTTCTCCGCAAGACTTTTCCCTTGTTGCGGAGGCCGGCTGCCTGCTGGCCCAGGTACAGGCGGTTGCTGCCGAGGCGGGCCGGCTGTTTCCCTTGAGCCTGGCGGCAGAGGGGAGCTGCCAGATAGGCGGCAACCTGTCGACGGATGCAGGTGGCATCAACGTGCTGCGCTACGGCACTGCCCGCAACCAGGTTCTGGGCCTCGAGGTCGTATTGGCAGATGGCAGTATCTGGGATGGCTTGCGGGCGCTCCGCAAAGATACAGCCGGCTACAATCTGAAACAGTTGTTTATTGGATCCGAGGGCACACTCGGCATCATTACAGCGGCGACGCTGCGCCTGTACCCGCCGGTGGTAAACACGAGAACTGCATTCGCCGCGATTACGGCGCCCGGGGATTCTGTCGCTTTGTTGGCGTTTTTGCGTCACGAACTCGCCGATGGAATCGATGCATTCGAACTGATCCAGGACCGTGCAATGCGTTTCGTTTTGCGGCACATCCCCGGCACGCGCGCGCCGTTCGAAGTGCAGCATCCCTGGTACGTCTTGCTCGAAGCATCGCATCCATCGGATGCGGAGGCGATTGAAAATGTGATGGCCCGTGCGCTGGAGCGCGCACTGGTAAAAGACGCCGTCATTGCGAAAAACGCATCGGAGGCAGCGGCATTCTGGCGCTTGCGTCACTCTATATCCGAGGCCCAGAAACTCGAAGGCGCCAGCCTGAAGCACGATGTATCTGTGCCTGTCGGGGAGGTCGGGACGTTCATCGGCCAGGCAGAACTGGCAATTTTGCGGTACTTGCCGGATGCGCGTGTAGTCGCATTCGGCCACGTCGGTGATGGCAATGTGCACCTGAACGTGAGCCAGCCGAAATGCTGGAGCCGGCAAAGATTTCTTGACGAACGCGAGGCGATTGCCGGTATCGTTTACGATCTTGTCGCCACCTATCATGGCAGCATCAGTGCAGAACACGGCATTGGCCAGGCGAAGCGTGGCTACCTCGAGGAATATCGCGGGCAGGTCGAAGTGTCGTTGATGCGCAGGATCAAGGCGGCACTGGACCCGGGGAACATCCTCAATCCCGGCAAGGTCCTATAGGAAATCCGCGCAATTTCCGGTGATGGCGTGACAATTCAGCACGGTATTGCCCGGAATAAAGCCGCTGTCAGGAAAATTGAGAGCAGGTCCCGTTCCCATATTTCGAGTTCACGATACACTTGGCGTTTGAGACCGGCAGGTCGTCGCTAAAATGCCTGAGGAACAAGCTATCAGCCCGGTCAGGGGGCTGCCTTGATGCAACTATGAATGCCAGTTTGAAAAGTGCAGAGGAGTCGTTCGCGTCGCATCTTGACGATTTTGATCTCAAGATCCGATCGCAGGATGACAATGCGCCGCTGCTGGATGAAATCCACACGACAATTACCGTGTTGTTGTCGAAGACGCGCGTCGAGGAGTCGACGCTTCGAGACGTTCTGCAAAAGCGTTACAACGCAGGAAAGTTGCGGCTCGATACCTATCAACTGGTGCGCAACGTGCTTGACAGGGTTGCCATCGAAAGTATGGCAACCATGCCCGATGCCATCGACCGGGACGATACCGGCGATTCGTTTCGTGAAACGACCGTAATTGCAAAAGACAGCTTGCGAAACGCTGCACCCCAGGATCAGCTTCAGGTCGGTACCGTCTTGCGTGATCGGTTCCTGCTGCAGGAAAGAATCGCCGGCGGCAGCATGGGAGTTGTTTACAAAGCACTGGATCGGCGACTGGCTGAAACCGAAGGCTTTGAACCGTGGGTTGCCGTCAAGGTGCTGTCGTCCAAGCTGGCGCGGAACGGGTATGCGTTACGTGCCCTGCAACAGGAAGCAGCGAAAGGACGTTGCCTCACGCATCCCAATATCGTTCGCTTCATCGACCTCGATCGCGAAGACGATATGTATTTTATCGTGATGGAGTGGCTGGAGGGCAGGTCGCTTGCTGCGATTCTGGACGAGAACCGCAACAAAAAGATCGACCTGGTTACAGCCCTCGATATCGTGCGGCAGGTTGGGAGCGCACTTGACTACGCACACCGTTGCGGTGTGATCCATGCGGATGTGAAGCCGGCCAATATCATGATATCGCCCGCCGGTCAGGTGAAATTGTTCGATTTCGGCGTTGCGCGTATTCGCCAGAAAGAAAGCGAGCGCAGGAAGGATTTCGACCCGGGTGTGCTGGGGGCCATCACTCCGGCTTATTCGAGCATGCAGGTCTTGACAGGTGAGGATCCGACTCCCGCCGACGATGTGTTTTCGCTGGGTTGCCTGATGTATCGAATGGTGGCCGGCCATCGCGTTTTTGGGCCACGTAATGCCGCTGAAGCGGCTGAGCAGGGCATGGAACCACAACGGCCATTGGGAATCAGCGATACACACTGGCGCGCGTTGAAGAAAGCACTCGCTTTTTCGCGGGTGACACGGTTTGCTACGCCCGCCGAGTTTATTCAGGCGCTGGATGCCGTCGGGGAACAAGCCAATGCGAATGGACGTGGAACAGGGGATCCGATTTACGTCGAGCCCAAACCCGCAGTGGCACACCGGCATCGTGGAATCGGTATCGGCGTCGTCGCGGTGCTTGCCGTTGGAATTGCCGCCTTGCTGATCAGTCAACCCGAACTGATTGGCCGCATCCAAAGCGATGCGACGTCCTTTTTGCAGGATCGCGGCCTGCTCGACAGTCCGGTTTCACAGCCAGCCGAAGAGGAAGCGACTGTCGCCGATTCACCCGCGGTCATAGACGTCCCGGAAGCCAGCGTGCCTGCCGCTTCGACTTCTCCAAGCACTGATACAACCACTGATACAACTATTGATACAACCACTGACACAGCCGATGTCGTAACCGAAGCCGGACCGGAGCCGGCGGTGGACGATCCTGGGGCACTGGATTTATCGCTGCCGGACCTCGACCTGTCACCGGTGCCGGAACAGCCGGACGTAGCTGAAACGGTCGATTTTTCAACCTTGCCTCCGCCGACCGACGTTATCAACCTGGCGGCCGTCGGAGCAACGCCGGAATCCGTATCGCTCACCATGCGAGAGGACGCAGGGGACGCCGTCATCGACCTGGTGCGCCAGTTTGATGTGGGCGAGCCGCTTACCGTGCGGCTTGACGAAGTGGGCTTCAACGGCAATCTTTCACCGTGGGGTTCCGGCCGTTATCGACTGAGCAATGATGGCATTGCAAGCTTTGCGGCTGGCCAGGACCGGGCCCGCGTGGTCATTACCATGTCGTCGAATAACATTCGAGAACCCGATCGTGTTGCGACGCTTTCGGTCCGCAGCGTCGACGATCCGGAAACGGCGCTGGCTACGATCAACCTGACACTCGAGGACGACGACCAACGCAACTTTGAAGCAGATTTTCCAGTCAATACCGTCGGCTTTGCCGCGCGAGAGATCGTTGTGCGAGAAAGCGATCCGGCCGTACAGGTCGATGTGTTGCGATACAACCCTGGCAACGACGAGCAGGTTGTAAGGTACGTGGTGCGCGATGGCACCGCCATTGAGGGTGAGGATTATTTTCTGCCGGCAGCGAATGCGCTGATTTTCGGACCCGGTCAGCGGTCTGCACGCCTGCTCATTCCCCTGGTGCAGGATTCAATTGCCGATGCGGATAAGACTTTTACACTCGAGATTGTTGGAACAGGTGTACCGGCGGTAGAAAATGTCCCACAGCTGGTTACCGTTATTATTCGCGACGTCTATTGAGCACTCCGCAACTATCCGGTTTCCGGCTGACAGAATTAACAATGAGCCGAACCTGTCGCGAGGCGAAGCAGGCGGCTGGACAATAGCGACAGGCAGGATCCATGGAAGAAAAAGAACTGCGCCGATACTCCCGCATAATTACCGATGGTGAAGAGCATGCGCCGAGTCGTGCCATGTTGCGAGCAGTCGGCTTTGACGACGACGATTTTCAGCGTCCACAGATCGGCGTTGCCTCGACCTGGAGTATGGTGACGCCCTGCAACATGCACATCGATCAGCTCGGTCGTCAGGTTGTGGAGTCGGTCGACAGTGCGGGTGGCAAGGGCGTGCTTTTCAATACGATAACGGTTTCGGACGGCATCTCGATGGGCACGCCCGGGATGCGCTATTCGCTCGTCTCGCGTGAAGTCATTGCCGATTCAATCGAAACCGTGGTCGGCGCCCAGGGTTTCGACGGACTGGTTGCCATTGGTGGCTGCGACAAGAATATGCCCGGCTGCCTTATGGCCATTGCACGGCTGAATCGCCCCGCTGTTTTCATCTATGGCGGAACCATTAAACCGGGACAGGATCGCCGCGACATCGTGTCGGTTTTCGAGGCCGTGGGAGCCCGGGCTGCCGGAGCCATTACGGCTGCCGAATTGCTGGAGGTAGAAAAGACAGCCATTCCCGGTCCGGGAGCCTGCGGTGGCATGTACACGGCCAACACAATGGCGTCTGCGATCGAAGCGCTGGGACTAAGCCTCCCCAACAGCTCGGCGCAGGAAGCGGTGTCATCGCAAAAGGCTGACGATTGTCGGCGCGCCGGTGAAGCGGTGGTAAACCTCATCCGGCGAGATATCAAGCCGCGCGACATTCTTACCCGCAAGGCCTTCGAAAACGCGGTGACCGTTGTTATCGCGCTCGGTGGTTCGACGAATGCGGTCCTGCATCTTATCGCGATGGCAAGGGAGGCGGGAATTTCCCTGGCGCTCGATGATTTTTCCGCGATCGGTGCGCGCGTGCCGGTTCTCGCCGATGTCAAACCCAGCGGCCGTTATCTGATGTCTGAACTGATCGCCATTGGCGGTATCCAGCCGTTGATGAAGCGACTTCTGGATCGCGGTCTGTTGCACGGTGATTGCCTGACTGTCACTGGCAAGACGATGGCCGAGAACCTCGCTAACGTTGCCGATTATCCGGCCGGACAGGACGTCGTGCGATCGTTTGACGACCCCGTGAAGCACGATAGCCACCTGGTCATTTTGTATGGCAATCTCGCGCCGGAAGGTGCCGTGGCCAAGATCTCCGGAAAGGAAGGACTGGTTTTTGCCGGCCGCGCCAGGGTTTTTCACTCGGAGGAAAAGGCACTTCGCGCCATTCTGGATGACGAGATCACGGCCGGCGACGTAATAGTCATTCGCTACGAAGGGCCGAAGGGGGGTCCCGGTATGCGCGAGATGCTGAGCCCGACCAGTGCAATCATGGGCAAGGGCCTCGGCAAAGACGTTGCCCTGATCACGGACGGCCGCTTCTCGGGGGGCAGTCATGGCTTCGTGGTCGGGCACGTCTCTCCGGAAGCGGCTGTGGGCGGTCCTGTTGCGCTCCTCAAAGACGGTGACCGTATCAGTATCGATGCGAATGCCCGACGCATCGACGTCGACGTGGACGCGAGCGAACTATCGCGTCGCAGGAGCGCCTGGCGCCCCCCGGAATCCGCGGTTACCGGCGGTGTCCTTGCCAAGTATCGCGCCGTGGTTCGGTCAGCATCCGAGGGCGCGGTGACAGTTGCACCGGACTGGCATGAGTGATGATGCGAGTGCCTTCACCGCTGCCCGCGCCAGTGCCTGCGCCGGTGTCCACGCCAGGTTGCACGAACACTTGACCTGCAGGCACCGCTGCTATTTACTTCGGCAATGCTACGTAAATCCACCCGCGTAAAGTGCCCGGGCAGCGGTGATGCCGCAGCCTGTAAACACTCAAAACAAATGGCGCGCCAGAGGTGCGCGGGTGCGACCGGCAGCAGCAGCGACTAAATAACGCTAAAACGCTGTTGCCATCGAACCCGCAGGGATCATCCGTGCGGGTTTTTTTTGTGGTGCTGCGAGTAGCGTTGCATTTGCAACCACCGATACAAGCGGGACAGGTCCGAGATGAAAGTCGACGAAGCAGAATTTCCTGATAGCCGGTCACTCGGTGCCCCGCAGAACATTGTCGACTCTCGATGGGTAGTGATGAAATTCGGCGGCACAAGCGTGTCGACGGCTGAGAATTGGGGAACCATCGCTGCGCTCGTGCGTAATCGACAGGCTGAGGGGTTGCGTCCTGTCGTGGTGCACTCCGCATTGCGCGGCGTCTCGAATGCGCTTGTCGCCTTGCTTGATAGTTCCGTACAGGGTGAGCCCGGAGAGTATCTTGCGGCGATTCGCGCAAAGCATCTGGAGCTGGCCGCGGACCTCGGCGTGGATGGAGCAGGCCTTCTGGCGCCAGCCCTCGATGAACTCGAGCGCCTGGTGGCCGGGATATCCCTCGTGCGCGAAGCGAGCCCGCGCGTACGAGCGCGCGTGCTGGCACAAGGTGAGCTGATGGCCTCTCGCATCGGGGCCGCCTGGCTTGCGCAGGAAGGAATCGATATTGAGTGGCAGGACGCACGGGCACTGCTCCGTAGTGAAGACCGCGACGCCATCCCTGCGTCGCAGTCCTACCTGTCAGCGACCTGCGGATTCGCTCCCGATGCGGGCCTCAGCCAAACGCTTGCAGCATCCGGCAAGGTCATCCTGACGCAAGGGTTCATCGCGAGCAACGCGCGGGGAGAGACGGTGTTGCTTGGCCGTGAAGGGTCCGATACGTCGGCGGCATACCTCGCGGCAAAGCTCCAGGCCCGCCGATTGGAAATATGGACCGATGTGCCGGGGATGTACACGGCCGATCCGCGCATCGTGCCGTCCGCGCGACTGTTACTCGAACTCCACTACGACGAAGCACAGGAGCTCGCGTCAATGGGCAGCAAGGTGCTTCATCCACGCAGCCTGTCGCCGCTGCGTGATCACTCGATCCCCTTGTTCCTGCGCTGCACCTCGGCCCCCCAACTGGCCGGGACGGTGGTGTCCGTGGTCACGACAACGTCAGAAGCCCAGGTGAAGGGTATCTCCACGCGCTCCGGTACCGTCCTGGTCTCGATGGAAGGCACGGCCATGTGGCATGAAGTGGGTTTCCTCGCTGATGCGTTCACGTGCTTCAAAAATCACGGCGTCTCGATCGACCTGGTCTCAACGTCGGAGACTAACGTGACCGTGTCGATCGACACCAGCGATGACATGCTGACCGCAGAAATTCGTGACGCGCTGCTGCGCGACCTCGGCAGGCTTTGCCGGGTGCGCATGATTGCGAATTGTGCGGTTGTCAGTTTGGTCGGCCGCAAGATTCGTACAATCCTGCCGCGACTTGCGCCGGCGCTGACGGTCTTCGAGGAAGAGAAGATTCACCTGGTTTCGCAAGCAGCAAACGACCTGAATTTCAGTTTCGTAATCGATCAATCCCAGGTAGTACGAATTGTCGGCAAGTTGCATGCAAGCATGATTGACCATGCACCCGGGCGCTCGGCATACGGGCCGAGCTGGGAACAGCTGTTTGACAAACAGCCAGTGCCGGAAAGAATCCGCGACATCTGGTGGCAGCGCAAGCGACCGGCACTGTTGAAACTGGCCGAGCAGGAACAGAGTGCTTATTTTTACGACCTGCAGACTGTGCGCACCGCGGCGATGGACTTGCGTGCCATGCGTTCAGTCGATCGCGTTCTGTACGCTGTGAAGGCGAACTTCAACGTTCGAATCCTGCAGAATCTCGCCGAACTTGGAGTCGATTTCGATTGTGTGTCGCCTGGCGAGGTAGCGCGTTTGCGGCAGGCTGTGCCGGGAATCGACCGGGATCGCATCCTGTTTACACCGAATTTTGCACCACGAGCAGAGTATGAATGGGCCTTCGCCGAAGGCTTGCACGTGACGCTGGATAATCTGCATCCGTTGCGGGAATGGGCCAGCGTGTTTCGCGGTCGCGAAGTATTTATCCGTCTCGACCCCGGACAGGGCCGCGGGCACCACGCACATGTCAGGACAGCAGGCGCCCAGTCCAAATTCGGCATTCCGCGTTTCGAGATCGACGAACTCGTATCCCTGACAGAGCGGGTGGGCATTGAGGTGGTGGGCATTCACGCGCACAGTGGCAGCGGCATTCTTGATCCGGAGAACTGGCGGGCGGTTGCCGGCGAGTTGATCAAGGTCGCACGCCGCTTTCCCTCGGTCCGGGTGCTTGATCTGGGTGGCGGCCTGGGCGTGCCGGAGCGCTCCACAGACCAGCCGTTCGACCTCGTGGCGCTGGATCAGTCACTTGCCGAGATCAAGGCTGCCGTGCCCGATTACGAGCTGTGGCTGGAACCCGGCCGCTACCTGGTCGCCGAAGCCGGCGTACTGATGACGCACGTGACACAGACGAAGGGCAAAGGCGATTTTCGCTATATCGGGGTTGCCACCGGCATGAATTCCCTCATACGCCCGGCCCTTTACGGCGCCTATCATGAGATCGTCAATCTGACGCGGCTGGGCGAACCGGCCACTGACCTCGTCACCGTCGTCGGACCGATTTGCGAGACGGGCGACCGGCTGGGTACTGACCGGCTGTTACCGCCATCGTTCGAAAATGACGTTATTCTCATTGCCAATGCCGGCGCATACGGATTTGTCATGGGGTCTCAGTACAATCTGCGCGGAGTAGCGCGCGAGGTAGTTCTCGAGGTCGACGGCAGTATCCGGGATATGTCGGAACAGGCGTAGAACCTCTCTCAGAATTGTCCGCTGCCACGGACAAATATGAGACAGGTTCTAGCCCGCCGGGCGTTGCCGGTGGCGCTGTTGCAGGACATCGGTGACATCGGCGATACGTATACCGTTGCAATTCAATAGTACGAGGAGATGAAAAAACAGGTCAGCAGCCTCCTCGATCTGCTCCTCCCTGTCCCCCGCGGCAGCCGCAAGCGCCAGTTCCACAGCTTCCTCGCCAACTTTTTGCGCACGGCGCCGGTTGCCGCCACGGATCAGTCCGGCGACGTAGCTGTCGGGTCCGGGATTCGCAATGCGATCGTGAATGACGTCCTCCAGTTTCTGGAGGAAAGCAAGTGATGATAGCGATGTGGTTTCCTGTTTGTTCATGCCGAGGCTGTCTCCGCCAGTCGAATGTCAATTCCGCTTTCGACGAGAAATGCTTTCAGATCGCCAATGGCCAGCTCGCCACTATGGAACACGCTCGCCGCAAGTGCGCCATCCACCGCCGTCCTGTTGAAAACCTCGAGAAAATGCCGGGCGTTGCCGGCACCTCCCGAGGCGATCAAAGGCACATTGCAGTGCGGCCGGACGGCCGCCAGTTGCTCACAGTCGTAGCCATGGCGCACGCCGTCGCGATTCATGCAGTTCAGGACAAATTCACCGGCACCGCGATCTTGTGCTTCGCGGACCCAGTCGATAGTGCGTCGATCGGTGGCGACCGACTTGTCCGGGTCTCCGGTGAGTTGAAAGACCCGGTAGTCACCGTGTGCCTCATGGCTGTCGATGCCCACGACGACACATTGCGAGCCGAAGCGCCGTGCAAGTTCCGAGATGAGGGCCGGATCGGCGAGGGCCGGCGAATTGATCGAAATCTTGTCGGCGCCTTTGTTCAGAATATCTTCAGCGTCGGCGACGCTGCGAATCCCACCGGCAACACAAAAGGGAATATCGAGGACCGCCGTGACCCGGGCAACCCATTGCCGATCGACCGTGCGACCCTCAGGACTCGCCGTAATATCATAGAAGACCAGTTCGTCGGCGCCTTCCCGGCAGTAACGCTGGGCGAGCTCAACGATTTCGCCCACGACACGATGATCGCGAAAACGTACGCCCTTGACGACCTTCCCGTCGCGCACGTCG
The DNA here is from genome assembly GCA_964452235.1 of uncultured Woeseiaceae bacterium. GTDB lineage: Bacteria > Pseudomonadota > Gammaproteobacteria > Steroidobacterales > Woeseiaceae > IDS-8. Next base: position 16,128 of record CAYVLL010000015.1, read on the forward strand.
AGACAGGGGATTATGCGTCGCGCAGGAATGACACCACCTCTGATGGCGCAATCGTTGAATCGAGCAGTGCACGCCCGGTGATTGCTGCAGTACAACCAGCGCGCCTGAGCGAGTCGAGATCTGCCAGGCTTCGTACGCCGCCTGAGGCTTGTAGCTGCAGGTTCGGATAGCGCCGGATGAGCTCTTCGTAAAGCGCCAGGTTCGGGCCACTCATCATGCCGTCCCGGTCCACGTCGGTGCACAGGATATGCTTGGCACTGGCCGCGCGATAGCGCTCTATCGCCTGCCACAGAGTGGTGTCGGTATCCTCCATCCACCCATGAACGGCCAGGCAGGGCTCCTGGTCGGCATTCATTCGCACATCAAGCGCCAGGACAATTGAATCCGCGCCAAACTCATCGAGCCAACTGGAAACCAGGCCAGGCTCACTGACCGCGACACTGCCGATGACACAGCGGGAAACGCCAGACTGCAGCCAGTACTCCAGCGAATCGCGGTCGCGTATGCCGCCGCCCAATTGCACGACCAGGCCGGTTTCAGAGACGATTCTTGCGATCACGTCCTGGTGCTGTTGCCGGCCGGAGCGTGCGCCGTCCAGATCGACGACATGCAGATTTTCGAAGCCACTGTCGCGGTAGTGACGAGCCACCTGCATCGGGTCGTCGTTATAAACGGTTTCACGATTGAAATCACCCTGCCGCAGGCGCACGCACTTGCCATCGCGCAAATCAATGGCAGGAATGACAATCACGCCGCGAGCGCCAGAAAATTGGCGAGAAATCGTGCGCCAGCCGCCGAGGAACGTTCCGGATGAAACTGCGCCGCAAAAAAATTCCCGGATGCCGCGACCGCGGTCAGGGGCCGGGCATGCGAGGCCTCCGCAATCGAATAGTCCATGACGGGCAGGGCGTAACTGTGGATGAAATAGAAATGGCTGCCGTCCACGATGCCATTGAGCAATGCGTGTGGCTTGCGCTGTGTCACTCGACACCATCCCATATTGGGTACCGGCGTCTCAGGACTGCCCTGCAACTTTTCCACAGTGCCGGCGAGAATGCCGAGGCACTGTGCATCGTCTTCCTGTGAGTGATCAGCCAGCAGTTGCATGCCCAGGCAGATTCCGAGCACCGGCTGGGACAGCTGCGGAATCACCCGGTCGAGCCCGTAATCTCGCAAACGTCGCATGGCGTCCTCTGCCGCGCCAACACCGGGCAGGATGACGTGGCTCGCCCCGCGGATTAGCGCCGCATCCACCGTGAGAAAACTACGAGCACCCAATCGATCGAGCGCGCCGGTCAGGGAAGCGATATTGGCGCCGCCACAGTCGATGATGGCAACGTTCGAGGTCACGCCAGGGTGCCTTTGGTCGACGGCAGCTCGGTGCCTTCCTGGCGGATTGCTTGCCGCAGGGTTCGCCCCACCGCCTTGAAACAGGCCTCGACCATGTGATGTGCATTCTCACCGCGCACCTCGATATGCAGTGCCGCGCCAAGCGTCTCCGCGAGCGAGCGGAAGAAATGCGGGACCAGCTCCGTGGGCAGTCCACCGACCCGGCGTCGTGGAAACTTACCCGCGAACTGGAAGTAGGGCCTGCCGGACAGGTCGAGTGAAACCCGGGCCTCGCTCTCATCCATCGGCAGCAGGAAGCCGTAACGGCCTATTCCGCGCTTGTCACCGAGCGCCTGGCGCAGAACAGTGCCAACGCTGATGGCAGTGTCTTCGACGGTATGGTGCTCATCGACTTCAAGATCGCCACGGCACTCGAGCTGCAAACTGAATCCGCCATGCTTTGCGATCTGCTCGAGCATGTGATCGTAAAAGCCAATGCCGGTACTGATTGCGATCGGTTGCGGTACATCGAGATTGATCGTTGTCCGGATGTGCGTTTCGCGCGTCGAACGTTCGAGTGTGCTGCGGCGCGCTCCTGACAACAGGGTGTCGGCGATACCTGGCCAGGTTTGCTCGTAGCTTTCGCCTGCGCGGACCAGAAATCCCTGCAGTCCCATGTTCGCGGCAAGTTGCAGGTCGGTATCGCGATCGCCGACAACGGCCGACCGGGTCGAATCAAGTACGCTCTCGGCGAGGTAGCGGGTCAGCAAGCCGGTTCTCGGTTTGCGACAAGCGCATTGTTCGTCGCTGTGGTGCGGGCAAATGAAAACATGGTCAAACCGGATGCCCTGCGACTCGAACAGCGCAATAACGTGCTGGTGACAAAGATCGAATGATTCCTGGGGAAAGGAACGGGAACCAAGCCCGTCCTGGTTGGTGACCATCACAAAGCGAAAGCCGGCATCGCGCAGACGCAGCAGGGACGGCACGACATCCGGCATGAGCCGCACTTTGGCAATGGCGTCGACCTGGTTGTCCGGCGGTTCTTCGATCAGTGTTCCATCACGATCGACAAACAGGATCCTGTCCATATCAGCTTACCTCGCCGCCATCGCGTAGTGCGGCAATGAGCAGATCATTTTCTTCCTGCGTACCGATGGTGATTCGTGCACATTCGGCCAGCAGCGGGTCATTTGGAAAGTCGCGCACGAGAATTCGGCGCGAGCGCAACTGGTCGAGGACGCCATCGAGGTTCCTGAAACGCACCAGCAGGAAATTCGTCTGGCTGGGCCAGATTTTTGCGACCTGGGGCTGGGACGCCAGTGCTGCCCGCAACCGTTCGCGCTCCTGCACGATATGCACCAATGCGTCGCGCGACGTGCGAAGACTTTCGACAGTCAAGGCGCGCAGCACACTGTCAATGACGGGTGTCGCCAGCGCATACGGGGCCAACATGGCATCCAGCCAGCCGACCAGTGGCGCCGCGCCGACGACGGCTCCGCACCGCGCGCCGGCAAGCGCAAGCGCTTTCGAGAGCGTCCTTAGTACGACAATGTTGTCGTATTCTCCGAGCGACGATATCAGTGACTGGGCCTCGCCGAACTCGGCGTACGCCTCATCGACGACGACGATGGATTTTCCGCGTCGCGCACGGGCGATTTCAAGTATCCGCGCGGCCGGGGTGACGTGGCCGGTCGGGTTGTTCGGCGAGCAGATGAAGACGAGCTTGGTCCGGGGCCTGCAGGTTGCCAGTAGCGTCTCTACGTCAAGTTGGAAGTCGTCAGCGGCCTGCAATGGCGCGGACAGTGTTTCCGCTCCCTGTATGTCTGCGTAGACGCGATACATCGAAAAGGTCGGCGGTGTCACGACGATACTGTCGCGGCCCGCCTGACAGAACGCCCGAATAAGGATATCGATGGCCTCGCTGCTACCGCGGGTCGCGAGCAGGCATTGCGCTGGAACCCCATAGTGCTCGGCAAGCACCTGCTGCAGCCGCACCGGCCGGATTTCGGGGTAGCGGTTCAAGGGAACCGTCGCACTGTCGACCTGCGACGGCCAGGGCAATTCGTTGGCGTTCATGCGCACGGTCTCGCTTTCCTGGCGCGCGGTGACGTAAGGCTTCAGGTTGAGAATTTCCGGCCGGACGAGGCTTTCTATGGACATATCGCTATGCCTGCACCGGTTGTCATCGCGATGCCTTGCCGGCGCTTCGTGGCCGGACGCGGCGACTGACCGCGGCCGCGTGAGCGTCCAGTCCTTCCAGTCCGGCAATTGTGAGAACCGCAGGTGCTATCGAGCGCAAGCCATCCTCGCTGAGTTCCTGGACGGTCATGTGCCGCATAAATTGGTCGACGCTGAGTCCACTGTAACTTCGTGCACTCCCGTAAGTAGGCAGTACATGGTTGGTGCCACTGCAGTAGTCACCCACACTTTCGGGTGACCAGTCACCGAGAAAAACAGAACCGGCATTGCGTATCGAATGCAATGCGGCACGCGGATCCCGCACCTGCAGGAGAAGATGCTCAGGTGCATACTCGTTGCTGATCGCGATGGCGTCCGCAATGCCGGTTGCGAAAATTATTCGGCAGGACTGCAGGGCAGCCAATGCAATATCGCGACGTTGCAGCGATGCCACCTGCTGTTCGACGTCGCTTATGACCCGCGCGGCCAATCGTTGGCTGGTGGTTACCAGGATAACCTGCGAATCTTTGCCGTGTTCCGCCTGTGACAGCAGGTCGGCTGCTACGAACTCCGGTGTCGCTTCATCGTCCGCAATGATCAGGACTTCCGATGGACCGGCCGGCATGTCGATCGCCGCTCCTTCGGCATCGCCCGCAATCATTGTCTTGGCCGCCGTCACCCAGGCATTGCCCGGCCCAAAGATCTTGTTGACCCTGACGATAGTCTCCGTGCCGTAAGCCATGGCCGCTATAGCCTGGGCACCCCCGATCTTGTAGACCTCGCTGACGCCACCACGTCGAGCGGCGACCAGAACTGCCGGGTTTGCCGTGCCGTCACGACCTGGCGGCGTGCAAAGCACGCGCCGGGGACAGCCGGCGATGGCCGCGGGCACCGTCAGCATGACTGCCGCCGAGGGGAGGGGCGCCGACCCGGCCGGCACATAAAGGCCAACCGCGTCGATCGGTTGCGCAATACGCTGGCAATGAACGCCCGGCATGGTTTCGATCTCGTAGTCTGACGACGGTCGTGCTTCATGAAACCGGCGAACGTTATCAATCGCGAGCTGGATTGCGTCGATCGCGGCACTGGATACCGACCGCTCGGCGGCTGCGAATTCGGCATCACTGACCCGCACGGTTTCGATAGTCACGCCGTCATACCGTTGCGTGAGCTCTTGAAGTGCCGCATCACCACGCTTGCGAACTTGCTCGAGTATTGCGCGCACACCATCCTGCAATGCCCTGTCGTCGTGCATGGCAGGACGCTGCAACAGCTTGCGACGTTGCAGCGGATCCAGTAATTGCCAGTTGTGAACCTTCAGTTCCATTTGGTTGACTGACCGGTAACCGGCCTCAGGCCAGCATCTTCTCGACCGGAAGTACGAGCAGCGAACTGGCGCCTGCTTTTTTCAGGTTCTCGAGCGTTTCCCAGAAGACATTCTCGCGACATACAGCATGCACGGCGACTTTGTCCCCGTCTCCGTCGAGAGGAATGACGGTCGGACATTCCGAGCCGGGCAACAACGCCGAGATTGCCTCCAGTGCCGAGCGAGGCGCGTGCAGCATGATGTACTTGCTTTCGCGAACCTGCAGTACACCGTCGAGTCGTTGCAGGATGCGCTTGACCCAGTCCGCCTTGAATCGCGATAGCGGCTCGCGGGTCTGAATGACAACGGCTTCGCTGTCGAGCACCGTGGCGACTTCCCGCAACTGGTTAGCGGCAAGTGTCGACCCCGTGGAGACAAGATCGCACACGAAATCGGATTTCCCGAGCCGTGGCGCGATCTCAACGGCGCCGGAAAAAAATACAATCTCGGCCTCGATGTCGTTGGCATGCAGGAAGTCACGTAATGTCGCCACGTAGCTGGTCGCGACGCGCCGGCCGCTGAGACTTGCCAGTCCCTCATACGGTGTTTGCTCGGGCGCCGCAATCGATAATCGGCAATGGCCGAAATCGAGTGCGTAGACCTGGTCGAATCTCGCTTCCTTGCCTTCATGCACCATGCCCAGGCGTTTTTCCTGAACGGTGTTCAAGCCAACGATGCCGAGGTCGCAGATATCGTCGCTGACGAGTCCTGGTATATCGTCATCCCGCACGAGCAGGATGTCGACGGGAAGGTTTTCGCCCATGCAGAAAAGCTGATCCTTGCTCTGCGTAAATTTCAGGCCGCATCGTTCCAGCAGGTCCAGCGACCGATCGCTCAGGCGGCCGGCCTTCTGCACCGCAATCTTGATGCGTTGCTCGGGGTTATGCATGTGGGGTCCTCAGTGGGCCTTGGTGGTTTTCCGGGGACCGGGTTGGGCCGCACCCGGCTGGGCCGCACCCGGCTGGGCCGCA
>CAYVLL010000015.1:22074-24520 GCA_964452235.1 uncultured Woeseiaceae bacterium
CCGGCTGGGCCGCACCCGGCCGCGAGCGCGCAATGGCAGCCGAGTAGCCACCGAAACCATCGCTGAGGAAGCGGGCGACACGCCCGATGGTGGTCACGCTCACGCCGGTCAGCTCGTGAATGCGCCGGTAGGGCAGGTTGTCCTGCAGTAGCTGCACGACCTGCCAGCGGTCAACCAGGGCCTGTAGCTCCGCCGGGGTGCAGAGGTCCTTGAAAAAATTGCGGCACTCGGAGAGATCCTGCAGCGAAATTACTGCGCGAAACAACGCATCCTCGCAGCGCTTGCGTTCTTTCCCGGTGTCATGCCGATTGGGTTTCACAGATTTCCCGGTTCCCGCCTGAACACTGGTCTTGCCTGGCGAGCCTGTAGTAGCGTAATAACGTGCTAGTACACTAGTACATATCCGGGAGCCGCGCAAGTACCGGGACCGGTAAATCTCCAAATGGCCACCGTCGGTGGACGGTTCGATGGCCGATTGGTTGCTGCCGATACTTTTCTCCAGACCGGCCTGCGCTTGACGCGCCGGTCCCGCGAACCATACACTCCTGTTGACTCATCGAGACCGGCTGAGGGAAAGGCCCTTAGACGCCGGGGCAACCATCGGGACTAACCATCCTGAAAAGGTGCCAACTCCTGCGGTGCGAGTGACTCGCATCCGAGAGATGAGTGCTGGTGCAACGCAAGTCTGGTGAATTACTGAATTGCGCAGGGCACGGCACCCTCCTGGCGGTACCGCGGGAGTCCGATGAGCAGAGGCGGCGAATGCGAGTTTGCTGCGACATTGGACAGGACGCGGAGACCGGATAATGAGTTCCCCGATTAATTCAGCAACGTGTGCCGTACGTGCGGCGCTTGAATCCGATTCACAACACGGTGCGGTCGTGCCACCACTTCACCTGTCATCGAACTACACGTTCGACGGTTTTGGTAACAAGCGGCGCTACGACTATTCGCGCAGCGGCAACCCTACCCGCGACGCCCTGGGTGAAGCGCTCACAGCGTTGGAGGGTGGTGCCGGCACGGTAGTCACATCCTCCGGCATGGCCGCATTGACACTTGTTACTCATCTGCTGGAGCCGGGCGACCTGTTACTGGCGCCCCACGATTGTTATGGCGGGACGTACCGGTTGTTCGAGCACCTCGCCGCGAAAGGCCACTTCGAGGTGATGTTCGTCGATCAGACGGATGCCGCTGGTTTGCAGCGGGTATTTGCTCGCAAGCCGCGCATGATTCTGGTTGAAACACCGTCGAATCCGTTGCTAAGGATCGTCGATATCGAAGCGGTCGCGGCGCTGGCCCGTGACTTTGCATCGCTGCTAGTCGTCGACAATACTTTTCTTTCGCCTGCCTTGCAGCAGCCGATTGCGCTGGGTGCCGACATCGTCTTGCACTCGACGACCAAGTACCTGAACGGTCACAGCGACGTTGTGGGTGGCGCGGTGACGGCAGCCGATAAAGAACTGGGTGAGAAGCTCGGCTGGTGGGCAAATTGCCTCGGCCTCACCGGTGCGCCTTTCGACAGTTACCTGACTCTGCGCGGCATTCGTACCCTGCACGCGAGGATTCGCCATCACGAGGAGAATGCCGGCTTGCTGGCTGAACTGCTGCAAGCGCATTCAATGGTTGACAGAGTCTACTATCCAGGGCTTGCGGATCATGACGGCCATGCGATCGCAAGGCGCCAGCAAAAGGGCTTTGGCGGGATGGTCAGTTTCGAGATCAAGGGTGGTCCGCACGCTGTTCGCACCTTCGTGGAAACGTTGCGCTTGTTCTCGCTGGCCGAGTCGCTGGGGGGCGTCGAAAGCCTGGTGTGTCATCCGCCATCGATGACCCACGCGCCGGTCAGCGAGCAGGCTCTCGCGAATGCCGGGATCAGGCAGAACCTTGTTCGCTTGTCCGTCGGTATCGAGTCCGGCGAGGACCTGGCCGCAGACATTCTCTCCGCCCTGCGGGCCGCCGAGCAATTGTCTGTAGCCCCGGTCGCGACGGCGGTGGGCGGCTGAGTCCCGGAGTGTGTCAATGCATGAGTTGACCCAGGTAATTGATGAACTGCCCGAGTACCTGGCGCGTCACGTCTCTCCTGCCACACGGTTTTACAGGGTCCCGAGTCCGGTCAGGCTGGAGTCCGGCCGCTCGCTCGAAGGTGTTACCGTCGCCTATCGTACCTGGGGAGATCCGGCGAACGCAGAGCGGAGTGCGATTCTTGTCTGTCACGCCCTGACCGGATCGGCAGATGTCGACGCGTGGTGGCCTGGCCTCATAGGCGAGGGGAGGGTATTCGATGCCCGTCGCGACTACGTGGTCTGCAGCAATATTCTCGGCAGCTGCTATGGCACGACCGGACCGGTCTCTGTTCGACCCGACACGGGTACGCGCTACCGGGCGGAATTTCCGCGCGTGACGGTACGCGACATGGTCCGTGTCCAGCGAAGCCTGCTGGATCACC
>CAYVLL010000016.1:0-24359 GCA_964452235.1 uncultured Woeseiaceae bacterium
AGACCGGGCATGATATCGGCAAGACACGGATAATGCAAAGAAAAGGCGGCCCATTCCGGGCGGCTGGAGTAAGATGCGGCGCCTATGCAAGTGCTCGGACTGGAAACCAGCTGCGATGAAACCGGGGTGGCGCTGTTTGACACGGACCGCGGCCTCATTGCGCATGCGTTGCACAGCCAGGTCGACCTGCATGCGCGTTACGGGGGCGTGGTACCGGAAATTGCCTCCAGGGACCATATACGGATTCTGTTGCCCCTTGTTCAGGAAGTTTTGGACGTTGCCGCGTTGCAGCGCCCGGACGCCGTCGCGTATACGGCGGGTCCCGGACTCGTCGGCGCATTGCTGGTTGGCAGCGGTGTCGCGAACGGCCTCGGGCTCGGCTGGAATTGTCCCGTAATACCGGTGCATCACATGGAAGGGCATTTGCTGGCGCCTATGCTCGAGAAGGACCCGCCTGCCTTTCCTTTCCTCGCGTTGCTGGTGTCAGGGGGCCATACGATGCTGGTCGGTGTGGACGGGATCGGGCGCTATCGCATTCTCGGCCGGACCCTCGACGATGCAGCCGGCGAAGCTTTCGACAAGACAGCGAAGCTCCTCGGACTTGGCTATCCCGGCGGTCCGGCGCTGGCCCACGCTGCCGAAAGCGGTGACGAGAACGCCTATTCATTGCCACGCCCGATGCTCAACCGGTCCGGTTTCGACTTCAGTTTCAGCGGGCTCAAGACTGCGGTCATGATGCAGGTGCGCGAACTGCAGGCAGCCGGCGAACTGGCCGCGGCCCGGGCCGATATCGCGGCGTCGTTCCAGCGCGCCGCCATCGATACCCTGGTCGGCCGGACACTGCAAGCAGCCCGCCACGAGGGCAGCCGCCGTATTGTGGTGGCGGGCGGCGTCGGTGCCAATCGGTTGTTGCGCGATGAACTGTCGCGAAAGTTCGACGGCCGCGTATTCTATCCGCGCATCGAGTTTTGTACGGACAACGGGGCAATGATCGCGCTTGCCGGGGCGTTGCGCCTCGACGATGGCATACACGCAGGAGCGATCAAGGCAGTCGCCCGCTGGCCGCTCGATTCACTGTCGGCACCGTTGGCCGGCTGACGGGTTCGAGGATTGACAATGGGACACGAGAACGCCGATACGATTTTCCTGCACGAGTTGCGCGTCGAGACAGTTGTCGGCATTTGGGAATGGGAGCGACAGATTCGCCAGACCGTCAGTATCGATCTTGAAATGGGCGGTGACATGCGGCGTGCAGCCGAAAGCGACCGAATCGAGGCGACGCTCAACTACAAGGCAGTCGCCAAGCGAGTGCAGCAGTTTGTCGCTGACTCGAGCTTTCAATTGGTCGAAACGCTGGCGGAGAAGATTGCCACTCTGGTGCTCGATGAATTCGACGTGCCGTGGATTCGGGTGCGGGTGAGCAAGCCGGGTGCGATCCGCGGCGCCCGGGATGTCGGCGTTTTGATATTCCGTAGCAGGGCCCCGGCCTGAACCGTTTCGATGGCAAGCATATATCTCGGTGTTGGCAGCAACATCCAGCCGGTCAGGCATCTGCGGATGGCAATCACGGAGCTCCGGCGACGGTTCGGGGAGCTCGAAACATCAGCCGTATATCGCAATGCGCCGGTTGGCTTCGAGGGTCACGACTTTCTCAACCTGGTGGTCCTGGCCCAAACGGACCTGTCGCCTGTCGATGTTCTTCGGGTGCTGGACGACATTCACGAGTTAGCCGGCCGGCAGCGAACGTGCGTTGGGCTGTCGGCACGGGAACTGGATATCGACTTGTTATTGTACGATCGCGTCCTCGTCGATACGGACGACTTGCAACTGCCTCGCAGCGATGTGCTCGACTACGATTTCGTCTTGCGACCGCTTGCAGAATTGGCGCCGGACTACGTACACCCGTTCACCGGCAAACGGCTGGACCTGCACTGGCAGCAATTCCCCGGCTCCGGGCGGTTGCTCCGGCAAGAGCGCATCGATTTTAACTTATGAATTCCGCCGGACCGGGCGCCGCAAGAGCTACCAGCCGATGCTCCGTCCACCGTCGACCGCGATAATCTGTCCGGTCACATAGACAGCGTCGCGCAACAGGTACAGGACGCATCCGGCTATGTCGTCCGGATTGCCGGGCCGGCCCAGTGGTATCTGGGCGATGATGCTGTCTCTCGCTGCGTCGCTTAAGCCGTCTTCCGGCCAGAGAATCGCACCCGGCGCTATGCCGTTGACACGAACATCCGGCGCCATTTCTTTCGCCAGCGCTCGAGTAAGCATTGCCAATCCGGCCTTGGCGGAACCGTAAACAGCGTACTGTCGTAACGGTCGTTGCGCATGAATATCGATCAGGTTGACGATGGCACCGCGTTGGCGGCGAAGCTCTGGCCAGGCGGCCTGCGAAAGGAAAAGCGGCGCTTTGAGGTTGCTGCCGACCAGGTCGTGCCACTGCGGTTCGGTAATGGTTCCGAGCGGCGTCGGGTAAAAACTGGAGGCATTGTTGACGAGATAATCGAGCCGCCCGCGCCATCGAATGACGCGTTCCGTCAACGGGGCCAGCGTGTCAAATTGTGCCAGGTCTGCCTGGAAAATCTCTGCGGAGTCCGGGCGGACGCGGTTCAACTGGTCTTTCAGGCGCTGCGCATCGTCGGCCGAGTTGTGGTAATGGATCGCGATACCGGCACCGGTGTCGTGCATTCGTCGCGCAATCGCCGCACCGATACGGCGTGCGGCGCCGGTTACCAGCGCGATCCGGTCGTGCAACGGACGCAGAGGAAGTGATGACAATGGCGAACCTGTTATTGAGTGCCGGGTTTTCCAGCCGCCCGTGGAAATCAAGTCGCAAGGGCACTACATTGTGCCGCAACTTAGCTCCCCGCTGAACCATGTATTCGAACAACCGCAGCACAGAAGCCTTGCCTGCACCGGACGCCGCGGGTCTTGCTCACAGTGAAATGGTGGCGGGCCATATTCGCGCTTTGATCGAGCAAACGAGCGGCAGCATCAGTTTCGCCGAGTTCATGCACGAGGCACTCTATGCGCCGGGGCTGGGCTATTACAGTGCGGGCGCCACCAGGTTCGGGACGGCCGGGGATTTCGTGACGGCACCCGAGGTTGGGCCGTTGTTCGGTGGCGTGCTGGCAAGGCAGTGCGCCGCCGTCTTGCAACGTTTGCCAGGTGCTGCTGTCCTGGAGCTGGGAGCCGGCAGCGGCCGGTTGGCGGTCGACATCCTGCGGTTTCTGGCAGTGAACGGCATCGAATTACAGCGCTACCTGATTCTCGAGGTGTCGCCGGACCTTATCGCGCAGCAACAGCGCCTCATTTGCGCACAGGTACCGGAACTGATGCCGAAAGTCGAGTGGCTGGACCGTTTGCCGCAGCATTTCCGCGGCGTCGTCATCGCCAACGAGGTTGCCGACGCGCTGCCGGTTGAACGGTTCCGTATGTCGGGCAGGGAAGTTGTCCAAATGCGCGTTGGCTGTGATCAGGCGGCTTTCGCGTGGCGTCGAGCCGCGGCGCCGCAGTTTCTGAATGAGGCGGTTGCGCATATCGAAGCGACACTCGGACGTGAACTGGAGGACGGATTCGTCTCGGAGGTATCCACCGGACTGGCGAAGTGGGTCAGTGATATTGCCGCATGCGTGGAATCCGGCTTCATGTTTTTATTCGACTACGGGCTATCACGACGCGAGTACTACGCACCGGATAGACGTGATGGCTGGTTGCGATGTCACTTCAGGCATCGTGCCCACAACGATCCGCTGATCTATCCCGGCCTCCAGGACCTGACCGCCTGGGTCGATTTTACCGCCGTTGCCGAAGCGGCCACAGGCGCCGGTATGGATATCGCCGGTTTCGTGTCGCAGGCGCAATTCCTGTTGAACGGCGGGCTCAGCGAAGAACTCGAGGATTTCGATCGATTGCCGACCGCCTCACAGATCGACCTGTCGAGACAGGTCAAAATACTCACACTGCCGGACGAGATGGGAGAAAACTTCAAATGCATGGGATTGGCGCGCGGCGATATGCCGGCACTGTCGTCATTTGCAAACCTGGACAGGACGCACAGCTTGTGACATTTCACTCGGGTGCTTGCCGGTCAGCGCGGGGCACGGCATGACATGGCTGCAGATAGTGGTACTCGCCGTCATCCAGGGGTTGACCGAGATACTGCCGATATCGAGTTCAGGCCACCTGGTGCTGGTGCCGTATCTCGTCGGCTGGACCGATCAGGGCCTGGTCTTCGATGTCGCCGTGCATTTCGGATCACTGGGTGCTGTTTGCCTTTATTTTCGCAATGATCTCATCGGTGCGGCACGGGGCGGTTTGCAATTGCTGAGTGGACGCACAGATACGCTCGAATCCCGTTTGGCGCTGGCGATCGGGATCGGCACGGTGCCCGCGGCAATCGTCGGCCTGTTGCTCGCCGGATGGATCAGCGACAACCTTCGCGACCCCCTCGTGGTAGTCGTAACGTTGTCCGGTTTCGGGCTGCTGCTCGGGTTTGCGGACCGCTTCGGTCGACAGGAACGGATCATCACGGAAGTTCGCCTGCGCGATGCCCTCGTCATCGGCTGCGCCCAGGCGCTGGCATTGGTACCGGGTACTTCGCGCTCAGGAGTCACCATCACCGCAGGTATGCTGCTCGGTTTCAAACGCCAGGATGCTGCCCGGTTTTCGTTTCTCCTGTCCGCGCCCGTCATCCTGCTTGCCGCGGCCTACGAAGCGACCACGCTCTTGCTCGATGGCGGTAACGTGTCCTGGGGAGAGCTGGCCGCGGGCGCGCTGGTTTCCGGACTGGTCGCATATTTCAGTATTGCGTTCTTCATGCGCTTCATCACCACGCGCGGCTTGCTGCCGTTCGTCATCTACCGACTATTGCTCGCAGGCTTCATTCTTTATGTTCTCGTTTAGGGCATGCGGCTGGCGGCCGGTGGCCTTGCTACTGGCCTGCAGTGCGGCGCACGGAGCCGATGGCGGTTTCGTCGTCGGCCTCGGCGCAGAACTGGACAGCGAGGATGGGCGAGCGTTGTCTGCCGCACTGGATATCGCTGTCGGCAGCAAGACCTGGCTAAGTGTCGCCGTGGCGCACAGCCATAGCGACGGGCTCGCGGGCGGAAGCGAGTCCCGGTACGCCGATATTGAAGTCGATCACATGTTCAGTCCGGTCGGTATCCGCGTTGCTGCGGCCTACTGGGACAACGACGATGTGCTGGATTCGATCGACTTGCGTGCGTCAATTTATCTCAGGAAGGATGCCTGGCGGCTCTCGATCGATCTCGAGCGGCGGGATTTTGATTTTACACTGCAGTCACCGCTGCTCGCGGATGCGCGCACGATCGAGTTCACCGCGGACGGCATCGGCCTGACCGGGCGGGTACGTACCGGCAAGCGCGTGAGCTTCTTTGCCGGTGGCATGCGGTACGACTACTCGCGTGATGTACGCCTGCAGCAAAATATCGATTCCCTGCGCTTCCTGTCCCGGTCGCGACTTGCACTCATGAACAGCCTGCTCGACGAACGGTGGCATGCCGGCATGGAAATAGAATTCGGGCTGAAATCCTTCGATATCGGCTTCAGTCGCTGGCGAACAGCCGTGGATCAGGGCCAGGTTGACTCGATCAGTGTGGGCTTCCTGTCGCCCCTCGGCAAAGCCAGTGACATAGAGTTCCGCCTGGCGTTCGATGACTCGGCGAACTACGGCAATTCCACGGTATTCTCCGTGTTCGGCTATTTCTTCGGCGGTTTATGACGGGCCGTCGGCGCCGCCCCTGAAAGCGCCGATCGCCTGCAATCGTTTACGGCGAATTGCGTCGCCAATGCGCGCTCCGCTGAGATCGGGCGTGGCAACATCTTTTGCGGCTATTCCCGCGGCTGCCTCGAATGCACCCAAGAGGAACGCGGCCTGCGGATATGGGCGCTCCTCGAAACCCGTGCGGCCCCGCGAATCGGCCTCGCAGGCAAGCAGGAATTTTCGAAATCGCTCGGGGCGCCGAAACGCATCAGTCCGCTCCAGTACCTTTAGAATCGTCACTGCCTTTAACTCGAAGGCCTTGTGGCAGTGGCCGTGAAACTCTGCAACCAGCAACGCCAGTTCGCGGCATGGCGTGGGCACCGGGAAGCGTTCCGCCATTGCTTTGATCAATTTGACGCTGCGCCGTTCGTGTCCGGGATGGCTCGGCAACGAAACCGACGGTGTCGTCGCTTTGCCGAGGTCGTGCACGAGTGCGGCGAAGCGCACGTCGACGTCCGGGCTAAGCTTCGTTGCCTGGTCGAGAACCATGAGTGCGTGAATGCCGCAGTCGACCTCCGGATGCCATTTCTCGGGTTGCGGGACGCCGAACAAGGCGTCAATTTCCGGAAAAACCGCGGCGAGGGCCCCGCAGTGTCGCAAGACCTCGAAATACCTGCGGGGTGCCGGACCTCCGAGCGCCTGCTCGGTTTCCTTCCAGACCCGGTGCGGCACAAGCGCATCAACTTCCCCCTCGTCGACCATACGCTTCATAAGTTGCAGCGTTTCATCGGCGATTGTGAAGCCGCGTGCGGCGAAGCGGGCCGCAAACTTCGCAGTTCGCAGAATACGCACCGGATCCTCCACAAAAGCTTCGGAGACATGACGCAAGATTCCGGCCTCGAGGTCGACGAGGCCGTTGTGGGGATCGATGAGCGTGCCGGCAGCGCTGCGGGCCATGGCATTGATGGTCAGGTCGCGGCGGGCCAGATCGTCTTCGATGGTGACATCGGGCGAAGTGCTGAACGAAAACCCGGTGTAGCCGGGACCGGTCTTGCGCTCCGTTCTCGCCAGCGCATGCTCCTCGCCGGTTTCCGGGTGCAAAAATACCGGGAAATCCTTGCCGACCTGGCGATAACCGAGCGCTCGCAACTCCTCAGGCGTTGCGCCTACGACGCACCAATCACGTTCCGCCGGGACCAGACCAAGCTGCTCGTCACGGACGGCGCCACCGACAAGGTACACTTCCATGATGCGATTCTACAGAATCGCTTGTTCGGGCGTATGCCGCCAACGGCGCGGGCAGCGAAGATCGAAACCTGACGATGTATTCATTTAGCCAGATCAACTCGAATGCGCGGCGCCTGGTCATGGTGTTGTCCACTGTTGCGACGCTCCTGCTTCTGCAAGGCTGCTACTACGTCCAGGCGATCAACGGGCACCGGGATGTCATGAAAAGTCGCCAGCCCATCGATGAAGTCCTGGAAAATCCCGGGGCCGCGAGTGAGCTGAAAGACAAGCTGCGCCTGGTGCAGCAAGCTCGCCAGTTTGCGACTGAGCAATTGCTCTTGCCGGACAATGACAGTTACACCACTTATGCAGACCTCGAGCGCGACTATGTCGTATGGAATGTCTTCGCAGCGCCTGAATTCTCCGTGGATGCGAAGCAGTGGTGCTTCCCGGTGGCAGGTTGCGTTGCCTATCGGGGTTACTTTGCGCAAGACTCCGCGGAAGCGAAGGCCGAGTCTTTACGAAAGGACGGCTACGATGTTGCAGTCGGTGGTGTGGCGGCCTATTCGACTCTCGGTCGTTTCGCCGACCCGGTACTCAATACAATGATGCGGTGGAGCGATACGCAGCTCGTGGCGGTAATTTTTCACGAACTCGCGCACCAGGTGCTGTACGTCAAGGGTGACAGCCGCTTTAACGAATCCTTTGCCACGGCAGTCGCCGATATCGGCATCCGGCGCTGGCTAACAATGCGCGATGAAGACGAGATTCTGCGCAACTACCGTAACTCCCGCGAGCGCCAGCGTGCGTTGGTGAGAATAGTCGAACAAGCCAGATCCGATCTCGCCGCGTTGTACGATTCGGATATCGAACCGCAAGTCATGCGCAACAACAAGGAGCGGATTTTCGCCACCCTGATCCGGGACGTCGAAGCACTCAACGAGCAAAGCGCAGCGCCCGGTCGCATTGCACTGGCAGAGCCCCTTAACAACGCCCGGCTGGTCTCGCTCGGACTCTACGAGGGCTGGTCCGAAGCGTTCCGGAACATTTATGACGAATGCGTGCAGGAGCTCGAATGCTTTTACAGCCGGTCCCGCGAACTGGCCGACTTGTCACATGAAGAACGTCGTGCTCGAATGACGGTGCTGAACGAGAAATAGAAATGCTACGTCAGCAATAGCCGTCTTGTGGCGTATCACAGTCATTGCCCGAACGATCCTCACCCGCTATTGCCAGTTGCTGGACGGCGGGATCGGTCGTGCCGAGGAAGTGGGTCAGGCGTTGCGTACGGCCGGTCAGTCGCCAGTTGAATATGGCATCGGCGACTATCACGCGACGAACGTAATCGCGGGTCTCGTTGTACGGAATGTTTTCGATCCAGATCCGCGCATCGAGCTGCCCGGAGCCCGACAGCCACTTCTCAACCCTGGCAGGGCCGGCGTTATACGCTGCCGTCGCGGCCACTCGATTGTCTGCGAACCTTTTCAGCATTTGGCCAAGATACGTTGTACCGAGTCGTATGTTGCTCGCGGGATCGGTCAGCGTAGGAAGGCCTTGCCATGGGAGACTCAATTCGCTGGCAGTGCGCTGTCCGGTAGCGGGCATGAGTTGCATTATGCCGATGGCGCCGGCGCTCGAGCGAATGTCCGGGATAAACAGGCTCTCGCTGCGGGCCACCCCGTAGGCCCAGCCGCGGGGAATGCCGGCTGTCGCTGAATACACTTCGAATTCCTCGTCGTACGCGAGCGGATAACGGAGCACGAGGTCATCGTACAAGCCGACCGCCGCTGCCGTGGCTATGGCTCGCGAATGCCAGCCCCAACGCTGCGCGAGGATCGCGGCTTGAGCCTTTTCTTCCGGGCCAAGAAGACTGACGACATCATCCCATTCAGAGCGACCGCGACTTTCAAGACCGACATGAAACAATTCACGTGCACGGATGACGGCGTCGCGGCTCTCCAGCAGGCTCAGGATCTCTTCGTCGGGAGTCATTGTGGTGTGCGCAAACGCGTAAGCCTGGCCGAGTTCGTCAGCGGCCAAAAAGCTGTAGTAACTCCGGCCGATTGCGAGAGTTTCGAGGATCGTGCGAGCTGTTGTTTCATCCCCCCGCTGCAACAATGCTATTGCGAGCCAATATCGTGAATCCTCGCTATCCTGCTCGTCAGCCGGCATTGAACTGATTACTGCAACGACGTCCTCCCAGGCATGCTGCCGCAACAAGGCGCGCACGAGCCAGCGCCTGACCTCGGCGTCCCGCGCCTCCTCGTCCAGGTCGACAAGGCGCCGCGCGGCATCCGCTTCATGTTGCCGTGCGAGCCACAACGCGATGTGCCGTGAGATGCCGATAATCTGAGATTGTGAGAATGCGCGCTGCCCGTGGATTTTTTGCCAGTGCTTGTCCGCGAGCCGGGCGTCGGTGTAGGCGACCCGCTCAAGTGCAAGCAAAACGCGCTCGCGATGAGGTTCGTCGTCCGCGTACTGGTTCTCCATGGCCAGGAACTCCAGCGGCCGACTCTGGGCTGCGAGCCATAGATCGGCCTGGGCAAACGCTTCGTCGTCTATCGAACGCGCCAGGTAGCGGGCCAGCGAGAATTGCCGGGCTGCCAACGCCAGCTCGAAACGCTGGCGATACGCGCCCTCATCCAAATGTCCGGCGCCACGAAGATAGTCGAAGACAGGATCGCACTCATTCGCCTGGCTATGACCGGTTAGCCACAGATCCATCGCCCTGGCGGCAATTCGTCCGCCATCGCCGTTCAGTATTTCGGCGTGTGCCGCCAGGCAATCGAGCCTGGCAATGCCGAGTCCCTGATAAAAAGCGTTGTAGATGTCGAGATATGCTGTCCTCTGCTGCGCTGCCGCAAGTTGCAAGGCGTGGCGAAAGCGCAGCTCGCGGCCGGGCCTGAGTGCTCCGTAACGCTCAAGAAACGCATCGACCGTGGCCTGCTCGACAGTGCCCGCCCGTGTGCGTAGGTAAGCGGCGCGCAGGTCGGGCCAAAGAATGTATTGCTCGAGCAAGTGCGCCCGCTCAGCGGCGGGCGCCCAGTCGCCCAGCTCGGCGGCCGGGTAGGCCTCGCGAAATGCCTGGCGTTGTTGCTCCAGCGATGGGGCAGGGTCGGCTGAGGCAATGCCGCAGACCATGCTGGCAAGTAATGCGGTCAGAAATCGCAGCGTGGATATCACCGGCTGCGGGCGATGCATTCGTTCAAGCAGGGTCCGGAACCGGCCCGGCACAACGAAATCACCGGATCTGCAGCATCAGCTGCCGATCGGCACGGCGCACCATCAGGAAAAGGATCTGGTTGCGCGACGCGATCTCCTGCAGGTCCTGAAGATTCCGAACCCTGCCACGATTGACGGCAATGATAACGTCACCGGCCCGCAACCCGCGTTGTGCCGCAGGGCTGTCCGGTTCCACGTCGCTGACTTCGACACCGTCGCCGGACGTGGCGGACCTGGCTGAAAACCGGGCGCCGGCAAGTCCCGGATGGATTTCGGCACCCGTGCCTTGTACCTGATCCCGCGAGTCCAATGTCGCCTTTAGCGTGCGGGTTCGGCCCTCGCGGATGAACTCGATCGTAACGTCCTCGCCTGAGCCCTTCAGGCCGATTGCGTTGGCAAGTTCGCGACTGTTGTTGATTCGCCGGTTGTCGACCTTGGTAATGATATCGTCAACTTGCAGGCCGGCTTTTTCGGCCGCCGATTCCGGCTCGATATTCGATATCAGCGCACCGCGATTAACCTCGGCACCGAGTGCCTTGGCACTCTCCGCATCGATCGTCGCAATGGTCACGCCAAGCAAGCCCCGCCGGACTTCGCCGAAATCAAGAATCTGGCCC
Organism: uncultured Woeseiaceae bacterium; assembly: GCA_964452235.1. Lineage (GTDB taxonomy): Bacteria > Pseudomonadota > Gammaproteobacteria > Steroidobacterales > Woeseiaceae > IDS-8. The sequence goes on from CAYVLL010000016.1 coordinate 10,795, forward strand.
ATGATCGAACTTGCGATTTCCGAGGGCACGGCGAATCCAATTCCGATATTGCCGCCGGTGCGGCTGATAATGGCAGAGTTGATGCCGACCAGTTCACCGCGCATATTGACCAGCGCGCCGCCGGAATTGCCCGGATTGATAGAAGCATCCGTTTGAATAAAATCCTCGAGGCCGTCCCGGCTGATACCGTAGCGCCCCAGTGCGCTGACGATGCCCGAGGTCACGGTGTGGCCGAGCCCGAACGGGTTGCCGATCGCAATAACAAAATCGCCAACCTCCACCGACGTCGAATCGCCGATCGGAATTTCGACCAGGTTCTTCGGGTCGACTTTCAAAACGGCGATATCTGTCGCTGCGTCCGACCCGATCACCTCGGCTTCCAGTGAGTCTTCGTTAAACAAAAAAACCTGGATCTTCTCAGCGCTCTCCACCACGTGATGGTTGGTCAGGATATAGCCGTTCTCCGCATCGACGATGACCCCGGATCCCGCGCTCGCTACCTCGCGCGAGCCGCCGGGCGTATCCGGCAGTCCGAAAAAGCGGCGAAACATTTCGTCGGCGTAGGGCGATGTTTGCGAGCGGACCGTCTGGCTGACACGGATGTTCACGACGGCCGGCGCGGCCTTTTTTACCAGCGGTGCCAGGCTGGGAAGCGGCTGGCCGTTGACCTCGGCCGGCAACTGGCCATGCGCAACGGTGGCCACCAAAATAATTGCGGCCATTGACAAAGTCGGGAACAATTTCTTCATTTTTTGACAGGTCCTTACACGAAATGCCGGGCGTACACGGGGCTGATGGTCCGGATCGCCTGCGAAACGTCCGGCCTCACACCGCTGACCCGCCGGAACTGTACAAAGTTCCGGACTTATTGCAAATCGGGGTGTCCGGTTGCGCTGGCGTCGCCCGGCAGCGGCTGCTGCCGGGCGACACCCTGATGCTCGGTCGCCGCCTTGCCTTCCCTAGGGGCCGGTCAGCTGGCCTGCACGGCAATACGCCGTGCTTGCACCTGAGCTTGCTTCGGAATGGTAACCTCAAGAATGCCGTTCGAGCTCTTTGCGGAAATGTTTTCCGCATCGGCGGTCTCCGGCAGACTGAACCGGCGGTAAAACTTGCCGGAAATCCGCTCCACACGCTGCATTCCTTCGACCTGTTCGGAACGCTCTTCACGCCGCTCACCGGCTATGCTCAGAACCCCGTGCTCCATGCTGATGTCGATTTGCTCGGGATTAACGCCCGGCAAGTCGGCCCGCAATACAAAGCGATCTTTCTCTTCGACGACGTCGACCGGCGGTATCCAGTCGGCAACAGAGTTGCTGCCGTCAGCCGATTCCTGTCCGATGCCAAGACGGCGACCGGCGATCTGGTCCAGATCACGATGCAACAGGTTCAGCAGCGTCCACGGTTCATATCGGGTCACATTCATTTCGTTCTCCTTGCAGGTACTGATGCGGCCTTGATGGGGTCGTTCGGGGCCATTTCAAGAGTTCAAAGCGGCACTCGCCAGCGTGCCGCATCAACCTGAAAGCGCCGTCCTGCGGGCTCTTCGCGGGTATTTTTCGAGCCACTAGATGTTGTGCGATGCGACCTTCACAAATCTGTCATTTTTTTCCGCAATAATTTAAACAACTTACTGCAATTGTAACTTTAAGTCGTTGTATTTATATAAATAAAACCCAGTCAAAAAAAACGTATAAAACCTTGACAGTCGGCCGTTCCGGGCATAATCTTGCAAGCCATCAGACACAACATCTTGTGCCTGCCAAAACGATGATCTGGAGCCGTTTAGGCACTCGTCGCTGGATTCTCCAATTAGCGGTGAGCGGGGCGCTATTCGCTGGGCAAAGCGACGGGAGTAAGGGACTTGGGGTCTCCACTTTGGGAATTCGCGAGGACAATTGCGCGCGCAGTTTGCCAGCAATGGCGCGGGCATCATTCGCCAAGTCAACCGCAAGGGCAGGTCGCAAGGCCGGTTAAGACGTGCAGACCAGGGGAGTACAGGACCACATGAAGTCCGCGGTGAATTTTCGCGCCAGCACCATCAGTGACATCAAGCTCCAGCCCGCATCGCTGGATATCTGGAAAGCAAAGTATCGACTGACGGCCAAGGATGGCGAGCCACTCGATGCGACGATCGATGACACCTTCAAACGTGTAGCGCGGGCGCTCGCCAATGTTGAGAAAGAGTCCTTGCGGGAGAGTTGCTACGAGCAGTTTCTCTGGGCACTGCGCAGCGGAGCGATTCCGGCCGGCCGGATAATTTCCAACGCCGGTGCGCTTGAGCATAAACCTGCAACCTCGACCATTAATTGCACCGTGTCAGGGACCGTCGGCGATTCGATGGATAACATTCTTAACAAGGTTCACGAAGCGGGACTGACCCTGAAGGCCGGCTGCGGCATCGGTTACGAGTTTTCAACCCTGCGGCCCAAAGGCGCCTACGTGACCGGGGCAGGCGCGTACACGTCGGGCCCCCTGTCCTTCATGGATATCTACGACAAGATGTGTTTCACGGTGTCGTCGGCCGGCGGCCGGCGCGGCGCCCAGATGGGCACCTTCGATATCGGACACCCGGACGTCATGGATTTCATCCGCGCCAAGCGTGAAGACGGCCGGCTGCGGCAATTCAATCTCTCATTGCTCATCACCGAAGAATTCATGCAGGCTGTGACCAGCGATGCAGACTGGCAGCTCGCTTTTCCCATCACCCCGAAAGAGCTTGAGCAGGACCGGCATGATCTCGGCGACGACACTCAGTTCGTATGGCGGGAATGGCCGGAACCCGACAGCTACGTGCGCAACGAAGAGGGGCTGGTTGCCTGCAGGATCTATCGACGCTTGCCTGCTCGGCGCGTGTGGGACGTGATCATGGCGTCGACCTACGACTTTGCCGAGCCCGGGTTCGTGCTGATCGACAAAGTCAATGAGATGAATAACAACTGGTTCACCGAGAAAATCCGCGCCACCAATCCCTGCGGCGAGCAACCGCTGCCGCCGTACGGCTCTTGCCTGCTGGGGTCAGTCAATCTGACCCGCTTTGTTCTCGATCCCTTTACCGAGAAAGCACGCTTCGACTGGGAGGAGTTTCGTCGCGTCGTCAAGGTTTTTACCCGCATGCTCGATAACGTTGTCGAGATAAATGGCCTGCCATTGCCATTGCAGCGCCGCGAGATCAATCGCAAGCGGCGTCACGGCATGGGCTTCCTTGGGCTGGGGTCCACAATCACCATGTTGCGCATGAAGTACGGTGAAGCGACAGCCGTGCGGTTTACTGAGGAGGTGTCCCGACAATTGGCACTGGCCGGCTGGGAAGCTGCACTGGAGCTGGCAGAGGAGAAAGGGCCGGCGCCGATAATGACCGAGCTGTTCGAAGTGACGCCGGAAATGCTGGCCAAGCGCCCCGAAATGACAAGCGACGGGTACCGCGTTGGCGACAAGGTGCCGGGACGCATTCTGCATTGCCGATACAGTCGTTACATGCAGCGCATCGCCGCGGAGGCGCCGGAGCTGGTAGACCGCCTGGCAGAAGTCGGGGCGCGGTTTACGCACCATAGCTCGATCGCGCCGACCGGTACTATTTCACTGTCGTTGGCGAACAATGCGAGCAACGGCATCGAGCCGAGTTTCGCGCACCACTATTTTCGAAATGTGATTCGTCAGGGCAAGAAATCCAAAGAAAAGATCGATGTGTTTTCGTTCGAGTTGTTGGCCTATCGCGAACTGGTCAATCACAATGCGCTGCCGACCAGCAATAAGGCCACGGGTGAGTCGCAAGAAGATCTGCTGCCTGACTACTTTGTCACGGCGGAGGATATTGCACCCAAGGCCCACGTCGATATTCAGGCAGCCGCGCAGAAATGGATCGATTCGTCTATTTCCAAGACGGCCAACGTACCGACTGATTATCCCTACGAAGACTTCAAGGACATCTATCTGTATGCATGGCAACAGGGTTTGAAGGGTTGCACCACGTTTCGTTTTAACCCGGAGGCATTCCAGGGAGTTCTCGTCAAAGAACAGGACCTCAAGAACACCACCTATACGTTTACGCTGGAAGATGGCAGCGAAGTCGAAGTCAAGGGCGACCAGGAGATTGAGTACGACGGCGAGGTACATACGGCAGCCAATCTCTTTGATGCTTTGAAAGAAGGCTATTACGGCAAGTTTTGAACAACCATTCTATACAGAGTGACCAACACAGAGTGACCGCGATGAGCAAGCTCAAGATTGACAGGAAAATTGTCGGCTGCGGGGTTAAGGCACCTCCCGTCAAGGAAACGGAAGAACGGAAGCCGGATTACCCGCGCGAAGGTGGTGCAGGCGGCCGTGCGGAAGTTATTCGCATGCACGAAAAACTCGAACGCCCCGAGATGCTCATAGGCTCGACGTACAAGGTCAAGACGCCGATCTCCGATCACGCCATGTACGTAACGATCAACGATATCATTCTGAATGAAGGAACGGAGCATGAGAAAAGACGGCCGTTCGAGATCTTCATCAATTCCAAGAACCTGGATCACTATCAATGGATAGTGGCTCTGACGCGCATCATCTCGGCAGTATTTCGCAAAGGTGGCGACGTTACTTTTCTCGTCGACGAGTTAAAGGCGGTCTTCGATCCGCGGGGCGGCTACTGGAAACCGGGTGGGCGGTTCATGCCGTCAATCATTGCCGAACTCGGCTATATCGTCGAAAAGCACTTGATCTCCATTGGTCTGCTGACGCAGCCGCAGCTCGACGAGGCGCAAATTAGCCATCTCGAGAAAAAACGCGCTGACTTCGAATCGCGCAGTCGCCAGAAAGATGCCTTTTCCAAGAGCGACTATCCGGAAGGTGCACAATTGTGCTCCAAGTGCAGCACGGCGGCGGCAATCATGATGGACGGATGCATGACCTGCCTCAGCTGCGGCGACTCCAAGTGCGGATAGCAAGTGCGCCGGAACCTGTGCGGCTGAACCTGGCCTAGGGAGACTCTGCACAAGTTCCGTCGCCCACGACGGCTCCCGGTCCGGCAAGGCAAGGCTCGAGGAGCGTGGTGGACTGAATGTCCATGAGCGACGAGAAACGCAGCCTTGCCGGACCGGGAGCCGGCCCGACTTGTTCAATTGAATCAATCAAATGCGGGTTGTGTCCTGAATCCCCTGCTGCCACGTTGCGGCCCTTGTCCGTATTCCCGATACGCACGGCGGACCGCGCCTTGCATCAGGGGATTCAGGACACAACGTGGACGACGTAACTTGCGCAGAGTCTCCCTAGCAACCGGCGAAACGCGTAGTCCCGGCAAGGGACGTCTGGTGTAGTAGTATCGCCCTGTGACGCTTTCCATTCCCGATTTTGCGCGTGCCAGGGTAGTCGTCGCTGGCGACGTCATGCTCGACCGCTACCTTTTTGGCGCAACGAGCCGAACCTCGCCGGAAGCACCGGTTCCTGTCGTGCGCCTCCGAACCAGTGAAGATCGACCTGGCGGCGCGGCAAATGTGGCGGTCAATCTCGCAACCCTCGGCGCCCATACTGTATTGCTGGGGATCGTCGGCGACGATGCCGAAGCACTGATTCTTGAACGCCTGGTGATGCAGCACGGCATCGATTGTCGTTTGGCCCGCTCGGCGACCTGGCCCACCATAACGAAAACGCGTGTGCAGAGTCGCGGCCAGCAGCTGCTTCGTATCGACCGTGAGGAACACCTTGACGAGACCCACCATGCATCGATCCCTGGGCTGTTGGCCGATGCGCTGGCGGGCATGAATGCTGTGGTGCTGTCGGATTACGGCAAGGGTGCCTTGACGCGCACTGCCGAAATAATTGCCGCCGCTCGTGCCGCCGGCTTGCCGGTTCTGGTTGATCCGAAAGGCCAGGACTTCAAGCGGTATCGTGGCGCGTCGCTGATAACGCCGAACCAGGCTGAATTCGAAGCGGTAGCCGGACGCTGCGATTCCGATGACGTGCTGGTCGAGCGAGCCGGCCGGATGATAGAGGCACTGGAACTCGACGCGCTGCTGGTGACGCGCAGCGAAAAGGGCATGCTGCTGGTGCAGGCAAACCAGCAGCCCGTGTACCTGACGACACAGGCCCGTGAGGTGTTCGACGTGACCGGCGCGGGCGATACCGTCGTAGCGACTCTGGCTGCCGCACTCGCCAGCGGTGCTGCCTTGCTGGATGCCGCCGCGCTTGCCAACCTGGCTGCAGGACTGGTCGTCCGCAAGATCGGCGTCGCCTCTGCGACGCCAATGGAGTTGCAGGTTGCCTTACACAAGGGTGGGCAAGGCGGTCGCGGCGCGGTAAGCGAGGAGGAGCTACTGCACAGAGTCGCTGAGTCGCGTGCGCGACAGGAAAGAATTGTGATGACCAATGGTTGCTTCGACGTACTGCATGCGGGACACGTCGCGTACCTTGAGGAGGCGAGGAAACTCGGTGAACGACTTGTCGTGGCAGTCAACGATGATGAGTCAGTGCGCCGCCTGAAGGGCCCCTCCCGGCCGGTCAACGCATTGCGGGATCGCATGTCGGTGCTGGCCGGTCTGGCAGCGGTGGATTGGGTGGTGCCCTTCCACGATGACACACCGGCGCGACTTGTCAGCGTTGTGATGCCGGATGTTCTTGTGAAGGGGGGCGACTACCGGGCCGATGAGATAGCCGGCGCGGAGGACGTTCTGGCGCGGGGTGGCGACGTAAAGGTACTTTCGTTTCGGCATGGACATTCCACCAGCCGGATCATCGACCGATTGTCGGGTTAGTCACGCCGTTGCCAGACAATCCGCCGGTTTCCGGACGGATCCCGGAGTCGTGCGCAGTAACACGCGCTTGATCCTGCCCGAACGCCAATGATAAGAATCCTCTATGCCATACTGACCTACCTGCTCTTGCCGGTATACGCGCTTTACTGGCTCTTTCGCGGCATGGTGAATCGGGCCTACCTCGACCGTGTCGGCCAGCGTTTCGGATTCGGCTTTCCACGCATCCCGCAGGGCAGTATCTGGATTCATGCAGTTTCGGTCGGCGAAGTACAGGCATCGATTCCACTGGTCCGCGCGTTGGCAAGGCGTTTACCAGGAAAGCAGATTCTGCTGACGACCGTTACTCCGACCGGTGCAGCGCGGGTAGAGAGCGTGTTCGGTGATACGGTTCTACACTGCTACATTCCATTCGAAACGCCGCAAGCGGTGCGGAATTTCTTCGATGCGACCCATCCGCAACTTGCCCTGATCATGGAAACGGAGATCTGGCCCAATCTTTATCATGAATGCGGTTTCAGGCAGGTGCCGCTGGTGTTGGTCAGTGCTCGTATATCCCCAAAATCCGTTCGCAACTATCGGAAACTATTACCGCTTTTTCGCGAAACGCTGTCGCACGGCATCGTTATAGCAGCGCAAAGCGATGCGGATGCGGAGCGCTTCCGTGCATTAGGCGCACGGCCGGAACGAACTCGCGTTACCGGCAATATCAAGTTCGATGTGGAGATTCCCTCGGATCTCATCGCGCGTGGCCTCGATCTGCGCGACCGGACTTTCGGCAGGCGGCCTGTATGGATCGCAGCCAGTACGCACCTGCGGGAGGAAGAACAGGTTCTTGAAGCGCACAGTCAGGTATGCAAAGCGATTCCCGAGGCTTTGCTTGTCCTGGTGCCACGGCATCCGGAGCGATTCGAGGCCGTGCGTCAATTGCTACAGCGACAGGAATTCAACTTCGTATCCCGTACGTCGGGCGCGATCCCTGGCGCCGAGGACAACGTATTCCTCGGCGACACTATGGGGGAGGTGCCGCTATTCTACTCAGCAGCGGATGTCGCGTTCGTTGGCGGTACTCTCGTACCGGTCGGTGGACACAATCTGCTTGAACCGGCCGCTCTCGGCTTGCCCGTCGTCACCGGGCCACACCTTTTCAACACTCAGGATATCGCCGAAATGTTCATGCGCATCGGCGCGTTGACGAGGGTGGAAAACGCCAGTGAACTCGGCCCGGCGATTAGCGCGCTGCTGACTGACGGCACTGAAGCGCAACGACTGGGCCGGCTGGGGCGGGAAATCGTCGCAGAAAATCGCGGTGCCCTGCAGCGCCTGTTACTGGTTCTGGAACCGCTGATCGTCGAAATCGACAACCAGCTGCGCGGCGGTGGCAGGACGCCGTAACGCCCGATTTCCTGGCCGGATTAACCTTCAGATTCCTCTTGCAGGTCGAGGGTGCGTTCGGCTGGTTCGCGGTCCGTCAACCAGCGATCGATCTGCTCGAGATCCTGAATCTGCAGTGCGCCGGCGGCTTGCTTCAGACGCAGTACATTGCCGATATAGACATAGCGAGCCTGATAATAATTGGTGATGGCCAGGTAAAGTGCGCGTTGCGAGTTCAATACGTCCACAATCGTTCGCGTGCCGACTTCAAACCCTGCCTGCGTCGCTTCCAGCGCCGTTCTGCTCGATCGGACCGCTTGCCCAAGAGCGTTGACGCGGCTGATTTCCGAGATGACGCCAAGGTAGGCATCGCGAGTGGCACGCTCGGTTTCGCGAGCGACTCGTTGCAATTGCTCACGTGAAGCGCGATGCAGATAAACGGCTTCGCGCACCTGCGATGAAGTTCGTCCGCCTGAAAACAGGGGTATGGTCACCTCGATGCCGATCGAATCCCCGTCACGTTGGGAGTCTGCCGTGAGGAAGGGGCCATTGTTGACGCTCCGGTCACTGTCGGTCTCGACACCGTTGCGTCCGGCAACCAGATCAATGGTCGGATAATGACCGGTGCGGCGAAACGCGATTTCGTCACGTGCAATTTGCTCGTCGAGACGGCTGGCGAGAAGGTCGAGATTCTGCTCCATTGCCATTTGGATCCAGCTGCTTTCGTCGGCAGGATTGGGCGCGGGTAATGGAAAATCCTCCCCGGGTGCCGCCAGATTGGGCACATGTTCACCGGTAATTTCTCGCAACAGTTCCTGCGCCGTCGCGAGCTCCCGTTGAGCGGCAATTTCAGACGCCACTGACTGGTCGTAAGCCGCCTGTGATTCCTGCACATCGGTAATTGCAATGAGCCCGACCTCGAACCGTTGCTTGGCTTGCTCCAATTGCCGGGAGATGGCTTCGCGGTCTGCGCGAATCGAAGCCAGCCGGTCTTCCGAGGCCAGCACCTCGAAATAGCGCTGCACGACGCGAACCATCAGGTCCTGTTGAGCGGCTTCGTAGACCACGTCCGCGCGAGCCACGATCTTGTTCGCCTGTTTCATGTTCACAACCTGGTCCCAGCGAAATATCGACTGGCGCAAACCCACGTTCCAGCTTGTTTCTTCGCCTTCGGCCTCGAAATTGACCGGCGCGAAATTACCGGTTGTGTCGGCCTCGACGCTGGTGCCGGACACGTTGCTGGTCACCCAGGAGCCACTGGCACTCACCTGTGGCAACAGGAAGCCGCGCGCCTGCGGCACCGCTTCCTGCGCCGCCAGCCGTCGCGATTCGGCTTCGTGGACGAGCGGATCGCTTTGCAGCGCCTGCTGGTAGACCTCGAGCAGCGAAGCGCCGAGCGCGGGCGGCGACAAGCCGATGGAGACGCCCAGAATGGACAGTGCAGTCAATATCTTCATATTTTTCATCTTGTTAAGGTCCGATGAAGGGTGGGCGATGCCGATAGGTGTTATGGTCATCTATATCACTAACTCAGTCAAGTCTTGTGCGGCGGCCGCCCGGACTCAGTAGCGGGGCAGCGCCCCATCGCAGTGCACGGACCATGCGTCGATCCCGCCGTCGATGTTGGCGACCCTGGCAAAGCCCTGTTGCACGAGGAAGCTGGCGACGCGCGCGCTGCGACCACCCGAGTGGCAAAGCACCGCCACGGGTCGGGTGGCGTCCAGCTCCCCGTGGCGCGCCGGGATTTCAGCCATGGGAATAAACAGGCTCGGGTCAATTTTTGCGATGTCTCTCTCCCACGGTTCTCGGACGTCCAGCAACTGCCAAAGTTCGCCGGCGTCTTGCCGTGCGATGTACTCGGCCGGTGTCAGGTTATCGAACATTGACCCTCCCGGACAGCAGCGATACTGCTACGATCAACTGAAATAAACGGCCCACAGCGATTGTGCAGCTCACTCAGGCGGTATTCTATTAGATGCAGCAAACGCACGTGCGGTTTCGCCGGCATTGCAATCTTTCAAAAAACAAATGCAGAAGGCGCATGCGCATTGCAGAGTGCGGGGACATCGGTCTCGAATAGGCTTGTGACGCGTAGCTTATTCTCCGCATCGCGCAGGACAAGCTGTGCTTCCATGAGCGGCGACTTGCCCACAATGACGAACATCCGGCCACCCGGACTGAGCAAATCGAACAGCCGGTTGTCGAATACAGGCAACGAACCTCCGACGGCGATGACATCGAAAGGACCGCTCGGCAGCTCACGCATGGCATCCAGGTTCAGCAGGGTCACGTTATCGATCCCCACAGCCTTGAGCCGCGAACCGGCCGCCTCAGTGAATTCGGCAAATAGTTCGACGCTCGTGACCGCTGCTGCAAGGCGGCCGAGGCAGGCGGTCAGGAAGCCTGACCCGGTACCGATTTCGAGTACGGTATCCGGCGAGCGGAGTTCGAGCGCCTGCAACAATCGGCCTTCCACTGTGGGCGGCAACATGCACTGGCCGTGTGGCAGCGGTATCGAGGTCTCCGCAAATGCCAGTTTCTCGAATCCGGCAGGCACGAACTCCTCGCGTGGCAGTTCCGCCAGCACATTCAGAACCGCGTTGTCAAAGACGTCCCAGGTGCGCACCTGCTGTTCCACCATCTGACGACGGGCGTAATCCATGTTCATGCAGTCTGAGCCTGTAAAATGTTGAAAGTTATTATATTTCAATCAGACCCGGCAGCCGTCACAGCGCCGGGCAACGCGAGGTCAGCCGACGGATTGCGAATTATGGTGAATCGTAGCGGTGCGCAGGTTTCGCTGGGATATGCTTAGCAGTGGACAGTCATAACGCTCTGAATCACCTCGAATCTCCGCTTACGGAGAATCACAATGAGCGACCAATAATAACAAATGATCGTTTCACGGCATCATTTGCAAGATTGCCGGAAAGGGACAAACGAGACTTGCGCCGTAATCATCTGAATGATCGATCGCAATCGATCGCGAGCATGCACAGGGCAAGGTGCACAACAGGGCCGGCATGTCGTCGATACTGACCATTGCCATCCTTGCAGTGCTCTTGCTGCTCGCTGCTGCTGTGCTGGCTACCTTGTGGTTGCAGCGCCGTCGCTATTTGCAGCGGCTCGCCCGGCTGAATCTCGAACTGGTCGCTGCTGCGGGCGATGCGTCCGTGGGGCGGCGTCTCTCCGTTGGCGAAACCGGGGAAATCGGGGCACTGGCCCGGACCATCAACAGGCTTTTCGATGCCCTGGGAGAGCGCGACGAAGAAATTCAGGACCGGGACCGGCTCTTCGCTGATTTTGCCCGCACGCTTCCGGAAATCGTGCTTCTGCACAATGAACGCATACTGCTTGCGAATGACAGTGCCGCGGCTTTGCTGGGCCTGACGCCGGAGCAACTGGAAGGCAGGGACGTCGTCGATCTCGTCAAGCCGGCCTACCGGGCCTTGTTTCGCAAGACGACCGCCAAGCGCCTTGCCGGGAAGACAGTGCCCAGGCGCCTCGAAATCCAGCTTATAAACGGCAACGAACAGGGCCTGTGGGTCGAAGCACAAAGTTCTTCGATCGAGTATCGCGGTAGCCCCGCGATCCTGACCATCGCCCGCGACGTCAGTTACCGGAAGAGCCTGGAGGTCTCGCTAAGTCGCAGCAAACAGCAGGCGCAATATACGCTTGAATCGATCGCTGAAGGGGTCATTACGACGGACAACGAAGGCCGCATCGATTACATGAATCGCGCCGCCGAAGCGATGACCGGAGCCAATCGGGAGGAGGGCATTCGACACAAGATCGGTGAGCTGTTCTCGCTCATCGACGAAGTCGATCGCCGGCCTCTGGGCGACCCGGTTGAGCGCTGTCTGTCCATGCGTCGACGTGTCAACATGGGCCGGCGAGCTCTGCTGGTAAGTCGCGATGGCGAACACGAGCATTCCGTAGAAATTACGGCTTCGCCGATTCGTGGGCCGGGCGACAGTATTTCCGGCACGGTTGTTGTATTTCACGATGTCAGCGAGATTCGCGGCCTGACCCGCCAGATGAGTTACCAGGCGTCTCACGATGCGTTGACCGGCCTGATCAATCGACGCGAGTTCGAACGACGTTTGCAGGAGGCGCTCGATACGGCGCATGCCGACGGTAGTGTACATATTCTCTCCTACATGGATCTCGATCGCTTCAAGGCCGTCAACGATAGTTGCGGCCACCTGGCGGGCGACAACATGCTGCGCGAAGTTGCTACGCTGATCCGGAATCAGGTGCGTGATTCGGATTTCGTCGGTCGCCTGGGCGGCGACGAGTTCGGCACGCTGCTGATCGGTTGTCCCATCGACAAGGCGCGACAGATCGCGGCGGACATCTGCAACGCGATCAGCGGCTATCGCTTCGTCTGGCAGGACAAGATTTTCAGCATCGGTATCTCGATTGGCCTGGTCGAGATCGGACATGCAAGCAGTTCAATCCAGGACCTGATGAGCGCAGCGGATTCCGCCTGTTATGTTGCCAAGCAACGCGGGCGCAGCCAGGTTCATGTTTATTCGGCACGCGACGAAGCCATCGCACGGGAGCGAGGCGATATCCAGTGGCTTCGCCAGCTACAGGCCGCCTTGCATGAAAATCGTTTCGAGCTGGCAGTCCAGCCAATTATCGCCCTCAACAGCCCGGCAGAATCGGGACCGTCCATCGAGGTGCTCATACGTTTGCCCGATGCACATGGACGATCCGACAATTCCGCCGAGTTCTTGCGGCCGGCAGAGCGTTACCAGTTGATGCCGCAGATCGATCGGTGGGTGCTGACTGCGACCCTGGCAGCGATCAGTGCCGGCGAGATCAAGTTGCCCGGCAAACGCAGTTGCGCCGTCAATGTATCCGGACAGACACTTGGCGACGAAAGTTTTCTCGATTTCGTCGTCGAAGCCCTTGATCACAGCGGCGTGGCACCTTCCCGCATTTGTTTCGAAGTAACCGAAGCGGCGATTTCGACCAACGTGCAGTATGCGCAGCGCTTCATCGAAGTGTTGCACGGCATCGGTTGCGAGTTCGCTCTTGATGATTTTGGCAACGGACTGGGTGCGTTCTCGAGCCTCAAGCATTTGCCGGTCGATTATCTGAAGATCGATGGCAACTACACACGCAACCTGGCGTCGGAGCCGATTAATCAGGAAATGGTAGGCGCCATGATCAAGCTGGCGCGGGCGCTCAAGTTCCGCATCGTTGCAGAGCAGGTCGAGCACCAGGAAGATTTCGACTGGTTGCGGGAAGCAGGAGTCGACTTCGTGCAAGGTGAATTCATAGAGGCACCCGTGTTGCTGGGTTCGGCACAGACGGCCACATTTCGCGCGCTCATGCCCTGATTTCACAAGCCGAAAAAAAGCCGCCTTGCACCAATGACACTTACTTAACGCAAATCGCCCGTGGGACGGGCTCCTACAGCTCGCGAACAGTCCGATTCGTGGGCTGTAGGAG
>CAYVLL010000017.1:0-1319 GCA_964452235.1 uncultured Woeseiaceae bacterium
GCAAATCGTTGTCGACGGTTTTCGGTATACCAAGGCAAGCGACCGGGTAACCGAGCCGTTCGCTGATCAAAGATACCTTGTGCGCGGTGTCCATCGAATCGTTGCCGCCATTGTAAAAAAAATAGCCGATGTCATGCGCTTTGAACACTTCGATAAGGCGCTCGTACTGGGTCCGATTTTCCTCGATTCCCTTGAGTTTGTAACGTGCCGAACCAAAAGCGCCGCCGGGTGTGTGTCGCAATGCAGCGATGTCGCGAGCGGATTCCTTGCTGGTGTCGATAAGGTCCTCGGTAAGGGCTCCCAGGATGCCGTTGCGTCCGGCATAGACCTTGCCGATGGCCTTTTTGTGCTTGCGAGCCGTCTCGATTACGGCGCACGCACTGGCATTAATGACTGCGGTAACGCCTCCCGACTGCGCGTAAAAAGCATTCAATCTGGCCATGGAATTCCACACCTTGTTAATTGCCTGACAATGCGCGCAAGCATAACGGAATCAGCACGTGGCTTCATCGCAGTGTCGATTTTTTGCCGGGTTTGACCTGCCAGGGGATTGCCGGTAGCGTAAACGGCCGCTTCGGCAGGACCTCGTCCTTCCGCACCGCGACAACGAACAAGAGACCAACAAATGCGCATAGTGTTATTGGGAGCGCCGGGTTCGGGTAAGGGCACTCAGGCCCGCCGGCTCATGGAGCAGCGAAGTATTCCGCAAATTTCTACCGGCGACATGTTGCGTGCAGCGGTAGCAGCGGATACGCGCTTTGGCCGGGAGGCCAAAGCAATCATGGACGAGGGCGGACTGGTGCCGGACGACGTCATGCTGGGAATCATCAGTGAACGCCTGACAGAAGAGGATACCGACGACGGCTTCATCCTGGACGGTTTCCCGCGGACCCGCAAACAGGCGGCGGACCTTGAAGAACTGCTCGAGCAGGCCGATCAACCGCTCGACGCGGCTGTTTTGCTCGATATTGATTTCGAGGTTCTCATGAAGCGCTTGACCGGTCGGCGAACCTGTTCGGCCACCGGCAAACTGCTGAATATCTATTTTTCGTCCCGGCAAGAGCTCGATGAATGCGCTGCAATGGGCGGTGAACTCGTGCAGCGCGAAGACGATAACGAAGAAACGATTAGCAAGCGACTCGAAGTTTACCGCCAGCAAACCGAGCCGGTCGTCGACTACTATCGATCGCGTGGCGTGCTGAAGACGATCGATGCCGATGCGACGATGGATGAAGTCTACCAGCGGCTGCTGAAGGTCCTGGACTAGCGCTGTTGGAGCGCGCCCCGCGCGCGAATGCGGCGACGATTATTCGTTTCCC
>CAYVLL010000017.1:1419-23795 GCA_964452235.1 uncultured Woeseiaceae bacterium
TAGCGCTGTTGGAGCGCGCCCCGCGCGCGAATGCGGCGACGATTATTCGTTTCCCGTTCGCGCGCAAGGCGCGCTTCTACGGTGATCCCGGCTTTGACCGCGCCGCCAGGATTTCGAGCAGCGCATCGCCGATGAGCTCACGCCGCCATCCCCTGAACACGCGCAGATGCCGCTCTCCGGCCAGCGCGGCGCTCAGCTCCTTTTTCGAAGCGACGACCTCGGGCAGCAGGCTTAGTTTGCCTGCGCAGGCGGCGACAAGAGCCTGCATTTCTGCGAGAAGCGCTCTTTGTCTTTCATCCGGGCGGGATTGCGGTTCCGTGTCGTCAGCCTCGCTTGTGCCAGAGGCCAGCGCGGCGAGCAGTTCCGGACCCGCGCGACGCACGATGCCGGGCTGCAGCCCAGGAACGCCAGCGAGTGCTGCCTCGTTATCCGGGGCCGACGACGCAAGTTCCAACAGTACCGCGTCACTCAAAATCCATTGCCTCGGCCGATCTCGACGTATTGCTTCGTCTTCTCGCCAGGCTGCAAGATTGCGCGCCGCCGCACGGGCACGGCCGGACAAGTAGCGAGCGCCCTTCAGGCGATGCACGGCAGCGCCAGGGTCCGGCGTATAAAGTGACGCCTGCAGCAATTCCTGAGAATCCTCGATTGCCCATGCGAGACGCCCCGATTCTTCCAGGCTCGCGGCAAGCAAGTCCGCTGCCGGCAGCAGATATTCGACGTCCTCGGCCGCGTACTCGATCAGTTCGGGCGTCAACGGGCGTCTCGTCCAGTCGGCGCGGGTATGCGATTTGGCCAGGTCGACGCCGAACAACTCGGACACCAGCGCGGCGTAGCCGAGTTGCGGCGCGTAGCCGAGCAAGGCGGCTGCGACCTGGGTATCGAACAGCTCGCCGGGCATTTGGCCGGCCGCCTGAAAAATTACCTCGATATCCTGGCGGCCAGAGTGCACCACCCAGGGTCGTTCCATCAACGTGTGCCAGACACGATTCAAATCACCGGCTCCCAGCGGATCGGCGCACCAGATATGGTTCTCGGTTGCAATCTGAACGAGGCAAAGTTGCGGGAAATAGGTCTTCTCTCGCATGAACTCCGTGTCGAGTGCTATGCGTTCGCCATCGACCAGCTTTTCGCAGAGACTTTCGAGTGATTCGCTGTCGAGGTATTCGGTGGGCTTCACTTGGACTTCTTCCTGTTTGTTCCCCGCCAGCCCGGGTGATTGAATGAAGCTTCGGTTGCGACGGCGATCATGCGATGATTGTATGGTCAGTTGCTGCCATTGTGACAGAACACTGTTCCTACTACTTCGCACATTTCTTGAAATCATAGCGCTGCGCAAAGGTCCCGCAAACGTACCGAAATCGTGGCTGTTGCTTCTGTTGTCGATTGTAATGCTGGTCGCCGCAGCCGCCAGCGGGATGGTGTTGATCGTCGGACTGGAGGAAAGAAATCTCAGCCTGGCGCTGATGACCGGCTTGCTGGCGATCGCATTTTACGCAGGAGTGCTCTTTGTAACCGGGTTTAGCGGGCGCATCCTGCAGGCGTTGACCTGCATTATTGGCTGCGGGGCAATCCTGACCTTTCTGTCGATTGCAGTGTTTGTATTGTTTCGACCGTTTGTCGGCCAGGGATTCGCCGGTGTCGTAGCGGTCTTGATCAGCTTCTGGTCCGTGCCGGTAGAAGGGCACATCCTGGCACGATCCATCGGTCAGCACTGGTACGTGGGAATTGCGATTGCGGTAATCGCAACCATTCTGCAATTCGTATTCCAGTCGCTGCTCGCGGTGCCTGTTACGGACGCCGAATAATGCATTTGCACATTCTGGGTATATGCGGGACGTTCATGGGCGGCATAGCCGGGCTTGCTGCAGCGCTTGGGCATCGCGTCACGGGCAGCGACCGCAATGTGTATCCACCGATGAGTACGCAGCTCAAAGCGCTTGGCATCGAGATTTACGAAGGCTTCGATATCGAGCAATTGGTGCCATCACCCGATGTCGTTGTTATCGGCAATGCGATGAGCCGTGGCAATTCCACTGTGGAAGCTGTACTCGATCAAGGCTTGCCATATATCTCGGGTCCGCAGTGGCTGGCCGAGAATGTGCTGGCAAAACGACATGTCATTGCCGTTTCCGGAACGCATGGCAAAACCACAACGGCCAGTATGCTGTCCTGGATGCTCGAGCATGCCGGCATCGATTGCGGCTTCCTGATTGGTGGAGTACCGGCGAACTTCGAGTCGTCGGCACGACTCGGAAGTTCGAAGTACTTTGTCGTAGAGGCTGACGAGTACGACACGGCGTTTTTCGATAAGCGAGCGAAGTTTGTCCACTATCGACCGCAAACGCTGATTTTGGGAAATCTGGAGTTCGATCATGCTGACATCTATAGGGATCTGGACGCTATCATCTGGCAGTTTCATCAGCTTTTGCGCACCGTTCCCCGCAGCGGGCGTTTGATTGTTAACGGTGCGGACGCGAATCTGCAGACCCTGATCCGCGGCGGGTGCTGGACGCCGATGGAGACTTTCCGGCTTGACGGAGATGCCGACTGGACTGCGGCGTTTCTGGATTCCGCCGAGAAGCATTTCGTGATCAAGGGTCCGGACGGCGGCAGCCATGAATGCAACTGGAAGCTTGGAGGCCGGCACAACCTGGAAAATGCGCTGGCTGCGGTCGCCGCATCCTGCCATGCCGGCGTATCGCTGCCGCAGGCACTCGAAGGGTTGACAACCTTTGATGGAGTGAAACGACGCATGGAACGCACCGCGACCGTCGGTGACGTCGCCATCTATGACGATTTTGCGCATCATCCGACAGCAATCCGTCGCTCGCTCGAGGGCTTACGCAAGCGATTCCCGGGCCAGCGACTGATAGTTGCGCTCGAGCCACGTTCCAATACCATGAAGCTCGGTGTGCATAACAAGTCGCTTGCCGATTCGCTGCAGGACGCGCATCGGGTGTTCGTGTATCGGCCGCCGGAGTTGGGCCAGGACCTCGAACACGTGCTGCGACCGCTCGGTGAGAAGGTGCAAATCCATGCCGAGTACGCAGATCTCGTTTCGGCACTGTCGTTGACAGTGCGTGCAGGTGACCTGCTCGTGTTCATGAGTAACGGGGCTTTTGGCGGTGCGCGACAGCAATTGACTGCGGCGTTGCGCGCGTCGCAAGCCCCGGCACGGTCATGACCAGCGAGAAAACTCCGTTGTTTCCGTTGCGTACCGTACTGTATCCCGGCGGGCCTTTGCCATTGAGGATATTCGAGGCGCGGTATCTCGACATGATCAGCGAATGCCTGAAGGCCGATCGGCCATTCGGTGTGCTACTGATAAAGAGCGGCGAAGAAAGCGGTCAGGCGACGACCTGCGATATCGGCACGTTGGCGCGGATCGCAGACTGGTACCAGGGTAGCGACGGCTTACTTGGAGTTACCGCAATCGGCGAGCAACGCTTTCGCCTGGTGTCGAGCGAGCGCCGCGCCGACGGACTGAACGTCGGTGAAATTGAAGTACTGCCGGAGCAACCGTTTCAAACGCTGCCGGAAGAATACAGGCCGCTCGCGACTATTCTCGCCGGAGTTCTGGACGATCTGGGTCGCCTGTACGAGTCGCTCGAACGCCGCTACGACGATGCCGTTTGGGTCGGTTACCGGTTTGCCGAGATCCTGCCGATCAGTCCCGAGGAAAAGCAGAGATGCCTTGAGATCGAGGACCCGCTGGAACGCCTGCAACTTATTCGGAAGGTCTTGAATTCCGTGCGGGGCGTCGATATCGACTGACTCCGGATGGCTCGCCTTCAGAGGGTTGCCAGTACTTTCCGTGCGGCCTCCAATGTGCGGGACAGTTCTGCCTCGCCGTGGGCGGATGAAACGAATGCGGCTTCGAAAGCGGACGGAGCCAGGTAAATATCTTCAGCCAGCATGCCGTGGAAGAACTTTCGGAACCGGCCGACGTCTGCGGCTGCGACTTGTGAAAAGCGACGTACGGGGACGTCAGAGGAAAAAATAAAGCCGAACATCCCGCCGCAGTTCTGCGTGGCCAGCGGGATATTCGCTTCCGCGGCGAGCGACTGCAATCCTTCGGCCAGTTGACGCGTCTTGTCTGTCAGCCCTGTGTAAAATCCCGCAGCGGAAACGCCCTCCAGAGTTGCCAGTCCGGCCGCCATCGCTACGGGATTCCCCGATAATGTCCCCGCCTGGTAGACGGGTCCGTCCGGCGAGAGTGCCGCCATGATGTCCGCGCGACCTCCGAATGCCGCTGCCGGCATGCCGCCGCCGACGATCTTGCCCAGTGTGGTCAAATCCGGGCGGATGCCGAACAGTTCCTGAGCGCCGCCCCGGGACACGCGGAAACCGGTCATCACTTCATCGAATAGCAACAGCGATTCGTAATGGTCGCATTGGTCCCGCAACGCCTGCAGGAAACCGGCCTCGGGCATCACCATATTCATATTGCCCGCGATCGGCTCGACGATGATGCAGGCGATTTCCCGACCCCACTTTTCGAAAGCCTGCTCAACCGCGTCGACGTTATTGAATTCCAGCGTGACCGTATGTTCAGCCAGAGATGCCGGCACCCCTGGGGAGCTCGGAACGCCCAGCGTCAATGCGCCTGAGCCGGCCTTGATCAGCAGCGAATCTGAATGACCGTGATAGCAGCCTTCAAATTTGATGATCTTGTCGCGGCCGGTAAAGCCCCGCGCCAGGCGGATGGCGCTCATGGTGGCTTCCGTGCCTGAGCTCACCATGCGCACACGCTCGATTGATGGCACGCACTCGCAAATTTTCTTTGCCAGCTGGGTCTCGCTGAGCGACGGAGCGCCGAAGCTGAGCCCATCAGCCGCCGCACGATTAACTGCTGCAATTACAGTTGGATGCGCATGACCGAGAATCATTGGACCCCACGAGCCCACGTAGTCGATCAATCGGCGGCCGTCTTCCGTTTCGAGCCAGGCACCGCTGGCGCGGCGGATGAAAAGCGGTTCGCCGCCGACCCCCGCAAAGGCGCGCACCGGCGAATTAACGCCGCCGGCGATGTACTTTCTGGCATCAGCAAATAAGGTCATTGGTCTGGCCCCGTGAGAAGCTGCGCATCCTACAGAAGCGTCTTGAGGCGCGAAACCCTTGCTCGCGTCCTGTTACACTATTGATCTGCAAGCCGCGACCCAATGCAGTACGCAAATCAATGCCCATGCACACCACCGGCGCACTATGAAAACCTATATGTGTCTCATCTGCGGTTTCATCTACGACGAAGCCGCGGGGGATCCCGAAGGCGGCATTCCTGCCGGCACACGATGGGACGACATTCCGCTGTCCTGGCGATGCCCGGATTGCAGCGCAGGAAAAGAAGACTTCGAAATGGTCGAGGTCTAGAGCCCGCCCGAAACCCACCACCGCCTAAGGCCTTGGCCGGGGGAGTCCTTTGGCGCAAATAAAGCGGACCGCAGGGAGCCATTGCGTCAAAGGACTCCCCCGGCCAAGGCCGAACCGAGCTGAGCGCGAGATTCCCTGCAAGAATTTTACCTAGCGCTCCCCACTGATCCCCTGTGCACCCACCTGCACGACTGTATAGCCACGTTGTTCGAGCAAGGTCGGTACACCCTGGTCGCCGATCAGGTGCAGCGCTCCCACGACGACCAGGTAGTCCTGCGGATCCTGCAACAGCTCCGTTAGCTGGTCGGCCCAGTCAAGGTTGCGATCGACGACGATGGTCTTGTAAAGCTCCTCGTGGTTCTGAACGTCTTTCAGCATGTTGGCTTCCATGAAGTCGACATCGCCGTGCCGCCACGCGTGAATCAGGTCGTCCATAATTTCCTCGAGATCGATGCTTTCCTCGAGCGATTGCAGGAGCAGGGCTCGCTGCGAATCGAGTGACATGTTGTCAAGGAACTCGAGTTGCTGGCGAATGGTTTCCAGTCCGTGGATATCCTTGTTGTCCTCGGCAGCTTTGGCTGCAAGGTGACTTTCGACTCCCAGCGCCGGGTCAAAGCCGATGCGTGTGAGCATCAATTGCTCGACCACGATGGCGGCCAGCCACGGCTTGGAACTGGCCAGCATCGCAAGGGGAATATCGATGCGTGATGCGAGATCTTCGGCCTCGCGCCATGCGTTCGGCCCCATTACATCGCTCAAAGTATCGCCGTCCTGAATGAGGCCGAGCTCCGTGATCAGGGACTGAGCCTCGATCGGGTCGACGTTATCCATGTCCATTTCCATGATCAGCACATCTGCCTGGTCATAGGCCGCATGGATTGCTTCGGGCAGCGGATGGTCCTTCGCACGCAGCAGGTGCACTGAACCGAGCAGGAACATGCGATTGCTTTCGCCTGTGATCTGCCACATCGTTACGGCATGCTGGGCAATGGCGCCCGGCGCCGAAAGCATCAGTGCCAGACACAGAACGCCTGCCCGGCACAGCAACGTTGCCGGTATGAAAATCAGAACCCTGCGCATGCCTTTTCCTTCATCAATCTCACTACCGCGCGACAGGACACTAGACCCATACTACTTCGGTATCGATCCGGCCGTCCGCGTGCAATGTCAGGCGCCGGTATGCCGGCGGCTTGCTGTCGACTGCAAACTCTTTGCTCTGGACGCGGAACTGGCGGCAGGTTGACGGCGTTCCCAGGATCCGCATCGATGCATGGTTGGCTGCGAACTCCTGGTGCACGTGGCCGAATACCACGGCCCTGACCTTGCCTGACTTTGCCGCAACACCCAGGAACTCGTCACTGTTCAGTAAACCGACCTGGTCCAGCCAGTGACTGCCGACGGGCAGCGGCGGATGGTGCAAGGCAAGCAAGACGTGATCGGCAACGGAGTCCAGCAACAGGGCATCCAGCCGCCCGAGAGACTCTGCCGATACCCTGCCGGCCGATTCCCCTGCTTCGCTGCTGTCGATGCCGGCGACCAGCCAGGGGCCCTGTTCGTAGACGCCACAGAAAGCGAAGGACCACTCCGACAAGACTGCCTGCATGAGCGGGGCCACGTCATGGTTGCCGGGTACGCAGTGGACCGGCAACTGCAGGGTCGCAAGCTTGCGACAGAAGCGTTCGTAGGCTGCGCGGGAATCGTCCTGGATGATGTCGCCGGTCACCAGTACGAGCTGCGCCGGCCAATCCGATGCAAGGTGGTGGTCCAGAACCTGCGACAGGGATTCGTCAGTCACTCGTCCGCGAAACGTGGCACCGGCTTGCGCAAAAAGATGCGGGTCCGTCAGTTGCAGTACCCGCAATGCATCCGATGCCGGCTTAATTGGACTGAGCCCTAGTAGCGATAGTGGTCGGACTTGTACGGGCCGTCCCGGGACACACCGATATAGTCGGCCTGTTCGTCTGTCAACTGCGTGATCTTCGCGCCAATGCGGTCGAGGTGCAGCCGAGCGACCCGTTCATCAAGATGTTTCGGCAGTATGTAGACCCGGTTCTCATACTTTTCATGGTTCTGCCACAGTTCGATCTGCGCCAGCACCTGGTTGGTAAACGAATTCGACATGACGAAACTGGGATGTCCGGTGCCACAGCCCAAATTTACGAGGCGGCCTTCCGCGAGCAGGATGATGCGCTTGCCATCCGGGAAAACAATGTGATCCACCTGCGGCTTGATGTTTTCCCACTCGTACTTCTTCAACCATTCGACGTCAATTTCGTTATCGAAATGGCCGATGTTGCAGACGATTGCCTGGTTCTTCATCCGCTCCATCTGCGGGCCGGTAACGACGTGATAGTTGCCCGTCGCGGTAACAACGATATCGGCCTGATCGCACACTTCGTTGAAGTCGACAACCCGATATCCTTCCATGGCCGCCTGCAGTGCGCAGATGGGATCGATTTCGGTCACCCAGACGGTCGCGCCAAGGCCCCGCAATGACTGAGCACAGCCTTTGCCGACGTCGCCGTAGCCGCAGACGACCGCAATCTTGCCCGCAATCATCACATCCGTAGCGCGCTTGATTCCGTCGACGAGTGACTCGCGGCAGCCGTAGAGGTTGTCAAATTTCGATTTGGTCACCGAATCATTGACGTTGAAAGCCGGGCACTGCAGCGTGCCCGCCTTCTGCATGTCATAAAGTCGTTTGACGCCGGTGGTGGTTTCCTCCGACAGCCCGCGAACGTTTTTCATCAGCTCCGGGTACTTGTCATGCATCACGAGCGTCAGGTCGCCGCCGTCGTCCAGGATCATGTTCGGCAGCCAGCCGTCCGGGCCCTTGAGGGTTTGCTCGATGCACCACCAGTATTCCTCTTCAGATTCCCCCTTCCACGCGAATACCGGCACGCCGCTTGCCGCCATTGCCGCGGCGGCGTGATCCTGGGTCGAGAAAATGTTGCATGACGACCAGCGCACCTCGGCGCCAAGCGCCGTGAGTGTTTCGATGAGTACGGCTGTCTGGATTGTCATGTGCAGGCAACCGGTCAGGCGCGCACCCTTCAGTGGTTTGCGTCCGGCATATTCTTCCCGCAATGCCATCAGTCCGGGCATTTCGGTTTCGGCGATCGCAATTTCCTTGCGGCCCCAGGAAGCCAGCGAAATATCGGCGACCTTGTAATCCTGTTTGCGGATGGCGATAGCTTCGCTGCTCATGTAAATCTCCTTAAGATCAAATCAATTCGGTGAGTAAGTAAGCGTTCAGGCAGCAGCGTCAACGCGCAGTGCCTCAGCCTTGTCGGTTCGCTCCCAGCTCAGATCGATATCTTCGCGACCGAAATGACCGTACGCAGCGGTTGGCCGATAGATGGGTCGAATGAGATCCAGCATTCTCAGAATGCCGTAGGGACGCAGATCGAAGTTCTCGCGGATCAGGTTCGTCAAACGTTCTTCGCTGATCCTGCCCGTGCCGAACGTCTGGACGCTGATCGATGTCGGTTCGGCTACGCCGATGGCATAAGAAACCTGTATCTCGCAGCGGTCGGCAAGTCCTGCCGCGACGATGTTCTTGGCCACATAGCGACAGGCGTAGGCCGCCGAGCGATCGACCTTGGACGGGTCCTTGCCGGAAAACGCCCCGCCCCCGTGTCGCGCGGAGCCGCCGTAGGTATCGACGATGATCTTGCGCCCGGTCAGGCCGCAGTCGCCCATCGGGCCGCCGATTTCGAAACGGCCGGTCGGGTTGATGTGATACTTCGTATGCTTGCCGATCCATTCGGCCGGCAACACCGGCTTGATGACTTCCTCCATGATGCCTTCCCGAAGGTCTTTCATCGAGACGTCGGCATGATGCTGGGAAGACAGGACCACGGCATCGATGCCGACCGGTTTGTGGTTCTCGTAAACAAAGGTTACCTGGCTCTTGGCGTCCGGGCGCAACCATGGCAGTTTGCCCGATTTACGAACCTCCGCCTGGCGCTTTACCAACTGGTGCGCATAGGTGATCGGCGCGGGCATCAGCACGCTTGTCTCGTTCGAGGCGTAACCGAACATGAGTCCCTGGTCGCCGGCACCCTGGTTTTCCAACACATCGCGGTCCACGCCCCGGGCTATATCCGGCGATTGCTTGCCGAGGGCATTGATCACGGCGCACGACGCGCCATCGAAGCCCATGGTCGAGTCCGAGTAGCCTATGTCGAGCACGGTCTTGCGCACCAGCGCTTCGATATCGACCCAGGCTGAGGTCGTTACCTCGCCGGCGACAATGACCATGCCGGTTTTCACCAGTGTTTCGCAGGCGACCCGAGCCTTTGTGTCTTGTTCGAGGATGGCGTCGAGTACCGCGTCGGAAACCTGGTCTGCAATCTTGTCAGGATGGCCTTCCGATACCGACTCTGACGTGAATAAGTACGAGTGATTCATGAGTTTAACTTTACTCTGCAGCTCAACGGAGCATTGTAACCCAAGGGTCGCGCAAGACACCATTTCGGGAATGTAAGCAGTTGTAACGCGAATGTTGCCGTTGGCTTGACGACCCGCGGCGCTCCCCGTCGCTTGCGGGGCCGCGGCCAAACAGGGAAAATGCGCGACTCGCCGCCTGAGTGAAGTCGGTCCTGCAACATAACGTCTGACCCAATCGAGACCCGATGCCCGAAAAATCAAATAGCCGGACGTCCGTCAACGGCCCGAATCGCAGAACACTCGCCAATGCCATCAGGGCGCTCAGCATGGATGCTGTCCAGGCTGCCGAATCAGGGCATCCGGGCATGCCGATGGGCATGGCGGACATTGCCGAAGTATTGTGGAACGACTACCTGAAGCACAACCCGGCCAACCCGCGCTGGCACGACCGCGATCGCTTCGTGCTGTCGAACGGCCACGGTTCGATGCTTCTCTACAGTCTCTTGCACCTGACCGGCTATGCGCTGTCGCTGGACGAACTGAAGAATTTCCGGCAGATGGGATTTCGCACGGCCGGCCATCCCGAGCGGGATCCGGAACTGGCTATCGAGACGACGACCGGCCCTCTCGGGCAGGGTCTGGCCAATGCCGTTGGCATGGCCCTGGCGGAGAAGATGCTGGCCGTTCGTTACAATCGCCCGGGATTCGACATCGTCGATCATCGCACCTGGGTCTTCCTGGGCGACGGCTGCCTGATGGAAGGTATTTCCCACGAGGCCTGTTCATTTGCCGGAACGATGAAGCTCGGCAAGCTCATCTGCTTCTATGACGACAACGACATATCGATCGATGGCCGGGTCGATGGCTGGTTCACGGACGATACGGTGCGGCGCTTCGAGGCCTATGGCTGGCAGGTCATCGCTGCGGTTGATGGGCACGATAGCGCTGCCATAGCCGACGCTATAGAGCGCGCGTTGGCGGACGACAGTCGTCCGACGCTGATCGCTTGCAAGACCGTCATAGGTTTCGGCGCGCCGAACAAGCAAGGCGGTGCCGGCGTGCACGGCGCGCCGCTCGGCAATGACGAAGTGGCGGCCACTCGAAACAATCTCGACTGGAGCGCGCCGCCGTTTGTCGTTCCGGACGACATACGAGAAGCATGGGATGCGTCCAGCCGTGGGGCCCAGGTCGAACAGCAGTGGGCCGAGAGATTTTCTGCCTACCAGGCAAAGCACACGGCAGAAGCCGAAGAGTTTCTGCGTTGCATGCGCGGCGATCTGCCGCAAGCGTGGGCCCGCGGTGCGGATGATGCGCTGAAACGCATAGATTCGGCTGGCAAGAGCATCGCAACGCGCCAGTCGTCGTTGCTCGCGTTGAACAGTTTTGCACCGCTGCTTCCTGAACTTGTGGGTGGGTCCGCCGACCTGACGGGCTCGAACCTCACAAAGCACGATTCGTCGGTCGCGATCACCGGAGACGATGCAGCGGGAAACTATTTCTTCTTCGGTGTGCGCGAGTTCGGCATGTCGGCGATCTGTAACGGCATCAGCCTGCATGGCGGATTCATCCCCTACTGCGGCACCTTCCTGACCTTCTCAGACTACTCGCGCAACGCATTACGTATGGCGGCACTGATGAAGGTGCAAAACATTTTCGTGTTTACCCACGACTCAATCGGCCTCGGTGAAGATGGCCCCACCCACCAGCCGGTCGAACACGTCGCCAGCTTGCGCATCATGCCGAACATGCGCGTCTGGCGGCCCTGCGACAGCGTGGAAACTGCGCATGCCTGGCAGGATGCGATCGAACGGCGCGATGGCCCGACCAGCCTGGTCCTGACACGCCAGAGCGTGCCGCACCAGGCGCGCAACACCGGGCAACTTGCCGCGATACGGCGCGGCGGTTATGTGTTGCGTGACAGCGATGGGACGCCGGACATTATTTTTATTGCCACCGGTTCGGAGGTTGCATTGGCAGTAGCGGCCGCCGCAGCGCTGGACGAACGTGGCATTGCGTCACGGGTCGTATCGATGCCTTGCACAGACCTTTTTGATTCCCAGTCGGAAGACTATCGGGCATCGGTACTACCGGTCGAATGTCGCAAGAGAGTTGTGATTGAGGCCGGTGTCACAGAGCTCTGGTGGCGAATCGCTGGTCCTGCCGGGCGCGTGATCGGCCTGGATCGTTACGGTGAATCGGCACCGGCAGGCGTATTGTTCAAGCACTTTGGCTTTACCGTCGAGCACGTCTTGCAGGTAGCCGACGAGTTATTGACTGGATAGTCAATTTTGCCCGACCAGCACATGAGCCACGACACCGTCGCGGCAAGCAATCACAGGAGACTCAAATGACGATCAGGATCGGTATCAACGGATATGGCCGCATCGGGCGCAATATATTGCGCGCCCTTTATGAAAGCGACAAACGTTCCGACATCGAGATCGTTGCCGTCAATGACCTGGGCGATGCAAAGACCAATGCGCACCTGACCCGCCGCGACACTGCCCACGGGCCGTTTCCAGGCACTGTTGAAGTCGTTGACGGTGCAATGGTCGTCAATGGCGACCGCATCAAGGTACTGGCGGAACGGGATCCGGCCAGGTTGCCGTGGGGCGATCTCGGGGTTGAAATCGTCCTCGAATCAACCGGTTTTTTCGCCACAAAGGAAAAGGCCTCCGCCCATCTGAAGGCAGGCGCGAAGAAAGTCATCATTTCAGCACCGGCGGGAGACAAAGTCGATGCCACGATCGTCTATGGTGTGAACCACAAGGTGCTGAAAGGCAGCGACACGATTATTTCGAACGCCTCCTGCACGACCAACTGCCTGGCTCCGCTGGTCAAACCGTTGCACGACAGCATCGGCGTGAAGCACGGCCTCATGACCACCATCCATGCATATACCAATGACCAGGTGCTTACCGACGTGTTTCACTCTGATTTGCGGCGTGCGCGTTCGGCAACGATGTCGCAGATTCCCACGAAGACCGGCGCAGCCGCGGCGGTGGGCCTGGTACTGCCGGAGCTCTCGGGTCGTCTGGATGGCTTTGCGATGCGCGTGCCGACAATCAATGTATCGGTGGTCGACCTGACCTTCGTCGCGGAGCGTGACACGAGTATCGAGGAAATCAACAGCGTTATGAAAGAAGCCAGTGAAGGCGAGCTGAAGGGGATTCTTGCGTACAACGATGAGCCACTGGTGTCTATCGACTTCAATCACGATCCTGCGTCGTCGACCTACGATGCCGGATTGACCAAAGTCATGGGTGGCACCCTGGTCAAGGTACTCGCCTGGTACGACAACGAATGGGGCTTTTCCAATCGCATGCTCGATACGGCACTTGTCTTTGCAAGAGCGAAGTAGTTTGCACGTGAAACCGGCGGAACTGATGTGCCACCTGCCATGCAAATAATCCGTATGGCCGACCTGGACCTCGCTGGCAAGCGAGTCCTGATTCGCGAGGATCTCAACGTACCGGTGGCCGATGGCCAGGTGACGAGCGATGCGCGCATCCAGGCGGCGTTACCGACACTGCGCCGGGCGCTCGAGTCGAAGGCGGCCGTAATGGTCATGTCGCACCTGGGTCGTCCTGAAGAGGGCAAGCCAAACGAGGAGTTTTCCCTGCGTCCGGTAGCGGCCGAGTTGTCTGCCCGGCTCGGCTGCGATGTGCCGCTGATCGATAACTGGCTCGACGGAGCGGATGTCAGGCCGGGGCAGATTGCCTTGTTCGAGAATGTTCGCTTCCTTAAAGGGGAGAAAGGCTGTGACGATGCACTGTCACGCCGCATGGCGCAGCTGTGCGACATTTTCGTCATGGATGCTTTCGGATCGGCACACCGGGCCCACGCCAGTACGTACGGAGTCGCAAAATTTGCGCCAATCGCCTGCGCGGGCCCTCTCCTGACGGCCGAGCTGGATGCGCTCGGCAAAGCGCTCGAGGATCCGGTGAGGCCGCTTGTTGCAATCGTAGGTGGCTCGAAGGTCTCGACGAAACTGCATGTACTTGGCGCGCTGGCAGGGTTGGTGGATGAGCTCATCGTCGGCGGTGGCATTGCCAATACCTTTATAGCCGCTGCCGGACACAACGTCGGCAAGTCGCTGTATGAGCCGGACATGCTCGATACGGCTCGCCGGCTCGCCGCAGACACCAGTGACAGGGCGAACATACCGCTGCCGGTGGATGTGGTGGTCGGTCACGAATTCTCGGCACACGCATCCGCGGGGATTCGTTCGGTCGACGACGTGCAGGATGACGAAATGGTTCTGGATATCGGCCCGGAAACTTCGGCGATGTTCGCGCGCATTCTGCGGGATGCCGGCACCATCATCTGGAATGGGCCCGTGGGTGTATTCGAGTTCGACCAGTTCGCTGAAGGCACGCGCGTCATCGCGCAGGCCATTGCCGACAGTTCAGCATTTTCGCTTGCCGGCGGGGGCGATACGCTCGCTGCCATCGACAAGTTCGGCATCGGTGAAGAGATCTCGTATATATCGACAGGGGGTGGCGCGTTTCTGGAGTTTGTAGAGGGTAAGGAATTACCTGCCGTAGCCATTCTCAAGTCACGTGGTAGTAATACTCTTGTACAATAATCGCCGCTAATGTTGCGTCGTACCAAAATTGTTGCAACACTCGGTCCTGCTTCGGACGACCCCGAACGACTGAAGCGCATGATTCGGGCCGGCCTCGATGTCGCCCGCATCAATTTCTCGCATGGCAACACCCAGGAACAGCGCATGCGTGTCGAAAGACTGCGCACGGCGGCGGCTGAGTGTGGCAGGGACGTCGGGGTAATGGGCGACCTGCAAGGTCCGAAAATCCGTATTCAGCGATTTCGTGACGGAAAGGTCACGCTCAACGAGGGCGATGGCTTTTTTCTCGATCCGACCTTGCAGGAAACGGACGGTACCGTGGCCGGTGTCGGTGTCGCCTACCAGCAATTGCATCGCGATCTGAAGGCGGGCGACCTCTTGTTGCTCAATGACGGGCAGATCACTCTGACGGTCGAGCGCATCGAGGGCGAGCGCATCCACACCACCGTAGTCAACGGCGGAGAACTGTCGGATCACAAAGGTATTAATCGACAGGGTGGTGGTTTGTCGGCGCCGGCACTGACAAGCAAGGATCTGGAACACATTCGCATTGCTGCCGAACTGGATATGGATTTCCTGGCAGTTTCATTTGTGCGCAATGCCGAGGACGTCAAGGAAGCGCGCCGCCTGTTCCGCGATGCCGGCGGGCACGGGCTGGTCGTGGCGAAAATCGAAAGGGCGGAGGCGGTCGCGAGTATCGAATCAATCATTGACGCGGCCGATGTCATCATGGTTGCCCGCGGCGATCTTGGCGTTGAGCTCGGCTATGCAGAGCTGACGGGTATGCAGAAGCAGATCATTCGACGCACGCGCCACAAGAACAAGATTGTCATTACGGCAACCCAGATGATGGAATCAATGATCAGTAGTCCGATTCCCACGCGCGCAGAGGTGTCCGACGTCGCCAATGCCGTGATGGACGGCACGGATGCGGTAATGCTGTCGGCAGAAACGGCAATTGGCCAGCATCCGGTTGCCGTTATAAACGCGGTTAACGAGGTTTGCATCGGCGCGGAGAAGTACTCGCTTGCGCGAGGCCGGACATCGCATCGACTCGATGACAAGTTCAAGGCGGTGGACGAGGCCATTGCAATGGCAGTGATGTACACCGCCAATCACCTCGCTGTGAAAGCGATTATTGCGCTGACCGAATCCGGTTCGACGACGCTTTGGATGTCGCGCATTCGCTCGGATATCCCCGTCTATGCGTTTACGCCGCATGCGACCACGCGTCGCCGCGTAACCCTTTATCGCGGCGTCTATCCGGTGTCGTTCAACATTGAAAGCACCGATGCGCAGCGCCTGTACCAGGAAATTTTTTCCACGCTGCTTTCGAATAAGTTGGTCGAAGTCGGCGATCGCGTTATTTTCACCAAGGGTGATCTGAAAGGTGTGTCCGGCGGTACCAATGCGATGAAGATAATCAGTGTGACAGCAGG
The DNA here is from genome assembly GCA_964452235.1 of uncultured Woeseiaceae bacterium. GTDB lineage: Bacteria > Pseudomonadota > Gammaproteobacteria > Steroidobacterales > Woeseiaceae > IDS-8. The sequence continues at coordinate 17,212 of CAYVLL010000017.1, forward strand.
TGACGGCGACAACGCCGGCATGGCAGCCGACGATTGAGAGTGCCGAGCCGACATTGATCGCACCACGCTGATGTCCTCATGACAAAGGTGGCCTTGCGAATCACGCTTGTTTTCCTGTTGCTCCTTGCAGGCGTCGCTTTGACCGGCTACCTCATGGTGCGCCTCAGCTTGCCGCCGCTTGATGGCGAAATACCTGTCACAGAATTGATTGGCGATGTTGTCATCGATCGCGACGACGCCGGGGTGCCCACCATCCAGGCGACGAATCGCAACGATCTCGCGTTTGCAACCGGCTTTGTGCACGGGCAGGACCGCTTTTTCCAGATGGATCTCATGCGCCGCAAGGCTGCCGGCGAACTGGCCGAACTGTTCGGCGAGGTCGCGGTGTCACTTGACAAAACGCATCGCTTGCATCGGTTTCGCTTTCGGGCAGAACAGGTGGTCGCCAGTCTTGCGTCCCACGAGGCACAGATCCTTTCTGCGTACGCTGCCGGTGTAAACGCCGGGCTCGCGAGCCTGCAGGCTCGTCCATTCGAGTATTTTGTGTTGCGTGTCAAGCCGCAGGCATGGCATGCAGCCGATTCAATGCTGGTGGCCTATGCGATGTTTCTGGAACTGGACGAAGAACGCGCCGGCCCGGATATGCAACGCGGTCTGGCCCGCCGCGCTTTGCCCGATGAGGTATTCCAATGGCTTTATGCGAAGGGCACTTCCTGGGACGCGCCGCTTCGCGGCGATGCGCTTGCGGCGGCACCGATCCCACCGGCGGAATCCTATAATTTGCGTGCACCGGGCATCGCTCCGACGACACGTCCCTCCGCCGACGATTCCAGGGATGCCGCGATGCCCGGCAGTAACAGCTGGGCCGTTGGCGGCAGTCTGAGTTCGTCGGGTAAGGCGATCATTGCCAGCGACATGCACTTGCCCATCGCCGTGCCGAACACCTTCTACCGGGCACAACTGGTCGTTGCAGGTGCTGATGGCATTGACGTAAGCGGTGTTTCGCTACCGGGAACGCCGTTGATAGTCGCCGGTAGTAACGGCAGTGTTGCGTGGGCGTTCACCAACAGCTACGGCGACTGGTCCGATGCGGTACTGATTCGAGAAGGAGAGGACGCGGGAACTTATCGCACGTCCGCCGGCCCGCGCCGCTTCGATACATATCGCGAACTCATCAACGTGAAAGACGCCGAGCCCCGGGAACTCGTGATTCGGGAAACCATCTGGGGGCCTGTGCTCGATGACGAGCAGTATCCCGACGGCCTTATTGCAGTTCGCTGGATTGCGCACGACAAAAGAGCTGTCAATCTCCGGCATCTGGACCTCGAGCGCGCACAGTCGCTCGAACAGGCCCTGGCGATCGCCAATCAGATGGGCATGCCGCCGCAAAATTTCGTCGCCGGAGACAGCCAGGGCAATATCGGTTGGACCATCGCGGGAAGCATTCCCCTGCGCGCCGATTTCGACGCGCGAGTACCGGTCGACTGGAGCGAGAACGAAGGTTGGCTCGGCTGGCTCGATGTCGAAGAGTATCCGCGGATCGTCAACCCTGAAAGCGGGCGCATCTGGACTGCGAACGCGCGCACCGTCGATGGTGAGGCACTTCAGGTCATCGGCGACGGCGGCTACGACCTTGGCGCAAGGGCGCGGCAGATTCGTGACCAACTGTTTGCGGCCGAACGCTTCGACGTGCACGACATGCTTCGCATCCAGCTCGATGATCGAGCGATTTTCCTTTCCCGCTGGCGCGACTTGCTGTTGCGTGTGCTCGACAACCGTGCCGTGGCGGCGATCGTATCGCGACAGGAGTACCGCGACCTCGTCGAGAATTGGGAACCGAGGGCCAGCGTCGATTCAGTCGGTTATCGTCTCGTCAGGGCGTTTCGGCTTGCGATCAAGCGCCGGGTTTTCGAGATGCTGACGGCTCCGGCGCGATCCGACGAAAATGCCGGTCGTCCCTTACTCCAGGGCAATCAGTTCGAAGACGTCCTGTGGTCCCTCCTGCACCAGCAACCGATGCACCTCCTGGCTGCCGACTACGCGACCTGGCAGGACTTGATGCTGGCCGCAGTCGATGAGGTTGTTGACGAACTGGAAACCGGTTTCAACGGTCCCCTGGCCGAACGCAGCTGGGGCGAGCGCAATACCGTTTCGATCCGGCATCCGCTTAGCCAGGCATTGCCACTGCCAGCGGCATGGTTCGACATGCCGTACCAAGCAATGCCCGGCGACGTGAATATGCCGCGCGTGCAGTCCCCGGATTTCGGCGCATCTGTGCGCTTCGCCTTGTCTCCCGGCGACGAGCCGGGCGGCTACCTGCACATGCCAACCGGCCAGAGCGGGAATCCGCTGTCGAATTTCTACCGCGCCGGACACGACGACTGGGCCGAAGGCCGGATCAGCTCTTTTCTTCCCGCGGAATCCCGCTACCGTCTGGTGCTCACTGCCACGGCGGACTGACGAGCTGTCGCACAGTGCTTGGCGACCGGACCTTGTACGCGACGAGGTCAGCGGGGATACTGTGCGGGCACAGCCAGCGGACCAGAAGATGACAGACAATCGATTTACCGGCACCAATTCGTACATCGCGACCGATGACCTGATGATGGCAGTCAACGCGGCGGTAACGTTGCAACGGCCCATTCTTGTCAAAGGCGAGCCCGGTACCGGCAAGACCCAGTTGGCGATCGAAGTCTCCCGCGCACTGGATCGACCCTTGATCGAATGGCATATCAAGTCGACCACCAAAGCGCAGCAAGGCCTTTATGACTACGATGCGGTCGCGCGCTTGCGTGACTCCCAGTTAGGGGACGATCGTGTGCACGATATCGCCAACTACATCGTGCGAGGCAAGGTGTGGGAGGCATTCGAGTCGGATGTTCAGCCGGTTCTGCTGATCGACGAAATCGACAAGGCCGATATCGAATTCCCGAATGACTTGTTGCTGGAACTCGATCGTATGGAATTTTATGTGTACGAGACCAGGCAGCTCATCAAAGCAAGGCACCGCCCGATTATTATCATTACAAGCAACAATGAGAAAGAATTGCCCGATGCGTTTCTGCGCCGCTGCTTCTTTCATTACATTCGATTTCCTGACAAGGAAACCATGCAGAGAATCGTTGATGTGCATTTTCCAGGATTGAAGAAAGCATTGCTGCGAGATGCGCTTGAAGCGTTCTATAAGATCCGGGAGGTTCCGGGCCTCAGAAAGAAACCGTCGACGTCGGAGTTGCTCGACTGGATCAAATTACTCCTGGCAGAAGATATTCCGGCTGAAGCTTTACGAAGCGACAACTCCCGAAATGCCATACCGCCTCTCTATGGAGCACTTCTGAAGAACGAGCAGGACGTACACTTGTTCGAACAGTTGGTGTTTCTGGATCGCCGCTCCCGCACCCAATAGTCACAATAGTTCATGCTGACGAGTTTCTTTTTCACTCTGCGTGAAGGCGGCCTGAAGCCGTCAATTACCGAGCTCCTGACATTGCTCGAGGCAATGCGGGCGGGGGTGGCTGGACAGAGCGTCGAGGACTTCTATTTCCTGTCTCGTGCTTGTCTCGTCAAGGACGAGAGCCAGTTCGATCGCTTCGATCGGGTTTTTTCGGCCTATTTCGCCGGCGCCGATGACGTCTTTCGGGCGCTCGCGACAGAACTGCCCCAGGATTGGCTGACTCGCCAGGCGGAGTTGTTGCTATCCGACGAGGAGCGAGCGCTGATCGAGTCGATGGGCGGCTTCGAAAATCTCATGAACGCGTTACGAGACAGGCTGGAAGAGCAGCAAGAACGCCATGAAGGTGGAAACAAGTGGATTGGTACGGCGGGCACATCACCGTTCGGTGCGTACGGTTACAACCCGGAGGGAGTTCGTATCGGGCAAGAGGGCTCGCGCCACCGTCGGGCAACCAAGGTATGGGACCGGCGTGAATACCGCAATCTGGACGACAAGGTTGAACTGGGGACGCGCAATATAAAGATTGCGTTGCGCAAGCTCCGCAAATTTGCTCGCGAAGGAGCTGCGGACCAGCTGGACCTGGAAACGACCATCGACAAGACTGCGCGCAACGCGGGATTTCTCGATCTTCGCATGGTGCCGGAGCGCCATAACGCGGTAAAGGTTCTGCTATGCCTCGATGTTGGCGGCTCGATGGACGATCATGTGAGGGTTTGCGAAGAGCTTTTTTCGGCAGCACGCAGCGAGTTCAAGCACCTTGAATACTTCTACTTCCACAACTTTATCTACGAAAGTCTGTGGAAGGACAATCGTCGTCGCCATGGTGAGCGCGTGTCAACGTCTGCGATCGCACACAAATACGGCGCCGACTACAAGCTGATTTTCGTCGGAGACGCGACGATGAGTCCGTACGAAATCGTGTACGCTGGTGGCAGTGTCGAACATTGGAACGACGAGCCCGGCGCGGTCTGGATAAAACGGCTTCTCGATACCTATCCGAAAGCGATCTGGCTTAACCCCGAACCGGAGCAACGCTGGGACTATACGCCTTCGATCAAGTTGATCCGCGAACTGGTGGATGACCGCATGTTCCCGCTGTCGGTCAGCGGACTGGAATCAGCCATCCGACGCCTGCATTGACCGGCGTCGTCGTTGCTACTGTTGCTATGGCTCGGTCTATTGATCGTTCTGCGCGATAAGGGATTCGAGATCGGCCAATACCTGTTGTGAATGCCTCGCCGGATTGACCTTCTCGTAGTGGCGCGCGATGCGTCCATCCGGGCCAATCAGGAAAGTCTGGCGCTTTGCAAACGTCATGCCGAGAATGCGCGTCTTGACGCCGTAAGCATCGGATGTAACGCCGTCTGTGTCTGCCAGGAGCGGGAAGGGCAGGCCATGCTTTTCGGCAAAGGCCTTGTGAGAGGCTTCATCGTCCAGGCTTATGCCCAATACCTGGCAGCCGAGTCGATCGAACGCGAAGATGTTGTCGCGGAACTCACAGGCTTCCGTGGTGCAACCCGGGGTACCGTTCTTGGGATAAAAGTACAAGGCGACCCAGGAGTCACGATAGTCTTCGAGCGTATGCACTTTCCCATCCTGGTCCCGGAGTTCGAAACCCGGCGCCGCATCTCCTTCAGTGACCTGGTCGGCGAGCGATTCGATTGGCAGGAACGCCAGCAGTAATGCTGCTGCGGAAAGTACTATCATCCTGTGCATCGAGCTGATTCCTCTCCGATTCTGGTTGTGAAAGCCTGCCAGAGCGACATTGGACGGGGTGGGCCGCATTAAGTTCAGGGATGGTGCCATCGAGCGCGACCGGCGTCACGCACAGCCGGTGTGGTCAACCCCTATAATACGCCGACGTTATGAAAGTTCAGCCGCAAGAACTAAAGACAGCCCTGGTACTCCCGGGAGGCGGAGCGCGTGGGGCGTTTCAGGTCGGGGTGCTGAAAGCGATTGCAGAGCTGTTGCCCGCCCGGACCGTCAACCCGTTTCCCATCATCAGCGGGACTTCGGCCGGCGCTATCAATTCAGTGGTTCTTGCCACCAAGGCCAGGCATTTTCGTATCGCCGTGGCCGAACTCGAGCGCGTTTGGGGCCACTTCCACAGCGGGCAGGTCTTCCGCACGGATTCCTGGACCATGCTGAGGAGCAGCCTGCATTGGTTCGCGGCGATCGTTCTTGGCGGCTATCTGGTTGGCATGCCAAAGTCTTTGCTGGACAACTCGCCCTTGCGCTCGCTCCTGAGCCGGAATCTTCGTTTTCCGCGAATCCAGACTGCAATTGATGACGGCTATTTGCATGCCGTGGCCGTAACCGCGGCGGGATACAGTTCAGCGAGGTCCACCACGTTCTTTCAGTCAAGGCCGGACAACGACGCATGGTCACGAACCCGCCGTATCGGCATCAAGGAATACCTGCACCTCGATCATCTGATGGCCAGTATTGCAGTACCGATGATATTTCCTCCCGTCTCGATCAATGGCGAATACTTCGGCGATGGGGCAATGCGACAGGCCACGCCATTGAGCCCGGCCGTTCATCTTGGTGCCGATCGGATCCTGGTGATAGGCATCCGTGACGAGGCCGGTGACATAAAGCCGAGTGCGCCTGCAACTCACCCGAACTTCGCGCAGATTGCGGGCTACATGCTGGATACGCTTTTCATGGACGGTTTGTACTCCGACCTCGAACGAATGACGCGGATCAACCAGCTTATCGATGCCGTATCGCCCGAACATCGCGAGGGGCCGATGAAAGCCATGCGCGCAATCGATACGATGATGATCGTTCCCAGTAAGGATTTGCGCGCACTCGCTTATGAACACCGGCGCGATATGCCGTTGCCGTTGAGAGTTCTACTGCGTGGAATTCGCGGGCAAGGTGGCCCCGAGAATCGACTATTGAGTTTTCTGTTATTCGAACGATCCTATACGCAAGCGCTGATTGATCTCGGCTATTCGGACGCGATGCAACTGAAAGATCAACTTTTCGATTTTGTCAGCGGGGCGGCTGTACCGCGGCTTTTTGCCCCGGCGTGGGTCAGCCGGGATCTGAGTCAGTTCTCGTATTGATATTAGGGCTAGAGCAGAAAAATTGCGCCAAGCCCGAGAAACGCCATGTAACCGAC
>CAYVLL010000018.1:0-1414 GCA_964452235.1 uncultured Woeseiaceae bacterium
ATCGGAACGAAATGCTGGAAGACTTCGTCGCTGCCGTCAGGTTCCTGCAGTCGCAAGAGTCCTGCAACGGAACTGTCGGCTGTGTCGGCTTCTGCTTTGGCGGCTGGGTATCGAACATGCTGGCTGTGCGCGTTTCGGATCTTGCGGCCGCGGTGCCATTTTACGGCGGTCAGCCGGCTGCGGACGAGGTAGCGAAAATACGTGCACCGCTGCTTATACACCATGCCGAAGACGATCCGCGGGTCAACGAAGGTTGGCCGGCCTACCGGGCGGCCCTGGAGAACGCCGGTCATGAGTACGTCGAATACACGTACGCGGGCACGAATCACGGCTTTCACAACGATACGACGCCACGCTTCGATGCTGAAGCGGCAGCGTTGGCCTGGCAGCGGACGGTTGAATTTTTCCGTGAAAAACTGGTCTGAAACTCCCAGACCGCTTGTGCGAGGCGCACTGCTCGCCGCGCATGCTTAACCTGCTACCATGGAGGCTCGAATTGACGAGAATAACCGTGGGCAGACACGCTGCACTTCTGTTCGCCCTGGCCTTCGTTGCCGTACCGGCCGGGTGGGCCCAGAACGCCGATAGAACAGCGGACGGGCCCGTTACGGTCATCGGTCCACGTAACCCGGATCTCAAGGACGGGGCGGACAAGCTGTTGCTCGGACACGCTGACGAAGGGGTCCGGCTGACGTTGCGCGGCTTGAAAGTAGCGCAAGGTGCGCGCGAAGAAGAAGCAGCACTGTCGAATCTTTGCGCAGGTTTCATAATGCTTGGGAATTACGACGAAGCATTGAAATACTGCGACCTTTTGCTAACACGAAATGACCGAAACTGGCGTGGTTACAACAACCGTGCGGTTGTCTATATCAATACGGAACAGTACGATAAAGCACACGCCGATTTGTTGAAGGGCGAAGAACTCAATCCGGGAGCGCGCACCTTGCGCATTGCACGAGCCATGTATCTCGACGCAGTCGAGCCGGTTGCACCAGAGATCGAAATCGACGATCGCCAGCGCAGTGTCGATGAGCAATCAGTGGAACACTAACGTCTGCCCCTGTGCCGCACTGGCATCGCTATTGCTGGCGACGATGCCTGTTGCGCTCGCCCAGGAAGAAGACACCGTTCGACACTTTTCGGATTCGTCGTCGGACAGGACCCCGGCAATTACTGCATTTCCCAAGTATCCGACCGTTGCGCGCCGCGATCGCATAGAAGGCGAGACGGTCGTGTGTTTCATCATCGACGCTAAGGGAAAGGTCATCCGACCGTCAATTCGCAGCAGCACACACAAAATTTTCAGAAAGCCCGCGATGCGTGCGATCCGCAGTTCCAGCTTCGAGCCGCTGCAGGCGGGTGAGCAAATGGCGACAGAAAAAACCTGCCGTACCTATCGTTTTCGGCTCGATCC
>CAYVLL010000018.1:1514-23298 GCA_964452235.1 uncultured Woeseiaceae bacterium
GTGAGCAAATGGCGACAGAAAAAACCTGCCGTACCTATCGTTTTCGGCTCGATCCAGTAACAGTCGACAACGAGAGTGCCGCAACAACCAGCTGACGGAAAAAAGGCCCCGTCCCTTCGGGTTGCGTTCGAAATTCCCCCAGGCCACATCGGCCGATGTAATTGGTATCTGTGCCGAACCAGATTTCTTCGCGCGGCTCGGGTACCGCTCACAAACTGATCTCATGGTTTGACCGCGATAGCTTGCCACAAAATTTCCATGTTGCACGGTGAACCGGATATCGCCCGTGGAATTGCTCGCAGCAACAGGCTGCTGGGCCGAGCGATGTATTTCATGTGATTACCCCTTGTCGTTTCGCACTTGGCTTTCGTGAAGCTCCAGTACACGGTTGGCCGCCTCTTGCAGTGACCGGCCGATACTGACGACTCCGGATTCGTGGCCCGCCATCGCGGCAATGCCTGTCTCCGCAAAATCCGTCTCGCGAAAGAGCCTTTGGAATTCCTCAGCCATCTCCGGTGTGCCGTAGGCAACGTCGGCGTGAGTGGTCGCAGCCTTGCTCTTGAGGTCGTTCCACATGCACATGTCGTGGATGTGCACCACTGCTTTGATTGTTGGGGCCAGCTCATAAATGGCTGCATGCGTGAGCGACTCCGACGATGCCTGCACGGCGCCGCGACACGAGACGCGATTTGCTGCGATATCGTAGCCGGTCACGAGCGCATAGTGCTGCGGTCCGGTTGTCGGCAAGTGACCGGTCTGGGTGCCGCTGACTATAAACTGTCCGTCGTCCGCCGCACGCACGCTGATATTGCCATAGCCGATGCCGAGCTCCTCGTAGTAGCCTACCAGACCGGCATCGAGCAGGGGCTTTCGCCACCGTTCGAGGTCGGCGGTTTCCCTGGCAGAGAGCGGCTTTCGGTCTGTCCAGTCTACGATGAATTTTGTATAGCCTTCATCGATCACGAAGCGCGTCTCGCCTGCTCAGGAAACAGTCCGGCCAATCCCTGTGCACTGGCTTCGCATATGCCCAGTTCCGTTATCAGGCCAGTGATCAGGCATGCCGGAGTGACGTCGAAGGCGAAGTTGCTGACATTCGTGCCAGCGGCGACCGTACGCACGTCGACAGGTTTGTTTCCAGCCATGCCGTGCACATGAGTGACCTCGACCGGGTCACGCTCCTCTATGGGTATGTCAGCAAGGCCATCTTCGATCGTCCAGTCGATCGTTGTAGAGGGCAGCGCGACATAGAACGGCACGTTGTTGTCGGCGGCAGCCAGTGCTTTCAGGTAGGTTCCGATCTTGTTAGCCACATCGCCGGTTCGCGTTGTGCGATCGGTGCCAGTTATACAGATATCGACTTTGCCGTGCTGCATCAGGTGTCCCCCGGCATTGTCGACGATGAGCGTATGCGGCACACCGTTCTGTGCCAATTCCCAGGCAGTCAGTTGCGAACCCTGGTTGCGTGGTCGTGTCTCGTCAACCCAGACGTGCACCGGGATACCTTTACGATGCGCGAAGTAAATCGGCGCAGTTGCCGTACCCCAGTTAATGGTCGCCAGCGATCCTGCGTTGCAATGCGTAAGAATGTTGACAGGCGAGCCGGGCTTCATTGCTGCGATTTCCTCCAGCAATGTCAGTCCATGTCGGCCGATGCCGCGGCATATTTCGATATCTTCGTCGCAGATCGACTGGGCTTCGGCGCGCATGATATGCACCAGGTCGTCGGACTTTTCCGAGCGACGCATTACCCTTGTCATACGCTCAATCGCCCACCGCAAATTGACAGCCGTCGGGCGCGCTTCGCCAAGCTTGTGCACGGCTTCGTGCATGACTTCGTGTCGATTGCCGGCCGTCAGTGCGGCCAGGTAAATGCCCCACGCTGCCGTGGCGCCGATCAGCGGCGCGCCGCGAACAAGCATGTCACGGATCGCAACCACGCAGTCTTTCCAGCTCACCAGGTCCCGCACCACGTATTCGTGTGGCAACAGGCGTTGATCGATGATCTGTACAATTGCCGGATCGTCCGGTTTCAGCCAGATCGTGCGAAATGTCTCTCCCATTGCCTGCAATGCGGATCTCCTTAGCTGCCGGTAGGTAACGATACTCAACCCCTGTGTAACTGGCCAGCACGCTGCATTGCGGTCACCGTGAGGCGATCTGTTACCCTTCGGAAACTGTCAACAGAACGTATTACGGGCGCTATATGGGACCACTGGCGGGCACCAAAGTCATAGAAGCGGGGGGCATCGGCCCCGTGCCCTTTTGTGGCATGTTGCTCGCGGATCTGGGCGCCGAGGTCATACTGTTCGAGCGTCTCGGGCACGAAACAGGAACCGGTTCTCCCGAGGAACAGGGCGGCGCACGCAACACCGATGTCGTCCATCGCGGCAAGAAATCGATCGGTATTGATCTCAAGACGCCGCGGGGCGCCGACGCAGCCCTGCGACTTATTGCGCAGGCGGACGCGGTTATAGAGGGTTTCAGGCCAGGTGTAATGGAGCGGCTTGGCCTCGGTCCCGAACCCAGTCTGTCGCTCAATCCGCGACTGGTCTACGGGCGCCTGAGCGGCTGGGGCCAGCAAGGGCCGTTGTCTGCAACGGCGGGCCATGACATCAACTACATCGCACTGGCCGGCGCACTGTTTCATGGCGGGCCGGCGGACCGGCCGCCGACGGCGCCCCCGACTTTGGTTGGTGATATCGGCGGCGGCGCGATGCTGCTCGCAACCGGGCTTCTCGCCGCACTATTGCACTCGCGCCAGACTGGTACAGGCCAGATCGTTGACGCTGCAATCAGTGACGGCTCAGCATTGGCAACTTCGTTACTCGTGGGATTGCAACAGCAAGGATTATGGACAGACTCGCGCCAATGCAACTTTCTTGACGGTGGAGCACCATGGTACGACAGCTACCAATGTGCGGATGACAATTACATAACCGTTGGCGCATTGGAACCACATTTTTATCGGGAACTGCTGGAGAAGTGTGGCCTTGCCGATGATGCTTTGTTCCAGTCGCAGTTCGACAACGCTGCATGGGCGCAACAAAAAAAGGCTCTTGCGCGCCTATTCAGGACGCGGTCGCGCGCAGACTGGTGCGAGGTTTTCGCGGCAAGCGATGCCTGCTTCGCTCCTGTGCTGAATCTCAGCGAAGCACGGGAACATCCGCACAATCGCGAACGGCAGACCTTCGTTGAAGTCGACGGCGTCAGTCAACCTGCGCCGGCACCTCGCTTTTCTGTGACGCCGGGGAGAATCAGTCGAGGTCCGCCTGCACACGGTAAGCACACCGTTGAGGTACTGGAAGCGGCCGGCTTTTCAGCCAGCGACATCGCCGGGTTGCGCGAGTCGGCAGCGATATGAAGATGTTTGCGGCGTTCCTGGTGCTGGCTGGGTGTGCCCAAGCGTACGCCCAGTCCCCTGCTGCGCCGCGGGAATCATTGGTTGAGGAAAATGCGACCAAGGTCGAAATTCCGGACGGCGCGGAGCTGGAAGCGGAAGGCGCCATAATTGGCAGAATCGTCCTGCACAAGGAGAATGTGTTCGATACCGCCGATCCCGAGGAAAATAATGCGCTATACCGCCTCGCCAACCGATGGCATATCCTGACACGCGATTCAGTTATTCGCCAACAACTGCTGTTCCGCGAGGGCGACCGATATTCCCGGCGCCTGGTCGCGGAATCGGCGCGCATCCTGCGTCGAAAAAGCTATTTGTATGACGCGCAGGTTGTGCCGTTCCATTACGAAAACGGTGTGGTCGATATCGAGGTACGCACCCGGGATATGTGGACGCTGAACCCGGGCTTGTCTATTTCGCGATCCGGAGGTGAAAACAAGACACGAATGTCGCTGTCGGAGTCCAACCTTCTGGGCCGCGGCGCCCGTCTGCGCTTCGCTTACGTCGACGACGTCGATCGGCAATCAACTACGGTCGAATTTGAAGATGCCAATCTCGGCCATAGCTGGGCCTCGCTATACCTCGGCTTCTCCGATATGTCGGACGGCTACAGCTCCCGTGTAAGCCTGGTGCGCCCTTTCTTCGCACTGGATGCGCGCTGGATGGCGGGCTTCGATTTTCTGGACGATTCACGGGAAGAACGTCTATATGATCTCGGCAACGAGGTTGCGGAGTTCCAGCATGAGACCGATTACTTTGCCGCATTCGGTGGCTGGTCCGCGGGACTGAAGGGCGATCTTGTGCGGCGCTGGACCGCCGGTGTCGTTTACGACGATCAGCGATACAGCCAGGTGGCGGACCCTACATTGCCGAACGTGCTTCCTGAGGACCGCCGCCTGCTCTATCCTTTCATCGGCTTCGAATTGCTGGAGGACCGCTACGAGACGACCTCGAATCGCGACCAGATCGGACGCACGGAAGACTTCTATCTCGGGCGCAGCGTAACGGCGAAATTGGGTTACGCCAGCGACAGCTTTGGCTCTGATCGTGACTCGATAATCTATTCGATTGACGCCAGCGTTGGCTTCGGCAGTATTCGCCAGAAAGCACTGATTCTGGCGGCGGGAGCGAGCGGCAGAATCGACGACGGCGAATCAGCGAATGCCGAGATTGATATCGCGGCACGTTTCTACAACCAGATCTCCAGCAAGCGGCTCTTTTTCATGACTGTCGAGGGGCGTTTCGGCCATGAACTCGACCTCGACAATCCGATAGAACTCGGTGGTGACAGCGGACTTCGCGGCTACCCGCTGCGCTACCAGGCGGGCGACGGTAGCGTCCTGTTTACTGTCGAGAAACGTTACTTTACGGACTGGTATCCGTTCCGGCTGGTGCGCGTCGGTGGCGCGGTATTTGCCGACATCGGCCGCACCTGGGGTGAGAATCCGGTTGGCGGGTCGTCACTCGGCTGGCTGAAGGACGTTGGTTTCGGCTTGCGGCTCGGACCGACGCGGGGCGGCGGCAGGAATGTGATCCACCTGGATATTGCGTTTCCGCTGGACGGTGATCCGACAATCGACGATGTGCAAATCCTGCTGGAATCGAAATCCAGTTTCTGACCGGGTATGTGTTAGCAGGCCTTAAGGTCACTGTCCCTGAATTTGAGGGCGGTTCCGGAGCCGGGCCTGGGCTGCTTGCAGGGTATTTGACATAAGCATGACAATGGTCATCGGCCCGACGCCGCCCGGTACCGGCGTTATCGCGCCGGCAACCTCCCGGGCCTCCTCGAAATGTACGTCTCCGGTCAGCACAGTGCGCGTCTCGCCCGCCTGCACCCTCTCGACGCGGTTGATGCCGACATCGATGACGGTCGCGCCCGGCTTGATCCAGCTGCCCCTGACCATGTCGGGCCGTCCGACGGCGGCAACCAGTATATCGGCGCGACGCGCGGCATCTGCGAGGTTTCGTGTGCGGCTGTGACATATCGTTACGGTCGCGTTCGCCTGTAACAACAGGCTTGCCATTGGTTTGCCGACGATATTGGAGCGGCCGATGATCACCGCATCCAGACCTGACAAATCGGTGCCAAGCTGGTCATGGATCATTCGCATGCAGCCGGCAGGCGTGCAGGGCACGAATGCGTGTTCCGTGTGACCAGCGGTGACCTTGCCGATGTTGAGGAAGTGAAATCCATCCACGTCCTTGTGCGCGGCGACAGCCTGGGTCACGCGCTGCTCATCGATGTGTTTCGGCAGGGGCAATTGCACGAGAATTCCATGAATCACGGGATCGTCGTTGAGTCCTTGCACGAGAGCGAGTACGTCGTCTTCGGAGCAATCCTCTGCGAGCGTATGCTGAACTGAGTGGAATCCGCAGGACTCGGCCGTTCGCTTCTTGTTACGGACATACACCTGGCTGGCGGGATCTTCGCCGACGATTACGACAGCGAGACCCGGCCGCAGCTGGTGCGTTGCATAAAGAGTGGCAGTGGTCTCGGTAATGACACGTGTCAATTCTGCAGCTTTCGACTTACCGTCGATGATAGCGGCGCTCGGCATCGAATTCCTGGTCCCCGGTTCGGCGCAACCGGCGACGAAAGCTGGCTGCGAACACTTGGCGCAGATTATCACGCGCGCCGATGGTACCTGCACTGATTGCGCCAGGTAAACAGGGAATCGCGTTCGGTGCAGGACGCAGTTGCACTGCAAATCTCACTTGCCGCACGATAGGCAGTCGCCACCGGACTAATACGGGTTTGAGATCATGGAAAGCGACTGGCTCAATCGCTGGGCAGAGGGACGAATCGGCTGGCATGAGCCGGCCGGCAATGCTGCGTTAAAGGCACATTGGCCGAAACTTGCGAGCGGCGCTCGGGTCCTCGTACCGCTGTGTGGCAAGTCGCTGGACCTCCTGTGGCTGGCTGACCGTGGCCTTTCTGTAACGGGCGTTGAAATGTCCGCGATCGCCATCGAAGCCTTCTTCACGGAACAGGAGCTGGAGTTCGACCGCGTCGAAGGTACCTTTGACCGCTATTGCGCACGGGACCGCACGATTACGCTTTACTGCGGCGATTTTTTCGAATTCGAGGATGAACCATTCAACGCCGTCTTCGACCGGGGCTCGCTGGTCGCCATTCCGCGAGACGTGCGGCCGCACTATGCGGCCCACCTTGATTCCCTGATGCGCGACGATTGTTTTCGGTTGCTGGTTACCCTGGAATACGAACAGGCGCGTGTCGCGGGACCCCCGTTTTCCGTAATGCCGGACGAGGTGCGTCGATATTGGCCAAATCTGCAGCGCGTGGCGGAGCATGATGATATAGAGAATTGCCCGCCGAAGTTTCGCGACGCCGGGCTCGATCGGGTCATCGAGGTGGTCTGGAATTCAGGATGATAGCGAATGCGCCAACCGCAAGGCCATACGCATTCAGTGGCGCAGGCTTCTCCTTCGCATACCAACAAGAATTACCAGCATGGCGATAGCGGCGGCGAGATGCTTAAGGGCGTGCCCGCCGATCAGTCCACCAAAGTCGTAGACCGCTGAATCGCCATACTCGAACAGCTTCGCGACGGCGTAAAAAGCGATTGCCCACCAGAAAAAATGGTAGCGATCGAAGGGCGACGGGTAAATCAGCAAAATCAGGGCTATGAGTATCACGGGCAGGAACTGGACTAATGCATATGGCCGCAAGTCTCCGGCGCCGCGCGATTCAGTGAAGGCCCAATAAAACACAGCAGCAACGCCCGCCAGCACCAGCGGCAGCATGAGGCGCCTGGCCCATCGCGGTGAAATGTGTTCCCCGACTACGATGCAAAAAAGCGCCGCAATTGCCACCGTAATCCCGAGTCTGTCCCACACAAGTGACTCATTACTCGGCTGCAGGTGATACCAGGCGGAGCCGAGCCCCGTCAGTATCCAGCCAACGAACAACAAGCGGTAGATGCTGTGTAACTCCGGAAGAAGTGTCAGGCGTTTCGACCTGCTCAAAAATGCCAGGCCGGCCGCGCCGACAATCACAAACGGGAGGTTCGACATGACGTTCCAGAAATTCGGCACGCCGAAAATGGCTCTTGCATCCGCAAACTCGTGATACGCAGGATCCTGCGGAATCGGCTCCATACAAAACACAATGAGCAGCAGCGTTACGGCTACCGCGAGTAGCCAGTGAATGCCGTGTGTGCGGCTAGGCACCGCAATGCGCTTCTTGCATTGAAGTCGCCACCAGGAAAGGGCCCATCGACGCAAGGACCGGAAGCCCCATTCAGCGCTCTCCGCCCGGCGGCCCGTAGAAGATCACCCACGTTGCAAAATCGTCTGAGAAATCCTCGAAGCGGTGCTCGACGCCCGCAGGGACGAACAGCGCATCGCCCGCTTCGAAAGGCTGCCGGGCGTCGCCCAACAGGAAATACCCCGACCCGTTCTGGACTATATAGACCTCGTCGCGGTCGTGTGGTTGTTGCGGATCGACCTTGATCGGTTGATAGAAGCCCAGTTCCAGGGTGCCGTGCTCGAGCAAAATTCCGTAAACCCGGTCGTCTGACCTGGCAACGGCTCGCAAGGCTGCCTGTACCGTATAACGCTCACTCATTGGGAGTCTCCGGTGACACTCTCAGCTGAACGCCGCATGGAAGCGCTGGCGAATATCGGCAAGGCGCTCGAGTGATTCGTTGGCGAAAACGATGCGCAGGTATCTGGCAGCTGTCCCGCTGCCCCAGTTCACCATCGGGGTCGCGGCAACCTTGCCGGATTTCAACAAGCGGCGCGACGCCTCAGCACCATCGATGCCCAGCGGCGACATGTCGATGAGAAACGACCAGCCTCCATGCGGCGGAATCACATGGAAGTCCCTGAGTTCATCGAGTAAAAAGTCCCGTCGCCGCTGTAACTCCCGATTGCATGCGCTGATCCCATCGTCACCGCTTTCGATGGCAGCAGCCACCGCCCCCATCGCGATGCCGGTCTGGCAGACCACGTTACTGAGACTGACGCGCGCTACGTCGGCGATGAGTTGTGCAGGCCCGACAATCCAGCCGACCCGCCAGCCGATCATGCGGTACTCCTTCGATGCCGAGCCAATGCTGACAACCTTGTCGGTAGTGCCGGAAAACGATGCCGGATGCACAACCTCGCGGCCGTCGAATAAAATTCGTTCCATCGCGGCGTCGTTTATCAGCCAGCACTTCGCCCGCTGGCAGAAGTCGACAATTGCCTGCCATTCGCCGCTGTCCAGAACGGCGCCACTCGGCATGGATGGACTCATCATCAACACGGCACGTACCGGGGCAGCATCGACTTGGGCCAACGCAACAAGATCCAGCCGCCACCCCTCAGGGCCCGGCACAAGCGGTACGAATCGCGGAATGCCGCCGGCAAGGTACACACGATTGATCAGGCCGACGTAGCTCGGGTCGGTCAGGAGCACCTGGTCACCGGGCTCGAGAACGGCAAGCAGAACGTTGAGAATGCCAGACAGGCCACCGGCGCTGATGATGCACTCGGTTTTCCAGTCGTAAGCGATGCCGGATTGCCTGGAAACCAGCGCGGCTGCCGATTCACGCACCGAATTCAGTCCGACGAAGGGCAGGTAACTGTTGGCACTGTCGTCATCCACTGCACTCTTCGTGCTGGCGATGGCAACGCGCGGCGGACGCAAATCGGTATCGAGGTTTTCCAGCCGCAGGACCTCGGGATCCCGCAAGCTGTCGGCAAGATTCCCCATTTGCTCGACGCCAATCGGCGCAATGTTTCTCAATCGCGTTACGGACATGGGGAGAATCCTACGAGATTCCGACTGAACTGGACAGGTGCTGGTGGCATGTCCCGATCAGCGCATTGCGATCGCGCCGAAAACGACGAGCCAGAGAATCGCCAGCACCAGCCAGCTCAACGCGAACAGGCGAAAGCGCAGCAAGACGTTGTTCGTCGTGAGATGCACGATGCTATGCCCATAGCGCAAGATCACATATGCCCAGGCAAGCAATAGCGGTAACAAGCCATGAAACCCGGTCACAAACGCGATCACGACGACTACATAGAAAAGTACAGGTGCCTCGAACAGATTGACGAGATGGCGTGAATAAGCTCGCAAGTGGTCCGGTTCCTCGAAACCATTGTAAAGCTTGAAAAATCGAGGATCGATATCGCCGCGCTTGACCGCAGTAAAACGCAGGTATCCGAGCCGGAACGCGCAAAACGCCGTTAGCGCAAACAAAGCAAAAAGCGGATACAGAATGTTCACTGGACAGGCTCCATGGATTGCAGTACAAAAATCGTTGGAAGTTCCGGACCGCAAACTCAGGCGCCGTCGACCAGAATGGCGCGCATCGAAGTGTCCACCGGCAACCAGGACTGAAATCTACGCTATGTCGCGGCGCCCCGCATCCTTCAGGCGCAAATCATGGTTGCGTACCGGCAACTGGCGAACGCGCACACCCGTAGCGTCAAAAATAGCGTTCGTGAGTGCCGGTGCGATGGCTGGCGTGCCCGGTTCGCCGGCACCGCCAAGCGGTTCGCCGCTGTCGATGATCCAGGTCTCGACGATTGGCGACTCATCCATCCGCAGCATCGGATAGTCGTGGAAATTACCCTGGGAAACTGCGCCGTCCTGAATCGAAATTTCACCGTATAGAGCAGCGGTTAGTCCGTAAATGACACCACTTTCCATCTGAGCGGCGATGCCGTCCGGATTGATCGCGTATCCTGCATCCACCGCGCATACCACGCGACGTGCTTTGACCCTGCCTTCGTCGATCTCTACTTCCACTACCTGCGCAACAATAGTGCCGAAAGACTGGTGGATGGCAATCCCACGTCCTGCATTGCCGGCAAGCGAACTGCCCCAGTCGGCCTTTTCCGCTGCGAGGTCCAGAACACGTTGGAATCGCGGATTGTCGGCCAGCAGATCGTGCCGGTAGGCGAAAGGATCCTTGCCCGCGAAAACCGCGATTTCATCAATGAATGATTCCGTGAAAAACGCATGCAGGGAATGATCTACGCTGCGCCAGAATCCCCAGGGGACATGTGTCTTGCTTTCGACGTACCGTATGTCCTGGGCTGCAATACCGTAGGGAATCCACGGCGCCTCGACCGGATCATGCTTGTCGACGTAGATATTCTCCCAGGCAAGGGGGTTACCCGCGGCGTCGATGCCGGCCCGGAAGCGGCTGATACTGGCCTGTCGATAGTGATCGTGTTGCATGTCTTCTTCGCGCGACCAGATCAGCTTGACCGGGTAATGCACATCCGTCGCGATGCGAGCTGCCTGTATTGCAAAGTCGGGAAAAGCACGGCGACCAAAGCCGCCTCCCAGGTACTGGTTGTGGACACGGACCTGCGATAGTTCCATATCCAGCACTTCAGCAACTTCCTTTGCAAAGCCTAACGGGTTCTGCGTACCCAACCACAGCTCACATTGGCCGTCGCGCACCCAGGCCGTGCAATTCATCGGTTCCATGGTTGCGTGGGCAAGATACGGTACGCGGTACTCAGCTTCGAGTATTCCTTCAGCTCCCGACATGGCATTGTGCGTATCGCCGGTCTTGTAGTCAGTGCTTCCGCCGCCGAGCGACTGAGCATTGTCGAGCGCTTGTGCAAACTGCTCGAAAATATCTTCTTGACTGATTCGCACACTATCGGTGCTTGTGAAATTCACGGCGACGCGATCGAGGGCGGTCCTGGCCTGCCAGTAGCCATCGGCGACGACCGCTACGGCGTCGCCGAGATTAATGACCTTCCGCACCCCGGGCATGGCCTGTGCCGAAGCCGTATCAATGGACTCGACGGTGCCGCCGAATACGGGTGATGCTTTCACGGTCGCAACTTTCATGTCAGGCAGAACGACGTCTATGCCGAATAGAGCGCTGCCGTCGACTTTCGCAGGCGCGTCGAGTCGCGGTACGGAAGTGCCCATTAACGTAAATTGCCTGACGCTCTTGAGTACCGGCCGGGCCGGCTGCGAAAGGGTGGCAGCTCTGCTTGCGAACGCCGCATACGGGGCGCGTTTATCGCTCGGCTCATGCAAGATATGACTTGAGCTTGCGGATAGCTCGGCAATCGGCACTTGCCATTCGTCGGCGGCGGCCTGAAACAGCACTGCTTTCGCGGCAGCGCCGGCGGTCCGCATGGCGAGTTGACCGGTCGTTCGCACCGACAGGCTGCCACCGGTAATCTGCAGCGCCATAAACTGCGTTGCCTTGAGAAAAAAGCCGTCGACTGAGTCAACCAGGAACGCCGGAAAATTCCGGTCACCGAGTGCGAAACCGCGCGCCAGAGCGTAGTTCGCGTATTCCCTGTGCGCCGGAGCTTCGATCACTCGCATGTCCGGCCATGCGGCGTCCATCTCATCGGCCAGCATCATGGCCAGCGTCGTGTGCGCGTTCTGGCCCATTTCCGCATGCGGCACAATCGCCGTGATCGAATTGTCCGGGGCCAGTTTGACCCAGACATTGAGTAGCGTTTCATTACTTCCGGCGACGAGACGGGCGACGCGGTCTGTCCGGACGCCCGGTTGAATGGCGACCCCGAAAATAACCACGCCCCCCGCCAGCACGCCAGTCGCAATGAAGGCGCGGCGCGTCCATTTACGCATTCGAGTTACTCCCTGCCGCATTGCTCCCGACCTCCGCGGTGTCAGCAAGAGCTGCTGCTGCCCGCCGGATACCGCGACGCACGCGCTGGTAAGTGCCACAGCGGCAGATATTGCCCTTCATCGCTGCATCGATTTCAGCGTCGCTCGGCTCATTGTTCTGCTGTAACAAAGCAATTGCGGACATGATCTGTCCAGACTGGCAATAACCACACTGTGGCACCTGTTCATCGATCCATGCCTGCTGAACGGCGTGCAAACCGATTGCAGCGCTGCCCACTCCCTCTATCGTAGTAACCTGTCGATCGCCAACGGCCCGTACTGGTGTGACACAGGCGCGAATTGCCTGCCCATCCAGATGCACAGTACATGCGCCGCACTGGGCTATACCGCAACCGAACTTGGTGCCGGACAGCCGCAGTTGTTCGCGAATGACCCACAATAACGGCGTGGCAGGATCCACATCGATGGCAAACGATTCGCCATTGACATTGAGTGCGATGGTCATGTCTTGTCACTCTGGTAACAGGGTTGCCTGCCGGAGACAGTACTCCTAGACACAAGCTCCGGCAACCGACATAGCCTGTCCCGAATTGCGCGGCAGTTGCCGGTACAATGCAGCATCGAGAATGCAGCGTGGGTCACTGGAGGCAGGAGAACAGATGCTGACGAACGTCCGAAGCAACCTGCGCGGGCTCCTTGTGTTTGCCGCTTTGGCGTTCAATACCATTTTCTGGTTCGTGCCCCTTTTTCTACTGGCTGTTGTAAAGCTTCTGATCCCCGCCAGGGGCTTGCGCCGCCTGCTGACCCGGAGCCTGATGGCCCTGGGTGAGAACTGGGTCAGTGGCAACGCCATTATTCTGGGACTGCGGGATGGCGATCTTCTTGATATACGCGGCATCGAAGGCCTCAATCGCCAGGGGTGGTATCTTCTCCTGTCGAACCATCAATCCTGGGTCGATATCCTTGCGCTGCAATCAGCCTTCAATCGTCGCATTCCCTTTCTCAAGTTCTTTATCAAGCAGGAGCTGGTCTGGTTTCCGTTTCTGGGGATTGCCTGGTGGGCGCTTGATATGCCTTTCATGAAGCGCTATTCGAAAACCTACCTGGCAAAGAATCCGCACAAGAAAGGCCTGGATCTCGAAGCAACACGAGCTGCCTGCACGAAGTTCAGGGAAACACCGACGTCGATAATCAATTTTCTCGAAGGCACGCGATTCAGTACAGAGAAGAAGGCACAGCGCAATTCTCCCTTCGACAATCTACTGCCGCCCAAGGCCGGAGGCATCGCTTTGGCGCTTTCATCGATGGGCTCGATGTTTGATCACATACTCGATGTTACGATCGTCTATCCGCGGGGTGTCACGGAATTCTGGAGAATGTGTTGCGGGCATCTCCAGCGCGTTGTCGTAGACGTGCAGCGGCGTGCTGTCGAGGACTGGATGTTGCAGGGTGATTACGTCAATGATCGTGCCCATCGGGCAGCGTTTCACCAGTGGCTGACCATGGTCTGGGAAGAGAAGGACGCGCGAATCGAAGCAATTCGCTGTGAGTAAACTGTCGGCCGTGGTCTCAATACCGCACAGGCATGTGTCGATAGGCGTACACTGTCCAGGATCCCACAACCGCTGAGACCAAATGCCCATCAATAGACGCTATGACACAGTCGCTTTCGATGTCCGCGAAAACGCAACGATGTTGTTCTTCGCAAGAACGACTCTGAGCGGTGACATCGAAGACTATCTTTTGCTTATGCGGGCTTCGGAAAATGAGTCGGACGAATCGCTTTATCTTGAAATTAATGAACACCAGTTTGGTGGCAGCGATCTTATCAGGGAAGCCCGGTTGACCGGCAATGTCCTGACGCTCGAACTTGCCGAACCGCTCGACGCGCTCGATGGAGCCAGTCAGATCGTCCTGACTTACGAGAATTCGGCTGCCAACAAGGCAAGTATCGAGGCCGGCGCTTTTCGTGTGTTGGGCAATACCTTGTGTGGCGGCAATGCCTGAAAGTATTGCAAGCGACAAATGCTGGAGCGTCTATATGGTGCGATGCCGGTATAACAGCCTTTACACCGGAATTGCCACTGACGTTACGCGGCGCCTGCAGGAACATCGAGACGGAGCACTCGGCGCGAGGTATTTGCGTGGTCGAGCACCACTAGAACTCGTCGGTCAATGGACCGTAGGAGACCGGAGCATGGCGTTACGCGTGGAACGTCGCCTCAAACGACTCGACAAAGCGGCCAAAGAGCAACTCCTGGCACGGCCCAAGGGAATGGCAGAGTTCCTGTCGGAACTGTACCCGGAGTGAAGCGCGGGCTAGTGCCCGAAAATCGTTACCGGTCGTCCGAACGGCAGCAACTCCACGACAACCGGGTGATCCAGGTCGGACGACAACTCGTCGATCCAGCCAGCCGTCTTCAAGACATCGTCAAAGACTTTTGGAAACAGTGCAATCTCTCCAAATGGCTTGGTGAAATCGTCGTAGTGCACCGGATATACGCGATGGGCGCCCGTTCGCTGAACAGTTTGTGCCCAGTAGTTCTCCAAATAGTCGCGACCAAGTGCGGACAGTCCGCCGATGCCGAGAAAGACAACTTCCGCACCGTCCTCAGGCAACGCGTTCTCGACGAAGCCGGCACTGCCCTGAACAAGTGCCGAACCGGTGACATGTTCGATGAGAATCGACCATGCGACGCCGGATCGCCAATCCGCGATGCGTGCCGGCTGACGCAACGATTCTTCGATGTCGCCCGGAAACAAGCCAGTATTGCCAGGACCGACCGGTGCATGTCCCGTTTCTATGAGAGTAATCTTGAAACTACCAAACTGGCGCGATTCGTGATTCGCCAGAATCTGATACTGGTTGACCGGTACATTCGATCCGCGCGCGATGTTCGCGGTTGACTCGGAACCGAGGACAACCGCAGATGTGCGGTTCGCGACATGACCGACGTCCATCGCGTGATCGAAATGCGAATGAACCGGAACGATCGCCGCCAGCCTGTCAAGACGGTACTCGGCAAGCGCATAGTTGATGGTGGCGACATCGGAAAAGATGCGCCGCTGGGCGAGGATCTCAAATAGCGTGGCACGCGAAAAAGTGCCGTCGACCAGAATCTGAGTTTCCCCGTCATCAAATAGCAGGGAAGTGATACCCAGCCAGGTAACTGTCACGTACTCACCCGACACGTGCTCATCCTGTTGACCGGCAGTCGCCGCTTCGGGCCAACCGAGGTCGGCAACTGCGCCGCGATCCTGCCATAACCACGCCAGCCAGCCAGCCGCTCCCGCGCATGTAGCGAGAACGGCAATAAGCACGATGCCTATCCAGCGGGATGCCTTGGACATCACCTGAGACTATCACCCAAAGCAGCCATTCCGAATTTACTATCAGGCTACGATGCGCGCCCGATGAGCCAGCGCACTGAATCCTGTCCATGCATCCGGCGCCAGCCACCGATGCACAAAGGCATACGAAACGACCGGACCAACGACGACGCCTGTGGTGCCCATCAGCATGACCAGCACGCCCTTGCGCGATACGCAATCAGGAAAAGCATGCCATCAGGAAAAGCTCAATTGGGCGTGAAAATCCTTGCGTGAGTCTTCGTCGGTGAGCGCGGCTGCTTTCAAGGTCAACCAGATGGCATCCCAGTCCTTGATTTTGCACGGACCGAAAACGAACCTGGAAATGTAGCTGTCGAGGTCGCGCACATGAATGACGTTTCTTGATTTAGTTGAGGTGAGATGCACTGAACCGGTAAATACAACCAGATTGGCTACGGGGACACCCGGCACAGCCCTCTGAACTGCTTTCGTTCGACCGGCATTCTGTATCAGCGGGTTCAGAAACCTCTGGCGCCGGGTACCGTCGACATTCTGCCATTGGGGCTCATCCTCGCCACCAACGACGGTACCGTTGTAATGTTTGGTCTGGATACAAATAATGCCACCGGATGTCAGGACTGCGTAATCAATATGCGTGAGTCCGCCATATACCCCCGGCAAAATAAAGTCTTGCAGGATATCCGGACTACGGCGCCGCAGTACGCGTCGTATACGCCGCTCGCCGAATTTTCGGCTGACAAAGCGGCTCAGGCGCGCCGTAGCGCCCCGCAGAAGAAGCGACAGGAGCAGTACGGCAGCAGCGGCAATGATAAGTGTGGCGGGTCCATGGTTGGTCAGTCCTGTTGTCACCTCACCCAAGGACTCAGCAGTGCTCTCGTCAGCGGCGATTGCACGTGCGGACAGGCCTGCCAGCAGGGGGGAGCAAAAGGCGGTCATCAGTAAAAGTCGACGAGTCATTCGCTCAGACTAGGCACATTAACCACACGGCGCATCGTAGTCCGTCACGTTTTGGAATTCCAGTGAAGCCGGTCATGGCCTTTCTGCGGGATAGGCCAGGTAGTAGCCGTCTACCGTGGTGAGGCGGACACGCGTGTCATAGGTACGGCGCAAATTCTCGACCGTCAGAACGGTATCTTTCTGGCCGTCAGCAATGATCTTGCCCTGGCGAATCAGGATCACGCGTTCGATCTCCGGCGGAATCTCGTTGAGGGAATGCGTTACGAGAACGATGTTTCGGCCCTCGGCAACGAGCTGACGGATGCGCTCCAGGTAATCGAAACTCGCCGCGAGATCGAGTCCGGAAGTCGGTTCATCGAGAATCAGGGTATCCGGTTCATGAACCAGCGCCCGCGCCAGAAGGCAGCGCCGCTGTTGTCCCGTCGACATTTGTCCGAACGGCGTATCTGCTAGTTCTCCAATGCCCAGGTCGGACAGGATGCCGATAGCCTGCGATACCTGCTCGGCCGTAACTCGCGTGTGCAGGATGCCGTGGATGCCTACGCTGGACAGGAAACCTGACACGACAACGTCCCGGGCCAGTGTCGTATCGCGATAACGCGCATGCAGATCATGAGACACGATGCCGATGCGTGAGCGCAAATCCCAGACATTCCAGTTGTTGCGACCCAGGATACGCACCCACGATC
The DNA here is from genome assembly GCA_964452235.1 of uncultured Woeseiaceae bacterium. Classification (GTDB taxonomy): domain Bacteria; phylum Pseudomonadota; class Gammaproteobacteria; order Steroidobacterales; family Woeseiaceae; genus IDS-8. The sequence goes on from CAYVLL010000018.1 coordinate 18,496, forward strand.
CATCCGCCACGACTGGATAGAGTTCTCGATTGATGAGCTTCAGCAAAGTGGTCTTGCCGCAGCCATTAGGTCCAAGAATGGCCACTTGCTCATGCTGTTCGATCGTGAGACTGAAATTATGATAAACGCGCGTTGTGCCACGCCATACCGTCGCGTCGCGGATCTCAATGAGTGGTGCCTGGCCCATAGTGAACGCTTCAGTTGGCGACTGGATCGGGATTCTGTAACTGGATCATAGCTGAATGCATCCGTACCGCTGAAGGCGCCATCGACTAACTCGGCCTGTTCTGATGCCGCAGTCGGCAGGCGCGGGCATTTTCAGGAATCGCCGCCGTTCGCTGTTAGACTCATCCGGACGAGGTCTTTGCTGCGGTGCTGGCATGTTTGAAGGATACTGGGTTGTGATACTCATCGTCGGGGGTATCGTCGTCTACGTCGGAGCCAAGGTCGTTTTCTACATGCGCAAGAGCCGGCAGCAGTGGCTGGAGGTAGATCGAAGCAAGCTGCGCGAGTGGGAAGATGATGAAGACCGATAAGCGGCCCGGCAATCCGGTTCCGGCATTCCAGCGACACACTAAGCCGTTTTGCTTTACACTTTCCGGAGTTGGCCGGGTCAATCGGAGTCAGGCAATGCTTGGGGAGAATCGCGGGCGAACTTCGCTCACCTTCAGTCCAATGGGCGCGATATTGTGTGCGATCTTGGCTGTTATTTGGGGACTTACAGGCTGTCAGCCAGGCAGTGACTCAGCCGATAAATCGGCGGCACGCCAGCACGTCGACGCGATGTCTGGCGAGCACGCAGGGGATCATGGCTCGCCGAGTGCTGCAGCCGGAATCGAACCAGAACGCAGTGTAGTGGCTGAGACCTTGCCGTATGCCGAAGTGGAGGACGTGCTGGTCTACGGTCACTTCGTTTTCCCGTCCGATATGGTCGATCCGTTGCCTGCGCTCATTGTCGTGCACGAGTGGTGGGGCCTTAATGAGGGCGTTCGCGCTATGGCGGACCGACTCGCCGGGGAGGGCTATATCGTTCTTGCGGTGGACCTTTTCAACGGCAAAACGGCGGAGTTTTCACCGGACGCGCGACAGTTGATGCTCGAGGTCGTGGAAAACCCGGAACGAGCTAACGAGAACATTCGTCAGGCCCTCAGCTTCGTCAAGGAAACAGCTGGTGCGCCGAGGATAGGCGTGCTGGGTTGGTGCTTCGGGGGCGGCTGGGCGCTGAACGCCGGCATGTTATTGCCGGACGAGCTCGATGCGCTCGTTATCTATTACGGTCAGGTGACGGATGATCGGGAGATGCTGGCGCCGATCGATGCGCCGATACTCGGCCTGTTTGCCGGTAATGATCGCGGTATTCCGGTAAGTACTGTACAAGGCTTCGAAGATGCGCTGCGAGCGCTCAACAAGAGCCACGAGATCATTATCTACCCGGATGTCGGTCATGCGTTCGCGAATCCGAGCGGCAACAACTACAACGCGGAAGTGGCGCAACTTGCTTGGGAGAAAACCATGTCATTCCTTGACTTTCATCTGGGAATGGGTACGGTCAGGACGCCGGTGGAGTGATTGCAGCCGTGCTCGAGTCCAGCTCTCGAATCCAGCCACGGACACTGCAGCGGCGTCCTCAGTCAGCGACCTCCGAAAGATCCGCATCTCCGCAAGCCAATGTCAGGTCCAATGGCTGGGAAACATACGTAACCCTTTGCTGGCTGTCATTGGCGCAACGTAACGAGGCGTGAGCCGACAACGCTGCTATTATCGTAAGTTCCTGAGCGGCGAAGTGTACTGACCCCTCTGTCGGGGCATTGCCCGCAGCTGCGCCGCTACCGGCACTCGCGCCCGCATTCCCAACATTCTCGATAGCACAGAAGTCATGTACGGCAATCGGTGCAAGCTGGCGCTCGGATACGCGCAGAACTGTACGATCATGTTGATTGGCGGCCAGTTGTTCTGCATTGAACCTGAGCCGTGTGTCGGCAACATTCAGGAAAAGCGATTCGGCGACCCAGTCATCGTTGCATTGCGCGTCAATATCGAACGAATACTCAAGAGCAGGCAGGTCGACAAAGTGCCGGCCGGCCGGTTGCGGCGACACCCTGACCAAGGGTGCATTGGCGATTAGTGCAATGCGAGGTTGCGTGTCCGCTACGGCGAGCGGCGACTGGCACAGTGCAATCGGCAGCCCGAGCAAGGCATGGCGTAATCTCATCCGCTAAAGGCTACGTCAGACGGAAAAAAATTCAAGCTCGATCGGCGTTGCCGCGTTTTTGGGGCAGAATTGGGGTATGAAGCGATTACTGGACATGACCTACAAGGCCGTGCGGCGGATTGTGATCGGTGTTGTGGGCGCTACCGTCTTGCTACTCGGCATTATCATGATCGTTACGCCGGGCCCGGCCATCGTATTCATTCCCGCCGGGCTTGCGATTCTAGGCCTCGAATTTGCCTGGGCGCGCTACTGGCTCCGTCGAGCCCGCTACACGATCCGCTCACAGAATTCGCACAACCGGCGCCGGCGAGCCGAAAAACGACAACCGACAGCAAGCTCCAGGATTGAGGAGAACAATGCAGCGAAAGACAGGAGCCGGGACAGCTGAATTCGATGATCGATCAGCGGGCCGATCCGACACGGAGCGGGCCCCGGCTCCCCAAGAGGAACGGCAAAGGGGGGTTTGCCGCCGAACCTTCCAGGTCCGTTTTCGCCAGTGTCCGAACCAGCGTTGTTCCGGGCGCCGCGATCCGGGCCCAAGGGGGGAGAGAGGCCCGAACCGCGGCATGCCCGCGAAGGATTGCCTGATCTGTCTGGCAGCGACCTACAGCAGGTCGGTGGCCACCAGAACTGATTTTTCTGCGACCAGCCGAATATCAAGGTCGAGCTTGATAGCCGAACGTACCGCGTTCGCGGCTTCTGCCACTGTCTCTACGTGTGCGTCCGCCGCGTGATTCAGGCTGGTCTGTTCCGCGTCGGCGGCCGAATGACTGTTGGCGGCCTGGGACCGGTCGTCGGCCAGAACAACGGGAGCCGCTGTAACAGTAACTGTCAACAGCATGAGGGCAGCCAGCGCGCCATAAAGTGAATGTTTCATTTCTGAGTCCTTTCCTTGTCAACGGCGTCTTCATCGAGCCGTACGAGTAATAATCAAATTCGCCAGTGAATTTGCTACTTGCTATTGCAGGACTCGTGCCAACTTCTGAATATCAGGTAAAACAATGAGTTAACTGAATAATGCGCATAACGGAATTTCGTGACTTACGGGAAATCGTAACGCACTTTACGGAATTCCGTGTACACTTCATGGATGCAGTCGAGCAACGATTACGAATGGCTTTTTCGCAAGGCGCCGGCCATGGCGACCTCGATCGGCAGCGACGGGCACTACCTCGACGTCAACGATGCCTTTCTTGCGAGGCTCGGCTACCTGCGCGAGGAAATGATCGGACGGCGGCCGGCTGAATTTGTGACCGCGGAAAGCGCGCAGCGTATCGAGAAGGAGTTCATGCCGACATTGCGTCGCACCGGCCGACTGGAAAACAAGCCGATTGCATTCGTTTCCAAATCCGGCGAAGTGGTCGAATGCCTGACCAATTCCCGCGTCGAACACGATCCCGACGGACACTTTATTCGGACTATTGCGATGTACACTGAAGCCGCCGACCAGGCGCGCGCCGACTGGAAATATCGGCAGCTATACCGGGCGACGCCCGCCATGCTGCACACGGTTGACGCGGACGGCAATATTGTCACTGTCACCGACCACTGGCTGCAAAAAATGGGCTACACGCGCGAAGAAGTCGTCGGACGATCGATTGTCGAGTTCTACAGCAGCTCGGATCGAAAGCGCTTCTCGAGCGGCCGGCTTCAGGAAATCATCAGCGGTGGAGAATTCAGCAATGAAGAAAGGCAAATGGTGACCAGGGATGGCAAGGTCATGGACGTCGTTCAATCGGCCATTTCAGAGCGCGATTCTGCAGGGATGGTGCATCGCATGCTGGTTGCATCCAAGGATGTAACCGAGCGAAACCGGGCGGAGCGCGCACTGCGCAGCACGCTCGCCGAGAACGCTCAGTTGCGCGAAGAGCTCGAACGGGAACGTGATTACCTGCGCGAAGAAGTAAATGTGGCGATGAATTTCGGGCGCATCGTAGGTCAAAGCCCTGCGCTGAAGCATATGCTTTCCCAGGTTGAGGCTGTCGCCCAGACGCCTGCCAACGTACTGATCCTGGGTGAGTCAGGCGTCGGCAAGGAGCTGGTCGCGCGGGCTATCCACGCACGTAGTTCGAGGGCGGACGGGCCGCTCGTAAAGGTGAACTGCGCATCCATTCCGAAAGAACTGTTTGAAAGCGAATTTTTCGGGCACGTGAAAGGGGCGTTTACTGGGGCGCACCGCGATCGTGTGGGTCGCTTCCAGCTGGCAGATGGCGGCACCCTGTTCCTGGATGAGGTCGGCGAGATTCCACTGGACCTGCAGAGCAAACTGCTGCGAGTCTTGCAGGAAAGCGAGTTCGAGCGCGTTGGCGACGACATCACGAAAACGGTCGACGTCCGAGTGATCGCAGCAACCAATCGCGACCTCGAGAAACTGATAGTAGCCGGTAATTTCCGCGAGGATCTTTTCTATCGGCTCAGCGTTTTTCCGATCGAAGTGCCGCCTCTTCGCCAGCGGCGCGACGATATCGTGCAACTGGCGCAGCATTTTCTCGATGCCACGTGCCAGGATTTCGGCCGGAAGACGTTGAAGCTTACGAGCAGCCAGGCGGCTGCGATTCGGGAGTACGATTGGCCCGGTAACGTGCGAGAGC
>CAYVLL010000019.1:0-22834 GCA_964452235.1 uncultured Woeseiaceae bacterium
TGCTGTCGGCGATCGCGCAAAACGGAGCGACACGATGAACGATGACAAGCGCAAACGGTGGCTCGACAATCCGGGCAATGTGAGCAAGGTGTATTACGGACTCTGGATTGCATGCGCGCTGAGTATCCTTGCCGATCTCTTTTACGACAAACACGGTTATTTCCACTTCGAGGAATGGTTCGGGTTTCACGCGTGGTTTGGTTTTGTGGCTTGCGTTGGCCTCGTGCTTGTCTCCAAGCAGTTGCGAAAACTGCTGAAGCGGCCGGAGGATCACTATGATCGCTAGCCTGCCGCCTGGGCTGATACTCGTCCTCGGCGGACTGATTCTGCCGCTGGTGCCTGTGCGTCTGCGCGGTGCGCTGATGCTGGCGCTCCCGGTGCTCGGTTTCCTGCAGCTTCTTGCGATCCCCCAGGACACTTCATTTACCGTCGGCATTTTCGGCCTGACGCTTGAGTTAATACGCGTCGACCGGCTGTCCCTGATTTTCGGCTACATTTTTTATCTTGCGGCGTTCCTGGCCGGCATCTATGCGCTCGGACTCAAGGAAACCGGCCAGCAGGTCGCTGCGCTCGTTTACTCGGGAAGCGCGATCGCGGCATTGTTTGCCGGCGATCTGGTTACATTGTTTGTCTACTGGGAACTCACTGCGATCTCGTCCGTGTTCCTGATCTGGGCGAGCCGTACGGAGGCTGCCTATCGCTCCGGGTTACGTTACCTGATTATCCAGGTTGGATCGGGAGTGATCCTGCTTGCGGGTGTCGCTGTCCACTATGCCCACACGGGCTCAATCGCTTTCGATCATCTGGGTCTTGGCACATTTGGCACGACACTGATCTTCGTGGCCTTTGGCATCAAGTGCGCGTTTCCGCTGTTGCATAACTGGTTGCAGGATGCCTATCCGGAAGCCACGATCACCGGCACGGTTTTCCTGAGCGCATTTACGACCAAGCTCGCTGTGTATGCGCTCGCGCGCGGGTATGCCGGCGAAGAAAGCCTCATCTGGATCGGCGCGGTCATGACCACCTTCCCGATCTTCTATGCGGTGATCGAAAACGATCTGCGCCGGGTGCTCGCTTACAGCCTCAACAACCAGCTTGGGTTCATGGTCGTTGGCATAGGCGTCGGCACGCAGCTGTCGCTCGACGGCACGGCCGCACATGCCTTCTGCCATATTTTGTACAAGGCGCTCCTGTTCATGTCGATCGGTGCAGTGCTGTTTCGCACCGGTACGGCCAAAGCATCGGAGCTTGGCGGCCTCTACAAGTCCATGCCGCTCACGGCGGCATTCTGTATCGTGGGAGCTGCTTCGATTTCCGCGTTCCCGTTATTCAGCGGCTTTGTCAGCAAATCGCTGATAATGAGCGCTACCGCAGATAACGGTTACCTGTGGGTGTGGTTCATGCTGCTGTTTGCGTCTGCCGGCGTCGTCGAGCATGCCGGCATCAAGGTGCCGTTTTTCGCGTTCTTCGGTCACGATAGCGGCCGGCGCGTCCCCGAGGCACCGCTCAGCATGTTGATCGCAATGGGTGCAACAGCCTTCTTGTGCGTTGCCATCGGCATATGGCCCTCCGCGCTTTACGCGGTGCTGCCGTTTGCCAGCGACTACGCGCCGTACACTACCTCGCATGTAGTGACCCAGATGCAACTGCTGTTGCTCGCGATACTGGGTGTCGCAGTACTGATGCGCACGGGGCTTTACCCGGCGGAGCAACGTGCAATCAACCTCGATTTCGACTGGGTTTACCGGCGTGCAGTGCCCGCATTGATCGCTCCCCTGGTCAGAGGTGGCGCCCTTGCCTGGAATACGCTGCTCGGAGGCACTTCCAGACTGGTGACCGGCGTGACCGCGCAATTTTCTCGCCATCATGGGCCGCAAGGCGTTCTTGCGCGGACCTGGCCGACCGGGTCCATGGTTCTGTGGGTTGCCGCAATCCTCAGCGTGAGTCTGGTCGTCTATTACCTCGATTGACGGCCGCGTCAACGGAAATCGTTTAAATGTCGTTACTTTTGTAGCAAACTAGCCGCGGTCTCTCGCGCGGCGATGCGCGAAAAATAATTACCATATGGGGAGACGGCCAATGTTCGATCTCAATCGTACCGTGCAACTCGTTCGCGGGGCTCTTTTCGACCCTGAACCTACCTGGCGCAGCTATCTGCCGGAGGCCGGCGACTGGCAGAAAACTGCGTTCCTGATCACCGGGCCGCTGATTATTCTGTCCACTGTCCTCGCCTATATCTTTGGGTTGATCAGTAGCGACACGTCGATGTTCGGCATGTTTCGTCCCACCATCGCATCGTCGCTCCTGAATCTCGTAACCGCGGCCATTGCAGCCGGTGTCGTGGCATTCATTTTCAGCGGGCTCGCCGGCTTGTTTGGCGGCAAAAGCAGTTTTGCGCTCGGACTTGCGGCGACGTCGTTGGCGTTCGTGCCCGGCTATCTCGGGCAAGCGGTCAACTGGCTGCCATGGATAGGCTGGCTGTTGATGCTGGGCCTCTTTATCTACTCGCTGATCTTGCTCTGGCGAATCATTCCGATTTACCTGGAGGTGCCGGAAGGCAAGCGTGCCGGGCATTACATCGTGTCGTTGCTCGCCACGATAATCGTCATGTTCATCATTTCGACGATTGTTGGCAGGTTGCTATACGGTTCGGCGCTAGGGCCCGGCATGAGTGGAATGCCGGATATTGAGTCGGAGAGGGGGGCGCCGAGCGGTATGTTCGGCGGCGTTATGCGGCAGGCTGAACTGATGGCCGCCGCGGAAGAAGATCGCTATTCGCCGCCAGCCAATGGCCGGGTCAGCGAAGACCAGGTTCGTTCGTTTATCCGCGCGATGGAGCGGGCGACCGTAATGCAGGAAGAGAAAGGTGAGCGCCTGCGGGAGATAGCGGAGCGTGCCGAACGGGAAGAAAACGTCTCCATCAGCGATTTCACCCAGATGATGGGCGGCATTACGGAAGTGGCGGGCATCCAGACTGCTGAAATCGAAGTGGTGAAGTCAGCCGGGGGCAACTGGGCCGAGCACCAGTGGGTGCGGGAGTCTTTGCGCACAGCCTGGATACAGAAAGACCTGAACGACGCCGTGGCCCACAATTACGAGCTCTACCAGAAGTACGAGGACCAGCTAAGCCAATACATCACCCGCTAACCCCCGGGTCGGACCTCAGCAACTTACGGATTTAATTGAATATTAAGAAATTACAGGGGTCGGACCTCAGCAAGCTGTTGAATTCAAAGGAAGTACAGGAATGAGTTTTGGAATCAACAGCTTGCTGAGGTCCGACCCGGGACTTTAGCGGGTGGTGCGGGGCGGCAGGCCGGTGTGTTGCGTCAGTGCGCGGTTGCGGCGCAGTCGCTTCTCGTGCGCCTCCTGGGAATTCTTACGCCGCGGCGAGCGGTGCGTGTGAACCCCATCTGCCTGTTGCAACGGCACGAGTTGGTTTTTGCCGGAGCCTATGAGCTGCGCGAGGTTCATGTTCCTGAGCGCTTGCCGGATCAACTCCCAGTTTGCCGGGTCGTGGTAACGCAGAAGAGCCTTGTGCAACCGGCGCTTCTCCGGAGCTTTGACGATCTCCATATCGTCACTCTTGTAAGTCACTTTGCGCAAAGGATTCTTGCCCGAGTGGTACATGGCGGTAGCGGTCGCCATCGGAGCAGGATAGAACGCCTGCACCTGGTCGGCGCGAAAATTGTTGCGCTTTAACCAAAGCGCGAGATTGACCATATCCTTATCCGTCGTGCCTGGGTGCGCTGCGATAAAGTAGGGTATCAGGTACTGTTCCTTGCCGGCTTCTTTCGAAAATTTCTCAAACAATGCCCGGAATTCTTCATAAGCACCGATGCCCGGCTTCATCATCTTGTGCAACGGGCCGTCTTCTGTGTGCTCGGGCGCGATTTTCAAATAGCCCCCGACATGATGTGTGACCAGCTCCTTCACGTACTCGGTATCCTTGACCGCCAGGTCGTATCGCAACCCGGAAGCGATGAGGACTTTCTTGACGCCCGGTGTCTTGCGCGCCTTTCTGTAAAGCTGCACGAGGGATGAGTGGTCTGTATTGAGATTACTGCAAATGCCCGGAAAAACGCAGCTCGGCCGACGGCACGCCGCTTCTATCTCCTTGCTCTTGCAGGCCAGGCGGTACATGTTTGCGGTCGGGCCACCAAGGTCCGAAATGACGCCGGTAAATCCCGGCACCTTGTCACGAATTTCCTCGATTTCTCTCAGTATCGATCCTTCCGAGCGATTCTGGATGATGCGTCCTTCGTGTTCAGTGATCGAGCAGAACGTGCAGCCGCCGAAGCAACCGCGCATGATGTTTACCGAAAAGCGAATCATCTCGTAGGCGGGTATGCGGGCGTCGCTGTATGACGGGTGCGGCACGCGCGCAAACGGCGTGCCGAATACGTAGTCCATCTCGTCGCTACTGAGCGGCAGCGCTGGCGGGTTAATCCAGAGATCCTGGGTACCGTGAGCCTGCACCAATGCGCGCGCGTTGCCGGGATTTGTCTCGAGATGCAACACGCGATTCGCGTGTGCGTAGAGAATCGCGTCGTTGCGGACTTTCTCGAACGACGGCAGGCGGATGACGGTACGTGCCCGGTTGCGTCGCGCGTTCGGCACAAAACGCAATACGTTCTCCGACCTTTCCGCGACGTCAGCGTCGGCCTCACTGGCGGTCGCACACGCACGCAGATCCTGTGTGTTCACATAGGGATTGACCACCTGATCGATGCGACCAGGACGATCAATACGCGTCGAATCGATTTCCCACCAACCGTCGGCTTTGTTGCGACGGATAAAGGCCGTACCGCGCAAGTCATCGATATCCAGGATCGACTCGCCTCGAGCAAGGCGATGCGACAACTCGACGATCGCACGCTCGGCGTTACCGTAGACGAGAATATCGGCGCTCGCATCGAACAAGATTGAGCGCCGTACCTTGTCCTGCCAATAATCGTAATGCGCGACACGCCGTAACGAAGCTTCGATGCCTCCGAGCACGACCGGCACGTCACGGTATGCTTCCTTGCAGCGCTGCGAGTATACAAGCGAACAGCGATCCGGTCGTGCGCCGCCAACACCGCCCGGTGTGTACGCGTCATCGTTACGCACTTTTCGATCGGCGGTGTAGCGGTTGATCATTGAATCCATGTTGCCGGCCGCGACACCGAAATAGAGATTTGGTCGTCCAAGTGCCTCGAATGAAGCTTTCGAACGCCAGTCCGGCTGCGCGATGATACCGACACGAAAGCCCTGTGCCTCCAGGAGTCTGCCGATGATCGCCATGCCGAACGACGGGTGATCGACATACGCATCACCGGTGACGATGATGATGTCGCAGGAGTCCCAGCCGAGCGCGTCCATTTCGCGCCGGGACATCGGCAGGAACGGTGCGGTGCCGTAGCATTCCGCCCAGTAGCGATTGTGGTCGTAAAGGGGTGTGGGACGGGCGTTCATCAGGCCGGCAGTATACCCGCCCGGGGTCGGACCTCAGCAACTCATTGGAATAGAAGACGTTATGCTTCCGCCTGCCTACTCAGGTAAGCCAATACGCCAGGCAGCCCGTTCGAATTAATCGCCCTGCGGCGAGGGCTTCAACTCAATCGGCGTGCGCATGATCACTTCACGATGGGGGAAGGGTATGTTGACACCGTGTTCCTTGAAGCTGTCCCACACTGCAAGGAGTACCTGGCCTCGAATATTCGTCAGGCCGTTCTGCGGATCGTGAATCCAGAAGCGGAGCAGAAAATTGAGTGAGGAATCGCCGAATTCGGTCATCCAGCAGACCGGTGTCTTGGCAAGTTCGACACGCGGAACAGTTTCGGCTGCTGCAATCGCTAGTTCCACCACTTGGTGAGGATCGGAGGAATACGAGACACCGAACGGAACGTCGATGCGCACGAGGTCGTCGGAGAACGACCAGTTGATTACCTCGCGCGTAATGAAATCTTCGTTCGGAATAAGGTATTCACGCCCGTCGCGCGTGACCACCGACACGAAGCGGGCACGAAGTTCACGTATCCAGCCGAAGGTTTCTCCCAATGAAATCGTATCGCCCGGCTTGATAGAGCGATCGAGCAGAATGATGATGCCTGAGATGAAATTCGACACGACTTTCTGCAGGCCGAAGCCGATACCAACACCGATGGCGCCGGAAAGTACGGTGAAGACTGTAAGGTCGATACCGAGACCGCCCAATGCAATAAGTGACGCTAAGACAACCAGCGTGATGCGCAGGACTTTCCCGATGAGGACGCGCAGGGATGGCGTCAATTCATCCGATCGCTGAATGCGTTGTTCCAGGAAGTTGCCGATTGCGGCAGCCGCCCACAGCAGTATGGCGAGCAGGACTACAGCCTTGAGGGCGACCAGCAGCGTCAGCCTCGCGCCGCCGGTGCCGACCTGGAAGCCGATATTCTCCAGTACCGCTGCGATATTCTCAGTTACGCCGAGGATCGTTGCGGCCACATAAATCCAGCCGACGATCGCAAACAGGCGGCCAACTGCACGACTGCGGATGGCGTGTGAGCCGACGGAGATCACCAGCCATGCCAGCGCAAGGAGGAGCGCATTCGACAGTAGCGTATCGTTTTCTGGCCAGCCGAAACTGCGCACCAGAGCCAGCGCGACAGTCAGTAAGGCTACAAAGACGATCCACAGGAAACGGCGCAATAGCAGCACAACGATGCGCAGGACGCCGGGATAACCCTTGATCAGTCTTGCTTTTTCTTCCAACTTTGGCCTGGCCCACCAGGCCAGCGTGTACGAAACGGCGAATAGAATGCCGATAACGGCAGCCTGAAAAATAAAGGTCGGCTGTTTCAGGTAGGCGAGCGCTACCTGACTGAAGTCGATGACCCGTGTCAGAAGTTCTTCCAAACTTGCTCCCCAACGTTTGCCATGAATAGTACCGTATTCGGGTCGGACCTCAGCAAGGAACTGAGTAAAAAAGGAATTCTACCCGCTGATCGAAGCCGATGAGCTATGTTTGAGTCGGTCTGGCAGGCATTCGAGAACGGTGACTCGCCCACTGCAATGTCGAGTACTGGTGACCATCCGAGACTATGCTTCGGAGTCCTTTTGCTCCGAGACCAGCTTTGAATCTCTTCACGAAATCGGGCGATCCCACTGCCAATGACTCGCTCCACGCCGGATCACGGCTACCTGCGCAGTCGGCAAGGTACGACTCATGCCACGAAACATGTGCGTCCCGCAACTCCGTCGTGTCACCTAGGCCGAGCAATTTCGCCAGGCGCCCTCGGTCAATTATCCAGTCCTGCGTGCCGACCATACGAATTTCATGAAATCCACAATGGCGCCACTGACTGGGGTCCGAGACCTCATTCGCTCGTACCATATTCCGGTCGATATACACTACGCATCGCGCAAGATGGATGCCGCTCTCAACTGCGGTTGCGTGGTAACGATCCTGCCAGAATGGACCCGATCGGGAATTTCGTACATTGAATTCCTGCCCCATTCGTCCGGCGACAAGCTGCATCGCCAGTGCGATCTCGCCCAAGCCTTTGTCTTCAACCAGCACATGGACGTGATTCGAGGTGGCGATGTAATTAAGTACGCAAAGTTTATGCCGTTGGCTGGCCTCACCGAGCCAATAACACCAGCGGTCCCGCTCCTCCGGAGTGCCGAAAAGGAAGGAACGATTAATGCACCGCTGAGTCAAGTGCCAAATTTGCCCTGGCACGAAATGGCGATTCGCTCGAGGCATGCGACACCGGCTACAAGTAAACCGGAGACCTTACTGGGGCGGGATGCCTACCGTAACCGGACTTTCTTTATCTTTCAGCTACTTATTGAGGTCCGACCGAATAGTGGAGGGAACTATTAATACTTTCAATAACTTGCCGAGGTCCGACCCGGAAGGTGCCGACCCGGAAGGTGAAACGCGAAGGACTGCTATTATTTTCAGACACTTACTGAGGTCCGACCCGGGAGTTGGCCATTGCTGCGATGTGCGCCGGCCCCATGCGGCAACAGCCGCCGATGAGACTTGCGCCTGCCGCCAGCCATTCCCCGGCCGCGGCAGCGCAGTCGAGCGGGCTTACGGTGCCCAGCCAGCGGTTGTTGACGGCGTCATACTGTTCGCCGGAATTCGGGTACACGACCACCGCTTTGTCGGGTGCGGCACGGCGAATCTCCCGGATGAGAGAGGCGACGAACTGTGGCGGCGTGCAATTCACGCCGATCGCCAGCACCCTTGGATGCGCGCGAAGTTCAGCCGCCACGTCGGCAACAGGCGTTCCATCGCTGATGCAGCGCTCGTCACGACAGGAAAAACTTATCCATGCCGGCGTTGACGCAGAAACAAGCAGTTCGCACAGTACGGCCGCCTCATCCTGGTCAGGAATAGTTTCGCAGGCCAGTACGTCGGCCCCGCTGGCATCGAGCAAGCGCAGGCGCGGTTCATGAAACGCTCGCAAATCCGCTTTGCTTACTCCGTAACGACCCCGGTACTCCGAACCATCATGCAGCGCTGCGCCGTAGGGCCCGACACTGGCGGCCACCAACGGTGGCCACGTGAGGTCCGGATGTGCCGCAAGAAATAAATCCCGCGCCTCGATCGCAAGGGCGACGGCACTGGCAATGAGTTGGTCTGCTTCCGCTACTGAAAGCCCGAGAGTCTCAAAGCCCTGCCGGCTCGCCTGGTAGCTGGCACTGATGATGCATTCGGCGCCGGCATCCAGGTAAGCGCGGTGCGCGCGGACAATGGCCTGCGGATTCGATCGCAACAGCTCCGCCGACCACAGGGTCGTGCCGATGTCGTGGCCTTGCGCTTCAAGTTCAGTCGCCAGCCCGCCGTCCAGCAGCACAGGCGTGCTGCGTTTGAGCATCTCTACGAATCGCTGCGATGACATGAGCTGGCGACAGCGCTCAGACACCGACGCCCATGGCGAGCAGCCATGAAAGCAATATCCACATGATGATCTGCAATGGCAGCCCGAGGCGGACAAAGTCGGTAAAGCGATAGCCGCCGGCGTTCATCACCATGACGTTCGTCTGGTAACCGAGCGGTGTCAGGTAACTCATGTTGGCGCCGAACATGACAGCAAGAATCAGCGTCCTTGCATCCATGCCCAGGCCCTCGGCGATCGCGAACGCGATGGGTGTCAGCAGTACCGCGGCCGCGTTGTTGGTGACCACCTCGGTCATAAGCGCGGCAGTCAGCATAAGCAATGCGATGACCATACCCGGTGACAGGTCACCTGCGACTGCCACGAAAAGGCTCGCGAGCCATACCGTCGCGCCCGTGTCCATCAGCGCCACGCCTAGCGCCAGCGCTGCAACGATCATCAGCACGAGATTGGAGTCGATCGCCGAGCGCACCTGGTTCCAGCGGATGCAGCGGGTTGCTATCACCAGCACGACACCCAGCAATGCGCTCACCATTATCGGCAGCAGACCTGTGGCAGCGACCGCGATAACACCGATCATGATCGCGCCGGCCGGCAGCGCCTTCGATGTATGCGGAAGATCGACAGCGCCGTCGAGCACCAGTACCTGGCCGCTGCGTTTCAGCTCGTTAATGCCGGCCGGGTCGCCCTGCACCAGCAGGACATCGCCGAGGCGCAGTTTCAGTTCCTCGAGTTTGCGCATGTCGTCCGATTGATCGCCGACGCGTGTCTTCGGCGCATGCACAGCTATCGGCGAGAGACCGAACTGTTCGAGTAGCGGTGATTGCCTTAGCGTTTGCCCGTACAGGGAAGACGCGGACGTAATGACGATCTCCGCAAGGCGCTGTTGCGTTTTTTCCTCGAGCCAGCGCTTCTCTGCCTCGCTCGTAGGCATATCGGTCTGCCGCAACGGAGCACCCAGTGCTGTCTCGAACTCTTTCAATTGCCACGACTGGCCGCGAACATAGAGCCGGTCGCCGTCCCGCAACACCGTAGTCGGCAGCCGCGCGATGAAGAGATCGTTGCCGCGTTCGATGCGCTCGAGCTGCATGCGGCCCTGTGTCAATGTACGGACCTCCGCCAGCGTGCGCCCCACGACCGCACTCTTCGCCGTGACATGCAGGACGCCGCGAAAAATTCGCGGCGATGTATCGGACATCGGCGGTGTTCGGTTGGGCAGCACCCAGGGTGCAATGAACCACAGTGCCAGGATGCTGGCGGAGCCGGCGAGAACAACGGGTAAAGCGAAGTCGAACATCCCGAAGCGCGGCAGCCCTTGCTGGGCCGCGAGCTCTACCACGAGAAGGTTGGTCGACGTGCCAATGGTCGTCGCCATGCCGCCGATAATGGTTGCGAAACCTACCGGCATCAGAACGCCGGACGCCGATACCTGGTTGCGTATGCATACGGCAACGAGAACCGGCAGGATCATTGCGACCAGCGGCGTGTTGTTCATGAACATACTGCCCACCGCCGCGAACACCATCGTGATCAACAGGCCGCCGCGCGGCGACTTCGCCCAGAAAGCGGCCAACAGTCGCGTGGACGAATGCAATGCGCCGGTCACATCCAGCGCCTTTGCACAAATGAGCAAGGCGACAATCGTAATCAGGGCAGGATTGCCGAATCCGGCGAGAAAGTCGGTGGAGCCGAGTGAACCGGAAGCACTTTCGTAAGGAAAAATCTCAAATCCGACGACCAGCAGTGTCAGAATCGCGAGACCGGATGACTCCAGCGAAATACGCGGCCGGCTGAAAAGAAAAAGTGCGAAAAGAGTCAATACCATCACGGCGATGGCATGTGCGTTCGGAGCGACGAGCGTGGTATCCAAGGCGGCAGTTCTGTGGTGTAGACCGCGGCATTATTGAGGAATGCCCTGCCACTTGCCAGTGGTCGGACCGCCCATTACTGCGGATTATGACAGGCGGACGACCCGCACCGGGGCGCGGACGCAGCCCGTGGACAAGATAACTGCCAAAGCCCGCTTCAGTTTGCGAGAATCGAACCTGGCGTTCGGCACGGGGAATTGATTCATGCATTTTTGCGTAATCCGAATAGCGGGAATCCCCGATACGCCCGCGCATAAAGTAAAGCCATGCAACTGACACGGCGCAAGGCCCTTTGCATGCTCGGCAGCCTGGCGACCCTGCCTGCCTGGCCGGTGCTGGCGGATGATCGGCTTGCCCGACTTTACGATGAGGCGTTGATCATCGATGCCCTGTCGTTCGGCCGCGAATGGACTGACGTGGAGTTTGCCGCGCTGCGGGCGGCCGGTTACAGCGGCATCGTCGAAAGTCTGCCGCGCAGTGATCTGCAAACAGCCATTAACGCGCTCATGGCATGGCAACGGCGCGAAGCGGAGCATTCAGACAAGATTTTGCTTGCACTGTCCGCCTCGGATTTCGAGCGCGCGCGGCAATCCGGCAGGACCGCGGTTCTGATGAATTTTCAGAATGCCACGATGCTGGAAGATGAGGTTGCCAATGTTGACGCGCTGCATGCACTGGGAATGCGGGCATTCCAGCTCACCTACAATTATCGCAACCTGCTCGGCGACGGTTGCCTCGAGCGTACCAACGCCGGCTTGTCCGAGTTCGGAGTCGACGTCGTGCGGCGCATGAACAAGGTTGGCGTACTCATCGACCTGTCTCACTGTGGGCAGCAGACCACGGCCGATGGCATTGCATTGTCACGCAAGCCTGTTGCTATCACACATACCATGTGCGAAGCGCTGCGGCCGCGCCATCCGAGGGCTAAAACAGACCAGGAAATGAAGAGTTGTGCCGAGAAGGGTGGCGTTATCGGCATAGCCGCGCTCGGCTATTTCATCGGGCCCGATCCCGGCGGCGCAACGACGATCGAGCATTACGCAGATCATATCGAGCACGCTGTGTCCGTCGCCGGTCATGAGCACGTGGCTTTGTCGACCGACTTCCCCCCGCAGGGCATTGCGTCCTGGGCCACGCGGGAGTCCTGGTACGAGCCGCGACTGAAAATATTTAAACCGAGCTACGAAGTCCGCTGGCCACCGTGGATTCCGGAGCTTGATTCGACGGACCGCTTCCGCAACGTCATTGAGGTCCTGAGCCGCCGCGGGTGGCGCATGCGCGAACTCGAGCGTTTGCTCGGCAGCAATTGGATGCGCCTGTTCCGCGATACCATTGGCTGAGAGTAAGGAATTGTCCTGGCTGTGGAATCATCGAAGACGAGGGCGGTCCAAAGGCACATAAAGGTATGCCATTCACATGGAGATAAATTTCATGAAACATTCCTATGCTCGCCCGGGCGTTCATCGCACGTTCCTGACCGCAGCCGTGCTCGGCCTGTGCCTCGCTTCAGTGGGCACATGGGCGCAGGAAAAAGATACGTTCGAGTTCAAGGGAGCGAACAGTACAGTCACCCCGGAGTTCCAGGTTCAGGCGCCGTGGATTCTCGACTGGCGTATTTACACAGAATTTCCGCAATCGATGTCCGTGGAGATAGCGCTGTTGAATGCCAACACGGGCATGCACGATGGCCAGGTATTGCAAACCAAACAAATAGGCAATGGTGTGAAGCTGTTCGAGCAAAGCGGTAATTACAAATTGCGGGTCGATTCGGACCTGGCAAGATGGCACCTGCTGATTCGCGAGCTCACCGTGGAAGAAGCCAAACTGTACACCCCCAAGCAGAATGAGGGTGTACTGGGCAACCAGTGGTTTCGTACCCGCAAAGACTGACGACTAATACTGCTACAGACTATTTCTGCTTCCAGGTACCGCGGTCCTTGTACCACCAGCCCGCGTCGGCTTTTGCGATCCATCGTTCGGCAAAGGTTCGGCGGATGCTGTCAACCCACTCCGGATGGTTGTTCAGGCGCGCAATCTCCGTGTACAGCGCATTCCAGTCGTTATTCTGGGCGGCCACGAGCTGCAATACGTTGTTGCGATCTCTCAGCGGTACGAGATTGCGGTCACGAATCTCGACCAAGCCGTTATCGCCCAGGCCGATAGCGCCCGAATCAAAGTAGGGCTTCAGCTGCGGGAAGCGATTCGTCAGGGAATTCTCGAGCGCGGTCTTCTCGGCAGAGGGCTTGTCGAAATCGACGGCACCCTGCGCGTGAGCTTCGGCAATGAATAGTCTCGTGTACTGGCGCGATGCGGCGACCAGCAACGGCTCGCGGTAGGTTGTTCGATTGAGGAGGTCCAGTGATGCGCCTTCTTCGCTGGTTTCGCCGCGCACCTTGTCAATGATGCGGTCGGCTGCCTGTTCGGCAGCGGCCTCGGGGAAGTACACGTTAATGGTAACGCAGGCCGCTGCGAGGCTGGCCAGCAGGATTGTGCTTGCGAGCAGGATCTTGTTCATTGCAGTGTTACTCCGTTGTCACAATTCCAAAGGCGGCTTGTTTTATCGCCCGTGATACGGGCTCCTACAGGACCAATCGAAGCATCGCAGGAGCCCGTATCACGGGCGATCAATTAACCGTCGGTGCGCCGGTTTCCATTATCTGTGCCAATTGCCGTACAAGCCGTGACCAGCTTACCTCAGAGCGGTAACCAACAACATCGATGCGCGGTATACCACTGCCTTCCACGATGTAATAACCCTGTCCGAATTCGCTTCCCCTGGCCGGTCCGGCTCCGCTCATCCGGCAAGTGCCGTCTGCGAGGATGCAGCGCAAACCAATGCGCTTGTACGAAAAATCATCGAAGAAACTCATGAATCCCCCGGATAAAGCCGCCGCCGCGCCGCCGCCACCAACGCTGGCCAGGTTCTCGACCGCCCGCTGGCTGATGCGCCTGCGCGACCGGTCGTCCGGTGACGTATATACATGCAGGTCCATTGCAGTCGGGTTCCAGGCCATCATCTCCAAGCCTGTCACGTCGCCGCTTAACCGCCCCTGAATGAGGCCGAAGGAGAACGTGTCGGTCACCTGTTCGAGATCCAGTTTTCGCAGCCGCAGGTCGCCGTAAAGGCGCGGCACCCGGCCAAAAGGCTGCTCGAGCCTGACGTTGGCAAATTCGATGTCGCCGTCGAAGGCTCGTGCGGCGAGCGTGCCGCCGACCGTAAACGTATCGCCATCGTATTGCAGTAATGGCAGCTTGCCCGAGAGCGTTCCGGAAAACGCCGGCCAACCGAACGCGCCGGTCAGTTCCCCGAGTTGTACCGGTTCGAGTTCAGCATCGAGCAGGGCGCCGGCGTCGTCGGTACCGTAGTTCGATATCGACAATCGATTGACCTTGAGCGCCCCGTCCAGCGTCGGGATTCGCACCGGTTCGAGCAACTCGAAATCATCGCCGCCCAGCAGTGCGTCAATACGTGTTTCACCCAGCGGAATTTCGTAGATGCGCGCGCCCTGCCAATGCAGGTAACTTGCGTCAGTGTCACCGGCTTCGCCACCCGGACCGGGCCAGTGAATGCTGCCGTCCAGGTCGTAGAAAGCGAAACGCTTGCCGCGGTCGTCGGCAATGATGTTGAACAGGTTGAGGCTCGCCGAGGCGATGCTGCTGTCACTTATATGAATGGTGCCTGACACGACACCAGCCGTTTCCATATCGCCGAACAACGTACCCGCGGCGAACACCTGCAACAGGCTCGTATAGATAGTCTCGAACGAGGCATCGGCAAGTTCTATCGAGCCGGTAAGTGAGATGGTTTCGTCTGCTTGCGGCAGTTCGACCAGTAATGCGCCGCCAGCCTTGAATTCCGAGCCCAACTCAAGCGAATAACGGGACATGTCAAAAACCCGGAATGCATGATCGGAGCGCCCGGCCGCTGAGACGTCGACGGGGGTTTCGGTCAGGTTTGCGTAGACCGGCTCGATATAGGCTTCGCCGCTGTTGGCCGAAACGTCGAGCGAGAACTGCCAGCCGTCGGCAGATTCGACGGCGTCCAGAACGACGCGCCCCTGAGTCGACTCCGCGACGATAGTACCGGCATCGTTGGCTATCGATGTTTCACCCAGGACCGCATCGAGCGCGAATTCTGCCAGTGCGCCATCCCGGGTTCGCAGGCTTCCGGACAGATCCGCTTTGCCGTCTACCGAATAGCCGTCTATCGGGATACCGAGCCGCCCGGCGACTGTGGCCAGCTCCGCCAGGTTGAGCATAGAACCCGTGAACTCCACCGCGATCGTCTGTTCACCGGCCTCGCCTGCCACGTTGAGTTCACCGCCTGCCAGCGGGACGTCGTGCAGTTCAAAGCTCACCGCGCCGGTGGTTCGCTGGTAAATCGCAGCGCCGGAGAATGCGCGCCTGCCTGCGCCGGGAAGGTCGATGTCAAAACGAGCATCCTTACAGGCGAACTCGGCTAATGAAATGTCGATCCTGCCGCATTGCACGGTTGAATCGATAAACACGAGATCTGCGGCAACGACCTCGATACGACCGATGCGGAACTCCGCCTTGGGGTCCGCATCGCGAAGATCAATTGCGAACCCGAAGTCGGCGACCGTCCAGTCTGCTCCGGTAACAGAGCCGATCCGGCCGCTCAGTATCTCCGCGGTTTGCGCCGCGACCGAAACGCCTAGCGTGGAAATAAGCAGCAACCACTTGTGCACGCGGACTCCTGGCTCCACCGCCGACAGGAGCCCAGTTCTCCTCAGTTCTGTGAAAAGGCTTTCACCAGCCGATACCAGTAGTCGACCGCATCAAAGTAGGACTGGATGCGAATGCGCTCATCCTTGCCGTGAGCGCGCAACTCGTTCGGGTCTTCCGCAATAGCCGATACGCCGTACACCGGTATGCCCGCATTGCGTACAAACAGGCCGTCTGTTGCGCCGGTACTCATTTCGGGGATGACAACGATTTCCGGCCACATGCCTTGTGCGACTTCCGTGATCGGGTCAACGACGGAGGGCGTCAACGGCGATGGCGGGCTCGCCAATGCGGGAGCCACCTGGCTGATGGATATGCCGTACCTGGCCGCCATTGCGCGCAATATATTTTCTGTTTCCTCAGCAGACGATTGCGGAACGACGCGGCAATTAACGGTAGCGCGCGCAGTCTGCGGCAGCGCGTTCTCGGCATGACCTCCATCGAGCTGCGTGGCTACGCAGGTCGTGCGTGCCAGCGCATTGTAATAAGGGTAGTCGACCAGTTTTGCTGAAAGCTGCGGGTCGCCCGGATCGTCCAGAACAGATTGCATGAGCGGCTGCACCGCAGGCGGCGCCATCGGCGTCGACAGCCGGAAAAACGCGCGTGAGGTTTCATTCAGGCTGATCGGAAAACGAAATTCCTGCAGATCGACGAGGAACTTCGACAGCCGGGAAATGGCGCTGTCTTTGCGCGGCAGCGAGCTGTGACCGCCGGGATCGGTTGCCTCGAACACAAAACTTACGTAGACCTTTTCGCTTGTTTGCATAATAAAGGCCAGTGGCTCGCCGTCGTCGAGCATGACCAGTCCGCCATCGGTATTCAGTGCGAACTCAGCGTCAATCAAGTCACGATGCTCGGCCAGCAGCAATTGCGCGCCCGCACCGGTCGTTTCTTCGTCACCGGTGAGCATCAGGATCAGATCGCGGTTCGGCTCAAAACCTTCCTGTCTGAAGCGAATAAAATTGGCGACGAGCATCGCTACGCCGGCCTTGTTGTCAGTGGTGCCGCGGCCGTAGTAATAACCATCCTGCTCGCTCATTTCGTAAGGCTCTACGCTCCAGTCATCGCGCAATGCTTCAACGACGTCGATATGCGCCATCATCAGCAGCGGACGTTGTGTGGCTTTATTGCTGCGATATCGCACGACGAGATTGTCGGCTTGACCGGGTTTGCCGATGACCCGCAGGTCGTCATCGCTGAAACCCGCATTCTTCAGGCGCGTAACGAGGCCAGCGATGGCTGGACCCATGTTGTTGCCACCGCTTGGTGCGGTATTGATGCCGATGAGCTCGGCGAGGATGTCCTTCGCCAGTTTCTCGTGGGTCGTTTCCTGAGCCAGGCCCGCCTGGCAAAGGCAGAACAGCGTCAGGCTGAAAATTGCTCGCAGCATTCGATTCATTGCAGGTTGTTCCTCGCACAAAACAGGCGACCGAGTGTAAGCCCTGGACAAGATCCAGTCCACGACGACACAGCTCATGTAGGAGCCCGTATCACGGGCGATATACAATAAGAGGTCACGCGAATCCCCGGAGATGTGGTGCAAAAACTTATTCGACTCGTCCTGGTCACCACGACAGTCCTGCTCAATGGCCATGCTCTGGCAGACATCGACCTGCGCAATGCAGATGTGGCCCACCTCGATAACGGTTTCACAGTCATACTGCTTGAAGACCGCACCTTCCCGGTCGTCAGCACGCAGATGCTGTATCGCATCGGTGCGCGAAATGAGTCTTACGGCCAGACGGGCATTGCCCATTTTCTCGAACACATGGCGTTTCGTGCCTCGGAAAACTTTCCTGACACCGGCCTGGTCAGTTCCATTTATGCTGTGGGCGGCGAATGGCATGGATATACGTGGACGGACCAGACCACCTATTTTTCGACTGTGCCGAAGGAGCATCTCGACCTGCTTTTGCGCATAGAAGCAGATCGCATGACGCGAGTCGCGATACCGCGTGATGTCATGGAAGCGGAGCGCGGTGCCGTGCTTGCCGAAATGCATATGTATGAAAACTACCCGACGTCGATGCTGATCGACGCCATCATGTTCACGTCATTCTTCGGCCATCCATACCGCAACAATACCATTGGCTGGGAAAGCGACATCGAAGGTCTCCGGCATGAGGAAGTGGTCGCGTTTTACGAGCAACATTACCAGCCTGCAAACGCGGTGCTGGCAGTTGTCGGCGACTTCGAAAAGAAGCAGGTCAGGGCACGCATCGAGGAACTTTTTTCGCCGATTCCGGGCAGGGCAGCGACGCCCTTGCCGCGCACCGTGGAGCCAGTGCAGACGGGCGAACGTCATGTGCGCCTCAACGCGAGCACCGACGAGAAGCGCTTTATGGTCGCCTATCGTGCGCCATCAGCAAATCACGCTGACTTTGCCTCGTTCCTGGTATTGCAGGAAGTGCTCGGTGCCGGCTCGGGTGTCAATTTCCGGCAGAACGACTGGGGAACACCGGTCCGCGATGACTCTTTGCTCGCCGGCGTCGCTGACGATATGACAACCTGGTATCCGCCGTCCGCACAGGATTACATCTTTATTATCGGCGGCACGATAGCGGCGGATGGCGATGAATCAGAACTGGAGTCGACGCTCGAGGAACGAATCGCGGGTATGCGGGAACGGCCGACGGACCAGAACGTAATGACCGCCGCAATCGAGCGCGTTCAGGACGAGCTGGTGTTCGACGTGCAGACTACGGAAGACGCCGCTCATCAGCTCGCATTCTTCGACGGACTGCAGGCACTCGATGTCCTGTTCGAGTTGCCGGAGCGGGTCGCCGCCGTAACCGCGGCGGACGTGCAACGCGTCGCTGCGATGTATCTCTTGCCGGAACGGCGCACCATCGGCTGGCATGTACCGGATAGCAGGCTTGCGAGGGACGCCGCATGGGACACTGCGCAAGTGGCGAAGCCGGAGGTGAAAAGCCGGCCGGCCCGTCCCGTGAGCACCGATCCCATACCGTTGCCCGTCGTGCGCGCGCTGAGCGGAGGAATCCCGGCAATCGTGCAGCCGTCGAAGTTCTCGTCGACCGCCTGGCTGCAGGTTGTCGTGCACGGGACGGGCCTCGATACTGCAACTGAAAACAGGCCGATACTCGGGCACTCGTCCCTGTCGTCCCGGTTTCGACCGCACACGCTGCAGGATTCAATTCGCAAGGCACGCTCAGACTTCGATGCCATGGCGGTCGCCGACGGTGATGAGCAGCTATCGAGAGATCCGGAAACCCGACTGGAACAAACGTTCGCCGGGATCATGAACGATGCAGCTGCTGCGGAGCGCGCCGCGCCCTCAATTGCGCTGGTCGTACTGAGCGGCGATGTCGATCCGGACGAAGCAACGGCGTCTCTGGAAAAACATTTCGGCGCACTCAGACCGCGCACCATTAAGGAACGCAATGCAACGCCCCGGCGCCGCGGCGGTGAAGATATCGCCGTACATCTCGGTGTTCCGGTCGCACAGGCGCAACTGGGGTATATCGTGCCGGCACCCGGGCCAGCGGACAGCGATGCGCTTGCCTGGCAAGTACTCCTTTATATTCTAAGTCACGATTACGAGGGCCGGCTCGGCAAGGAAGCCATCTCGAATCGCGGCCTTGCCTATTACATCGACAGTCGCTATCGCTCGGATGCTGACAGCGGCTGGGTCACCCTGGCCGTTGGAGTGGATCCGGGCAAGCTCATCCGGCTCAGGGATTTGCTGCACGCAGAACTTCAACGCCTGCGTGACCATCCGCCGACAATCGGGGAAATTGAGGAAGCGAAGCGTTATTTTCTCGGCCGCGCGCGCAGTGCAGCGCAAAGCAACGAGGAACTGTCGGCGACTTTGGCAACACAGTGGCTGTGGTACGGCGACATCATCACGCCCAAATCGCTGGACCGTATGTTGGGGTCCATTAGCAGGCAGGACGTGCTGGATGTCGTGTCCGCGTTCATCGAGGGTGTCACGATCGTGGTAGACCGGTAGGCAACACTATGGCGACATAGTGTGAACAGACCCTGAAGCACAGACGCAAAAAGATACGCACCGCGTGCCGCAATACGAAACCACAGCGGCTTGTTCGCGAACTCGTCCGGCGCAAGTCGTCCGATTACGCATCCCTGGATACTGGCCGTGCACCCCACAGCAACGCGACGCCAATAGTCGCGGATAGTACGGAGGCGGCAAACACCGCGATCTTGGCTGCTGCAAAGTGCAGCTCTGCGGGGAATGCCTGGCCCGCGATGAATAAAGACATCGTAAAACCGATACCGGCCAGCGCGCCGGCGCCCGCAACCTGCCGCCAGGAGTAAGCGTCGGGTTTCACGGCAAGTCCTGCAGCCACGGCAAGCATTGCGGCGATCAGGATACCCAGCGGTTTTCCGATTACCAGCCCGGCAATGATCGCGAACATCAGGGAACCGTGGCCGCCGAGGACGTCGACAGACATGACGACGCCCGCATTGGCCAGCGCAAAAATCGGCAGTACGATGTAACTCGAACGTGCACCGGCATGGCGCAACAGGCGATCGGCTGGCGATTCAATCCGGTCGTGAATGGCATCCAGAGCGTGCAAGGCTGGCAGCGAAGGACCGTGCCGCAGCACGTCGCCGCCGTGCTGCGCTTCCGCGGCGATGATCGCGTCCGCTTGTGTAGTCAGTGCGCGCAAATTCGGAGGTGGCCGGGTAGGGATAAACATCGCCAGCACGACCCCGGCCAGCGTCGCATGCAAGCCACCCTGGTATACGCATGCCCACAGCGCAACACCGAGCAATGCATACGGAGCGACGCGGTAAATGCGTAACTGGTTGAGCCACGCGAGCATCGCTACAATAGCGAGTGCGCTACCGAGGTAAGCAATACTCAGGTCGCCGGAGTAAAAAACAGCGACAACGATGATCGCGCCGATGTCGTCGACTATTGCAGCGGCGGTCAGGAAAATTCGCAGCTCGACCGGCACGCGCTGCCCCATCATGGCGATCAGAGCGATGGCGAACGCGGTATCCGTTGCCATCGGTACACCCCAGCCGTTCTCCCACGGACCGGCCGGGATAATGAGTATGTAGAGCAGGGCCGGCACAACCATGCCGCCGATGGCAGCCGCGATCGGCAGCGCCGCGGACCGCCGCCCGGCGAGGTGTCCGACTGTAAACTCCCGTTTGATCTCCAGGCCCACAACCAGGAAGAAAATGGTCAGCAAGCCGTCGTTGACCCAGTGCAGCAGGGACATTCGAAACGCTGATTCGCCGAACGTGAAGCCGAAATACTGCTGCCAGAATGCCTGGAAGCCGTCGCCGAGCGGGGAATTGGTCAGGCCGACCGCCATCAGGGTTGCGAGCAGCAGCAAGATTCCTGCCGACGGGCCCCAACTCGCAAACTCCAGTGCCGCGGATCGTACCCGGTGCCCCAGCGTATTCAGCATGGCGTCGGACAGTGACTGTTCGTCCCAGGGCCCGTCGTAGCGCCGGCCATTGATGAAAAAGCTCGGCGTGAACATCACGCCGCTGGCGCGCGCACTCTTTTCGTCGGCATCTACGCGTTCCCGGGCACGTTGCGCCGCCGCCTCTGCTTCCTCCGGATTCTCCCGCGCAAGGCCGAGTGCTCCTGCTACCGCGCTCAGGTCGTCCTCATTGAGAATGTCGGAGCGCGTCATCAGTTCGATGTGCGCTTCCCAGAAGTGTTCTTCGTCGCCGGCGCGCTCCGCGAGTTCGGCGGCACGCCGGGCGAGGTCGCTGCCGGTCAGCGGGCGATGCCGGAACACATAGCACAGGCGTTCACCAAAGCGGTCGCGAAGCGCAGCAATCGGTTCATTCGCCGAGCGACAGTGCGGGCATGCGTAGCTACCGTACTCCACCAGCGTTATCTGGGCGTCGGGATCGCCGAGTACATGGTCAAGAGTTGTGTCAACCGCGCGGTCGAGCCGGCCGTTAGTGCTCATTTTATTGAGGCGCGGGACAACGGAATTTGATCAGGCCCTGGTCCAACTCGGGTCCGACTCTAGGGCCGCGGAATTACCGGCGACGGTGGTAGCTCAAAGCCCTCCGGCACGCAGGCACACTTTTCGTAGTTTTTACCAAATGAGCCGTGACGTATGCGCCCGGTGGTACGTGCTTCGCAGGTCATGGTATGGCCGGCGGGACACTTGACCCGCGCCTCTGCCTGTACCTGGCCGGCCTGTTGGGGATTGGAGGTGCAGCCGGACGACACAAACAACAAGGCGACGACCGGCAGCAATGCACGACGCAATCCGATCCTGAGCTGCATGATTTATCTCTCACTGGAGGAGATCGCGCCCAGTATAGCAGCGGCGTACTCAGCCTGGTCAGGCGAGCAGTCTCGCGACGGTCACAGCGATGGCCATATGCGCGCCGTTCAACGCCTCCGGAGTGGCGTCCGAATCGGAGAGGTACGAAGCGATCAGGATCGGTGCGCGGCCGGGCGGCCAGGCAATGGCCACATCGTTGGCGGCGCCATTGACCCCCGTACCTGTTTTGTCACCCGCAACCCAGTCCGGCGGCAATCCGGCGCGCAGGCGCGCACGGCCGGTTGTCGAATCTTTGAGCCATCGCCGCAAGCGCTTGCGGCTGTCAGCGGACAATACGTCGCCGACCAGCAAGGTGTTCATCGTGCCGGTCATGGCCCGCGGCGTGGTGGTATCGCGTGGATCGCCCGGCAGATTGGTGTTCAAGGTTGGCTCGTTGCGATCGAGACGGGTCACCGTGTCGCCATATTGACGCAGAAAGGCGGTCAAACCGGACGGTCCGCCGATCTGATCGAGGAGTAGGTTCGCGGCGGTGTTGTCGCTGATCGAGACCGCGGCCGCACAAAGTTCGTCAATCGTCAGCGATCCCCTGGCAAGATGCTCGCGGGCCACAGGCGCATAGTCGAGCAGGTCGTCTGCATCGAAGTGCAGGTCTTGATCAAGCCGGAGCTCACCGTGATCGATTCGTTCCAGCACGGCAGCCGCTAGAACCCACTTGAACGTCGAACACATGGCGAAACGCTCATCTGCCCGGTGTTCGAGCGTCTCGCCGCTGTCCGTATCGAGCGCCATGACTCCGACGCGTCCGCCAACCATGTGCTCGATCTCGGCAATGGTCACAGCATCGTCGGCGAACGCGAATCGGTTAACTGTCAGGCAGAGTCCTGTGGTGGCCAGGAAAAATCGGCGATCCATGGAGTTCTGACTCTTCACTCTCGTCGCTGCTCGAAGATACGTTGCGCACTGTCGAGGTTTCGTAAAATGATCTCGCGTTCCTCGGGCGTATTGTAGTCGGGGTGCTCGGACGCGGATTCGCGTATGCGTTCGATCCAGGCGATAAAATAATCGGCATCGTCCCTCGAGTGGGGCGCCTTTCCAGCGA
>CAYVLL010000020.1:0-22815 GCA_964452235.1 uncultured Woeseiaceae bacterium
ACGTTGAAGCAGATTCGCCACGGGGAAGACGCCGGGACGGAGGACGCAGGATGAATGTTGTAGAGGAACTCAGAAGTCTCGACGTCAATGACGTCGGTCGTTGGCCATTCGCATTCCGCATCGCCGTGATCGCTATGGTATTCGTAGTCGTCGTGGGCCTTGGCATCTGGTTCTGGATCGTCAAGGACATGTCGCCACAATTGCAGCGTGCCGAACAGGAAGAGCAGACTTTGCGGGTCGCATTCGAAAGCAAGCAGCGTAAGGCAGCCAACTACGATGCTTACAGGGCGCAACTTGCGCAGATGGAGCAATCCTTCGGCACGATGTTGCGGCAGCTACCGGGCGAGACGGAAATTCCAAGCCTTATCGTGGACATTTCGCAGACTGGCCTGGCCGCGGGACTCGAGGAAAAGCTGTTTCAGCCACAGCCTGAAGTGCCGAAAGATTTTTACGCCGAGAAGCCGATCCTGATCCACCTGGCCGGCAGCTATCACGAGCTTGCGCAATTCGTCAGTGGCGTTGCTGCACTGCCACGAATCGTAACCCTGCACGACATCAATATTTCGGCCGACAGTCCCGACAGATTTGACGAATTGTCGATGCAGGTAACGGCCAAGACCTATCGCTACATCGAGGAGGCACGATAACAATGAATGCTTCCGCCTTGAAAAATGTGTTGCCGCTGTTACTGGCGGCCGGCTTGGGGCTGGCGGGTTGTTCGGGTGACATGGACGACCTGGATAGATATATCAACGAAGTGAAGTCGCGACCGGGTGGCCGCATCGACCCCTTGCCCGAAATCACCCCGTACGAGGTATTTTCGTACCTGGCCGATACGCAGGGATACCGCTCACCGTTCGTGCCGGACTCGCCGCAGGCGACTGCCGGCCCCGGCGGCGGCACACGTCCGGATACCGAGCGCAGCCGCGAGTTTCTGGAACAGTTCCCGCTCGATACATTGCAGATGGTTGGTACGCTCGATATCAGCAATACGACCTACGGGCTGTTACAGGCGCGAGACGGCCTGATCCATCGCGTCGTACCAGGAAACTATGTCGGGCAGAACGACGGCCGGATCATTGCGGTAACGGAATCGGAAATTCGAGTTGTTGAGATCATATCGGACGGTATCGGCGGGTATCTGGAACGACAAGCCGCCATCAGTCTTTCGGACTGACGCCTGAATGAAACTGGGAGTATTAGGAATGACGCTCAAAATCAAGCCGGCGATCGGCAAATCATACCGGCGTTCAGTCGTGGGACTGGGTACAGCGGCGCAAGCCGTGGCGCTCCTCATTTTCAGCCTGACCGCGACCGCACAGGATGGCAACCGGCTGCAGGACATCCAGGTGCAGAGTCTCCCGGGACAACGTGTCGAGCTGCGGCTCGTCACCAGCAATACGGCCCCGGAGCCGCTGTCGTTCACTATCGAAAACCCGGCGCGTATCTCGCTCGATCTGCCGGATACCTCGCTCGGTCTCGATTCCCGTCGACGTGACGTGAATCTCGGACCGCTGGATACGATTCTCACGGCCGAAGCGGGCGGGCGCACTCGCGTGGTGCTGAACCTGGACTCGATGGTTCCGTATCAGACGCGCCGCAGCGGTAATACCATTTACGTAACTCTCGGCGCCGAGAGTTCCGCCGCTGCGTCCACTACCCAGTTTGCGGGCAGTGAAGCGGCGCCTTCGCGTTCTTTTGCAAGATCGGGTGATCGCGCAATCGACAACGTCGATTTCCGGCGCACTGCAGAGGGCGGTGGCCGCGTGCAGATTACGCTTACCGACCCGTCAACTCCGGTGGATATCCGCCAGGAAGGCGGCCGTGTGGTAGCGATATTCAAGGATACGACCCTGCCGACCGAACTGATGCGCCGGCTGGACGTCATGGATTTCGCTACGCCGGTGACGACGGTCGATGCACTGCGCACGAACCAGGATTCGCGCATCGTCATTTCTGCAGCCGGAAAATACGAGCAGCTTGCCTACCAGTCGGATAACGAGTTCACGATCGAAATCAACCCGGTGCCGGAAACCACGCAGCAGCAGGCGAGCCTGTTCTCGGCAGAAAAACAGTATGAAGGCCAGCGCCTGACGCTGAATTTCCAGGACATCGAAACCCGAGCCGTACTGCAGTTGCTGGCCGAAACCTCGGGCCGCAACATTGTGGTCTCGGACACCGTGCAGGGCAACGTAACCTTGCGGTTGCGTAACGTTCCCTGGGACCAGGCTCTCGATATTGTCATGACCACCAAGGGCCTCGACATGCGGCAGAACGGCAATGTCATCATTGTCGCGCCCGCCGAGGAAATCGCGGCGCGTGAAACCGCCGATCTCGAAGCCAAGAAGGCGATCACCGAGCTGGAACCGCTCTATTCCGAGTTCCTGCAGGTCAATTACGCGAAGGCAGCGGACCTTGCTGCGCTGATCAGCACCGGTGCGGGCCAGAATTCGCTGTTGTCCGAGCGTGGTACGGTATCGATCGATGATCGCACCAATACCCTGCTGGTACATGATTCTGCAGCGCGGCTGCAGGATATCCGGCGTCTCGTGCAGACACTTGATATACCGATCCGCCAGGTCCTGATCGAGTCGCGCATCGTCATCGTCAATGACGACCTGAGCCGTGACCTCGGTATGCGGCTTGGCCTCACGGCGTTCAAAGAGAACAGCACTGACGGTGTGACTGTGATCTCCGGTACCGGAACCGGTACCGACACCATGATAGGTTCCGCCCTGGACAATCGTGCTGATCCGAACAACGGCACCATTTTCCCCATTGCGTTGCCGACCCTGAACAATCGCTACAACGTCAACGTACCGATCGACAATGCTGCCGGGCGTTTCGCGCTGGCCGTGCTGGAAACCGACTACCTGGTCGACCTGGAGCTGACGGCACTGGAGGCCGAAGGCCGCGGTGAGATCGTTTCGACACCGCGCGTCATAACCGCCAACCAGAAGGAAGCGCGCATCGAACAGGGCGTGGAAATTCCCTACCAGGAGTCCGCATCCTCTGGCGCAACCACCACACAGTTCAAGAAGGCCGTGCTGAGCCTTACCGTTACTCCGCAGATCACGCCGGATAACAACATCATCATGGACCTGTTGGTGAGCAACGACACGGTCGGTCAGTTGGTGGCAAGCGCCACCGGTGGACTGGTGCCGAGTATCGATACCCGCGCCGTCGAGGCACAGGTCATGGTCAACGACGGACAGACCGTCGTGCTCGGTGGTATCTACGAAACCGAACGTCGCGAGTCGATTACCAAGGTGCCGTTCCTGGGCGACATTCCCGGGGTGGGCAACCTGTTCAAATCACGATCGACCACGTCGAACAAAGCTGAACTGCTGATCTTCGTTACGCCGAAGATCCTCTCGGAAGGCTCAAACATTTACTAGAGCAGGAAATGCAGCGCACGGCAGTGGTGACAACACCCTGCCGTGCGTGTCTGCCTGATGCTGGCCGTCGTCCGGGGCTTTCCTTAGCGGCAGTACCGCTACCGGTTCTAGCGCAAGCTAACGGGCCGGGCAGGCAGGAAACCCGTCGTCCCCGAAGCGGTTGACAGTTTCAGGGCCCGCTGTATCGTCCACCACGGTGTCAATGAAACATCCAAGAAACCTGTTTCTGGTCGGCCCGATGGGCGCCGGCAAATCCGCTGTGGGCCGCCAGCTCGCCAGGATGTTGCATCTCGATTTCGTCGACAGCGACGATGAGATCGAGAGCCGAACCGGCGTCGATATTCCGTTTATTTTCGAAAAGGAAGGGGAAGAAGGTTTCCGCAAGCGCGAAGCCAGGGTCATCGACGACCTGTCGCAGCTCGACGGAATCGTTCTGGCCACCGGCGGTGGTGCCGTCCTCGACGCCGACAGCCGCAGCCGACTCGGTGCCCGGGGCTTTGTCGTCTACCTGAGCACAAGCGTCACGCAACAACTGCAACGCACCAATCGTGGCCGGGAACGGCCATTGCTCGGCAATGGCGACCCGGCCGAAATCCTGCAGCGGTTAATGGCGGAACGCGATCCGTTGTACCGGGAAATCGCCGACCTGGTCGTCAACACGGACGGCCGCCGCGTACAGACCGTGGCCCGCGAAATTCACGACGCCTTGTAGGCCGCGCCCGGCGTTGGTTGCCGCAGTTCGTGTACTCTATACGTTGTGTCTATCGAAACTGCGGCTGATTCTGACCAGGGATCCACGATTTGTTGCCGACTGCTGTCATCAACGTCAATCTCGCCGATCGCAGTTATCCGATCGTCATCGGCAATGGGTTGCTCGACGATGGCTTTGACCTTGCGTCGTACATGCCAGGACCCGACTGCCTGGTAGTCAGCAATGTAACGGTTGCACCGCTGTACCTGGATCGATTGAGCCGCTGTCTCGGCGGCCGCAATGTGCAGAGAGCGATACTGCCCGACGGTGAGGCGCACAAGTCGCTGGCGACCGCGTCTACGGTCATTGACAGCCTGGTGGGTATGCGCGCCGCGCGCGATGCCAGCGTCGTCGCTCTGGGCGGTGGTGTGGTCGGGGACATTGCCGGCTTCGCGGCCGCCTGTTACATGCGCGGCATTGGCTTCATACAAGTGCCCACGACCCTGTTGGCGCAGGTCGACTCGTCGGTTGGCGGCAAAACCGGCGTCAATCATCCCGAGGGCAAGAACCTGATCGGCGCCTTCCATCAGCCGAAGGTTGTCGTGATCGACACGGCCACCCTGCAAACGCTCCCCGAGCGCGAGTTGCGTGCCGGCCTTGCGGAAGTGATCAAGCATGGCGCGATTGCGGACATTGCCTTCGTCGACTGGCTCGAAGAGAGCATGTCGAAATTGCTGGAACGCGACGCGGACGCACTGGGTTACGCCATCCGACGATCGTGTGAGATCAAGTCTGCCGTAGTTGCTGCGGATGAACGGGAGGCGGGCCAACGCGCCCTGCTCAACTTCGGGCACACTTTCGCGCACGCCATCGAGAACTCGTTGGGATATGGCGAGTGGCTGCACGGCGAAGCGGTCGCGGCCGGCATGGTTATGGCCGCGCGCCTGAGCGACATTGACTCGCGTGATGTGGCCCGCTTGCGCCGCTTGATCGAATCTGCCGGCCTGCCGACCGAGCCGCCGCCGGTCGGTGCCAACAGGCTGCGTGCGGCAATGAACCTCGACAAGAAATCGCAGGACGGCAAGTTGCGTTTCGTGCTGCTGCAGGAGCTGGGCCGCGGCGTGGTCACCGCAGAATACGACGCTCCGCGCCTCGTCGACATCCTGTCGCAGGCTGCCTGATGTCGGCCGGCGGGCCGGGACTTATGGCGTATGCGGCACATGAAGCGGCCAGCCGCGGACGCCGCTACAACGAGCAGCCGGCGACCTTCCGCGGTGAGTACCAGCGCGACCGTGATCGCATTATTCATTCGACGGCGTTCCGGCGCCTCATGTACAAGACACAGGTTTTTGTCAATCATGAGGGCGACCTTTACCGCACGCGCCTGACGCATTCGCTCGAAGTGGCGCAGATCGCACGCACGGTGGCGTGCGCCCTGGGGCTCAACGAGGCGCTGGCAGAAGCGATCAGCCTCGCTCATGACCTCGGCCACACGCCTTTCGGTCACGCTGGTCAGGACATGCTGAACACCTGCATGCGCGAGTACGGTGGTTTCGAGCACAACCTGCAATCCCTGCGGGTGGTTGATGAACTCGAGCAAAAGTACGCGGATTTTCCCGGCCTGAACCTGACTTTCGAATCCAGGGAAGGGATTCTGAAGCATTGTTCTGCTCGCAACGCGCGCGCCCTGGGGGAT
This sequence comes from uncultured Woeseiaceae bacterium, assembly GCA_964452235.1. Taxonomy (GTDB): domain Bacteria; phylum Pseudomonadota; class Gammaproteobacteria; order Steroidobacterales; family Woeseiaceae; genus IDS-8. The sequence goes on from CAYVLL010000020.1 coordinate 5,786, forward strand.
ATCGGGCAGCGTTTTCTCGACGGCACACAGCCCGGGCTCGAAGCCCAGCTCGTCAACCTGGCCGATGCGATTGCCTACAACAATCACGATGTCGACGATGGCTATCGTGCCGGCTTGCTGACTCTCGACCAATTGCGCGAACAGCCACTTTTTAGCGAACAGTACGCAAGTGTGATTGCGGAATACCCGCAACTGGATGATCGCCGCCTGCTTTTTGAGGTCGTCCGGCGCATGATCAACTACGTTGTCACCGACCTGATAGAAAACACGAGGGCCAATCTGGCTGAGTTAAAGCCATCTTCGATTGATGACATACGACAACACAACAAGCCTGTTGTGCAGTTCAGCAACACGGTTTTTGCCGCGCACACGGAGCTCAAGCGCTTTCTCAATCGTAGCTTCTACCGACACGAGAAAGTAAAAGTGATGACGGACAAAGCGAAGACGACTGTGCAGTTTCTTTTCACCCATTACATGGACGACCCCGACGCGATGGCACCGGACTTCTCCGCGCCCGCCCTCGCTGCCGGGCATGATGAAACGGCGCGCGCCCGCATCGTCGCCGACTATATCGCCGGTATGACGGATCGCTTCGCCATTGCCGAATACGGGCGGCTCGCAACCCCGGCACCGTAGGAGCGCGCCCCGCGTGCGAACCGGAAGCGCCTTGTCGCTGCCGCATTCGGCCACAAGGCGCTCTCCGACAGGTTAGAATCGCACCCTTTGCAACGCCACGACCTGACTCACTTGAAAAACAAATCAATACCACTCAACGAGCGCCTGATCTTCGCCATGGATGTCGCGGACTGCGCTCGCGCGCGACGCCTTGCGGACGAACTCGGCGACGCGGTCACCTTCTACAAACTGGGCCTCGAGCTCATGATGAGCGGCGGCTATTTCGAACTGCTCGAATGGCTGCTGGCCCGTGACAAAAAGGTGTTCGCGGACCTGAAATTCTTCGATATCCCTGCAACAGTCGGTTCAGCCGTCCGCAGCCTCCGGGATCGCGGCGCGAGTTTCGTCACGGTGCACGGCAACCAGGCAATCATGGAAGCCGCCGCGGCCATGAAAGGCGACCGGCTCAAGGTACTTGCCGTTACCGTGCTGACCAGTCTCGACCGGGCCGATCTCACCGACCTCGGTTTCGAATGCGACATACCCGCGCTGGTGCTGTCACGTGCGCGCCGCGCGCTGGAGGCAGGTTGTGACGGCGTCATCTCCTCCGGCCTGGAAGTGCCGCAACTGCGAGAACATGTCGACGAACAATTGCTGGTCGTAACCCCCGGGATTCGTCCGGTCGACAACAAGCCGACCGGCGACCAGAAGCGCGTCGTTGATGTGGCTGAAGCATTCAGGAACGGGGCAGACTACATCGTGGTCGGCCGGCCGATTCGCGACGCGGAGAGTCCGCGTGCTGCTGCGGAATCGATCCAGTCCACCATCCGGCAACAATTCTGAGGACCGACCCGTGACCGTAAATTTGAAGAACGATCTGCTGCTGCGTGCCCTCATGCGACAGCCTGTTTCGCGAACGCCGATGTGGATCATGCGACAGGCCGGACGCTACCTTCCGGAGTACCGCGAGGTACGGGCCAAGGCCGGTGACTTCATGAGCTTGTGCCGCAACCCGGCGCTGGCTTGCGAAGTCACGATGCAGCCACTCAGGCGCTACCCGCTCGATGCTGCGATTCTGTTTTCGGACATCCTGACGGTGCCCGACGCCATGGGTCTCGGGCTATATTTTGCCGAGGGCGAAGGTCCGCGCTTCCGTGAGCCGGTCCGGCGCACTGCTGCGATTCGCAAACTGGCCGTCCCGGACGTCGCTGAGAAACTCGGTTACGTGTTCGATGCCGTTGCGTTGATTCGTCGTGAACTCGCCGGCAGCGTGCCGTTGATCGGTTTCGCCGGCAGTCCCTGGACCGTTGCGACCTACATGGTCGAAGGCGGCTCGAGCCGTGAATTCACGCGCATCCGCGGCCTGGCGAAAGACGATCCGGCGGCACTCCTGCAGTTGCTCGATGTCGTGGCGCGAACGACCACCGACTATCTCAACGCGCAGATCGAATCGGGTGCGCAGGCGATCATGATCTTCGATACCTGGGGCGGCGTGCTCCCGCGTGACGAATACCGGCGTTTCTCGCTGGACGGCATGCAACGCATTCTGGACGGGCTGCTACGCAAGCGCGACGGTGAGACCATTCCGGTCATTCTCTTCACCAAGGGAGCGGGTGAGCTTCTCACCGATATGGCCGAGACCGGCTGCGATGCACTGGGCGTGGACTGGACGACCAGCCTTGCGGATGCGCGGTCGTTGACGGAAGACCGCGTGGCGTTACAGGGCAATCTCGATCCTGCCCTGCTGAAGGCAACGCCCGCGGAAATCGAACAAGGCGTTGCTGACGTTCTGCACAGTTACGGCCGCGGTCCGGGGCACGTCTTTAACCTCGGCCACGGCATCACGCCCGATATCGATCCCGAACACGTCACGGCGCTGGTCAATGCCGTGCATCGACTGAGCCCGCACTATCACGGGAACGTCCTGCATCGGGAGTAGCCCGCATCCGAACGCAGGGCGACAGGCATCTGCACGGGAAGCCGGTATCCTTACACGAGGCATTCCCGCATGCGTACGCTGCTGTCTACGATCGTTATGGCCTCCCTGCTGAGTCCGGCTGCTACCGGCGAGGATCAGCCAGGTACGCCTGCACTGCAGAATGTGGCGGCGGCGATCGCCGATGCCATGCACCAACATCACTATGACCCCGCCGCGCTTGCTGACCCTGCTTACCTCGCCGTCGAGCAGCGCGTGGCCGTTTTGGCAGCGCAAGCTGAGAGTCGGCAAATGTTCGTTTCCGGATTCAACGCAATCTGGCGCGACGGACCGTTCTCGCATGTGGATTTGCGTGTTGCACGAGCCAGCGCCGTTGAGACTGCCGCCTATCTTGACGCTCTGAGGGTTGGCGAAGGTGCTCGACTGAGCTGGGTGGACGATATCGCGATACTGACCGTCACTACCATGATGGGACAGGATACGATCGAACAGATAGAGGCCGCGTACGCCAGCATCGGGGAGCGGGATACTCGCGCACTTGTCATCGACCTGCGTGAGAATGCGGGCGGAGCATTTGCCGTGCGGCCGCTGGTTGGCCATCTGATCGACCAGCCTCTTTCTGCAGGGGCGTTTGTAGCGCAACAATGGGCAAGTGAAGAAAATCGGCCGCCGACCGTAACTGACATTGCATCAGTCGCTCCCTGGCAGGGCTGGACGTTGACTGCATTCTGGAACGACGTACAGGAGGCCCCAATCACCAGGATTGAATTCCCACCACTCGATCCCCGGTTCGACGGACCGGTCTACGCACTTACGAGCCGTCGCACAGCCAGCGCCGCGGAAATGGCCGCCGATGCCCTGCAATCGGCGGGACGTGCCGTGCTGGTAGGCGAGAAGACCGCCGGGCGCATGCTTTCGCAAAAGCCGTTCGACCTTCCCGAAGGGCTGCAGCTTTTTCTGCCGATTGCCGACTACTATTCATTGCAGTCGGGCAGGATTGAGGGCCGCGGTGTTACGCCCGATATCGAAGTTGCCGCCGATGCGGCGCTCGCCGAGGCGTTGCATCGCCTGCGTTCCCGGGTTGGCGGCGCCGAAGCTGAAATCCGCTGAAAGGGTTCCGCATTCGCCCGCAAGGCGGGCTCCTACAACGGTTCTGCAGGAGCCCGTATCACGGGCGACAGAGCACCGCGTATCGAGAACCCCTGTAGGAGCCCGTATCACGGGCGACAGAGCACCGCGTATCGAGAACCCCCTGTAGGAGCCCGTATCACGGGCGACAGAGCTCAATCGTCGCGCAGCGCGCGGCGCAGTATCTTGCCGACATTGGTCTTCGGCAATTCATCGCGGAACTCCACTTCGCGCGGCACCTTGTATGCCGTCAGGTTCTTCCGGCAATACTCGATGATGGATTCCTCGCTCACGGAATCGTCCTTGCGCACAACGTAAAGCTTGACCACTTCCCCGGATTTCTCGTCCGGCTTGCCGATGGCGGCTGCTTCGAGTACACCGTCGAGTTCCACTACTACACTTTCGATTTCGTTCGGATAGACATTGAATCCGGACACCAGGATCATGTCCTTCTTGCGGTCTTCGATGAACACGAAGCCCTTCTCGTCCATGTGCCCGATGTCACCGGTGCGTAGCCAGCCGCCCGGCAGCATTACCTTCGCCGTTTCCTCGGGCTTGTGCCAGTAACCCTCCATGACCTGTGGCCCGCGGATGCAGATTTCGCCGCGTTCACCCAGTGCCACGTCGCGGCCGTCGTCGTCGCAAATACGCACTTCCGTCGAGGATATCGGTACACCGATCGAGCCGGTGAACGTAGACACGCCAAGGGGATTGACGATCGCCGCGGGTGATGTTTCGGTAAGACCGTAGGCCTGCACGATCGGTTTGCCAGTTACCTTTTCCCAACGCTTCGAGACCGCTTCCTGGACGGCCATACCTCCGCCGATAGTGAGACGCAGGTTGCTGAAATCCAGTTCGGCAAAGCCCGGCGTGTTCAGCATGGCCGCGAACAAGGTGTTCACTCCGGTGATATAGGAAAAGCGGTGTTTGGCAAGCTCCTTGATAAATGCCGGGAAATCGCGCGGATTGGTGATGAGTACAGACTCGCCACCGTCGACCAGCATGCCGAGGCAATTACTCTGCAGTGAGAAGATGTGATAAAGCGGCAACGCAGTGATCGCGATGATGCGCTCATCGCCGGCGAACGCATCGGCTTGCCACGCTTTTGACTGCATCACGTTGTACACCATGTTGCGGTGACTCAGCATGGCGCCCTTGGACAATCCGGTGGTGCCGCCCGTGTACTGGAGAAACGCTATATCGGCAAAGCCCAGGTCGACCGAGTTCAACGGTCGATCGCTGCCAATCTTCAGGGCTGTTGCCAGCGGCACACTCTTCGGCAATGAAAACGGCGGCACCATTTTCTTGACATGCTTGACTACAAAATTGACCAGCCATCCCTTGGGTTTTCGCAGCAGGTCGCCGATTCGAGTGGTGACGACATGTTCGATGCGTGTATCGCCGATTACCTCTTCAAGCGTGTGCGCGAAATTCTCGAGAATGATGATGCAGCGCGCGCCGGAGTCGGTCAGCTGGTGCCGCAGTTCGCGAGCGGTGTAGAGAGGATTGACGTTGACAACGACAAGGCCTGCGCGAAAGATTCCGCAAAGCACTACCGGATACTGCAGCACGTTGGGCAGCATGATCGCCACCCGTTCGCCGCGCACCAGCTTCAGTTCCTGCTGCAGATAGGCGGCGAACTGCTGCGAAAGATCGTCGAGTTCGCGAAACGTCAGCGTCGTGCCCATGTTCGTGTACGCAGGACGGTCGGCGAATTCAGTAAATGCGAACTCGATCAGCTCGCGTAAGGATTTGTAAGGCGGAGGCGCCAACACCTCGGGTACGCCTTCCGGATAGGTGGCAAGCCAGGGTTTCTCCACGGTTACCCTCTCGTTCGTTGTCGTTCTTCGTTATTGAACCATCTTTGCGGACGGATTGCGCGCCGCGCTGTTACTGCGCCAGCCTGGCGCCTGACGCCGGTGAATGCTCGGGGCTCGCGTCTGCTGCAAGAGCCGCGCAGATGATCGGCCAGGCGTTATCCAGGAGGACCGGCTGCGCTTCCGCATTCGGGTGGATGCCGTCATCCTGCATGAGTTCCTCATTCAGCGCGACACCCTCCATGAAGAATTCGATCCACGGCACATCCAGTTCGGCGGCAAGGTCGCGGTAGACCTGCTCAAACGCCTGCGTGTAGCGTGCACCGTAATTGGGCGGTATGCGGATGCCGAGCAGCACGACGGATGCGCCGTTGTCGCGGCTCGCATCAATCATGGTCCTGAGATTGCTTTTCATACGCTCCGGCGGAAACCCGCGCAGGCCGTCATTGCCACCCAGCGCAATAATCACCAGCGCCGGGTCGAAATTTTCCAGCGCACTGGCAATGCGCGTCGCTCCGCCCTCGGTGGTTTCCCCGGTGATGCTGGCGTTAACGACCCGATGTTCGTAACCTTGAGCCCGCAGCCTGGACTGCAACAAAGCGGTCCAGGACTGGTCAACGTCAATGCCGTATCCCGCACTCAGGCTGTCGCCGAATACTACGATTACAGGCGCAGGGATGACAGGCGCAGGCGTACTTTGTACCGCCGCGGCACCCAGAATAAACAATAAGGACAGTATTTTTCGCATGATGGACCAGGTTACAAGCCAGCCGCACAATGATGCGGTACTCATCGCCGAGCAGGTTACAAAACAGGTTAGCAGCCCGGAGGGTGATCTGACCATTCTGGCGGACATCAGTTTCCGCATCGCTGCGGGGGATTCGGTGGCTATTATCGGTGAGTCGGGTGCCGGCAAATCGACCTTGCTGGCTCTGCTGGCAGGTCTCGACCTGCCAACCCATGGCAGCATCTGGCTGGATGGCAAGCGGCTGACGGACCTGGACGAAGACGGCCGGGCTGCCGTCAGGGCGTCCAGCGTCGGCTTCATTTTCCAGTCGTTTCACCTGGTTCCGTCGCTCAATGCGCTGGAAAACGTGATGCTGCCGCTGGAGCTGGCCGGGGTTGCCAGCCCGAGGGCCAAGGCCCACGAGATCTTGAGTGAAGTAGGGCTGACGCCGCGCGCCCGTCACTATCCATCGCAGTTGTCCGGCGGCGAGAAACAGCGCGTCGCCATTGCGCGCGCCTTCGCCACCCAGCCGGCCGTGCTGTTCGCCGACGAACCGACCGGCAATCTCGACAGCCGCACCGGCCTGCGCGTGATGCAACTCATGTTCGACCTGAACATGAATTCCTCGACGACGCTGGTACTGGTTACGCATGATCGCAGCCTCGCCGAGCGCTGCGATCGCGAAATAATTCTCGAATCCGGTCGGCTGGTGGCTGACAGCAAGGCGGCTGCATGAGTACGGTCAGTTACGTGGTGCATACATTCGGGCGGGAACTCCGTTGACGGCGGCCAGTTACGCAGTACGGACGTTCGGGCGGGAACTTCGTTCCGGCGAAGTGCTGGTATTGTTGGCGGCCGTGGCATTGGCGGTTGCCGCACTGACCGCGGTGGGGTTCCTGACGGATCGTATCGGTCGTGCCGTTGCCCGCCAGGCCAACGAAGTGCTGGCGGCGGATCTGCGACTGCGCGCGCCGACAGAAATTCCCGCTGAATGGCGCGACGCAGCCGAGCGCTTCGGCTTGCAGACCGCCGATACGCAAACCTTTCCCAGTGTCGTCTACGCCGGCGAGGAGAATGCGCTCGCGACCATCAAGGCGGTCAGCGCCGGCTACCCGTTACGTGGCAGCGTGCGCATTGCAGACGAGCTGTTCGGCGAGCAACGTGTCGTCGATGACATTCCGCCACGCGGCACCGTGTGGGCGGATCCGGCATTGATGGCGCGCCTCGGCGTCTCTGTGGGTGATACGGTCTCACTGGGCGAGACCGACATGCGCGTTGCGGCAGTACTGACCTACCGGCCCGACCAGTCCATCGGCTTTGCATCCCTGGCGCCGTCGGTGCTGGTCAACATCGAAGACATTCCCGGTACCGGGCTCATCAATGAAGGCAGTCGTGTCGGCTATGCGCTGTTGCTCGCCGGCGAGGAATCGGCGGTCGAGGATTTCTACGAGGACGTTGAAGATCGATTGCCGGATGACGTTCGCATGCGTAACCGCGAAGACAGCAGCGAGCAAGCCGCCAACGCGGCCGACCGGGCGCAGCGATTTTTGTCGCTCACTGCCGTTATCAGCCTGCTGCTGAGTGCCGTCGCCATTGCAATGTCGGCACGACGCTTCGCGCATCGTCGCATGGATACCGTGGCACTGATGAAGAGTCTCGGCGCCAGCCAGCGCTTCGTTATATCCGCGGCGTCCATACAACTGGTCCTGCTCGGCATTCTCGGGGTGCTGCTCGGCAGCGCCGTGGGCTATATCGTCGAGAAACTGCTCACGGGAATGCTCGCTGACATGATCCAGGGAGACCTGCCCGACACAGGCTGGGGACCGGTCGGCCTGGCCTCCGGCGCGGCACTCATTCTGCTGGTCGGCTTCGCCCTGCCGTCCCTTTTCCAGTTGCGCAACACGCCTCCTTTAAGGGTCCTGCGCCACGATGCCATGCCACCGCCGCCGTCACGCCTTCTGGTTGCGGGCATATCGTTGCTGGCGGTTGCGGCGCTGCTCTATCGTGCCGTGCCGGATGGACGCATGCTGGTAATCGTGCTGGGTGGCATGCTGGCGGTTGGTGCCGCGCTGTATCTCACAGGGCGGGGCATGGTGGCGCTTATCGGCAGCTCGCGCAGCGGCGTGGGCATCGCCTGGCGCTACGGCCTTGCCAATGTCTCCCGGCGCGGACGTGACAGCGCCGTACAGGTAGTCGCGTTCGGGCTCGGGTTGACGGTTTTGCTGTTGCTGTCGTTCGTGCGCACGGATCTCCTCAAGAGCTGGCAGCAGAGCCTCGACGAAGATGCACCCAATCACTTTCTGATCAACATCCAGCCGCAAGAGCGTGCGTCGATTGCCGGGATTTTCCAGGTTAACGGCATTGCAGCGCCGCAGTTTGTGCCGATGGTGCGCGCGCGTATGAGTTCCATCAACGGCGAGTCCATCAGGGAGCGTTCGTTTCCGATGCAGGAAGGCGAGCGCATGGCGAATCGGGAAGCCAACCTCACGTGGGCGGCAGATCTCAGTTCAACCAACGAAGTTGTCGCCGGCGAGTGGTGGCCAGCCGACTACAACGGTGAGGCACTGGTCTCGGTCGAGGAAGACGCGGCGATGGAGATGGGGTTGGTGCTCGGCGATCGCCTGGAATTCCTGGTCGCGGGCCAGGACATCGAAGCAACAGTGAGCAGTTTTCGACAGGTCAGCTGGGACTCGTTCCAGCCCAACTTCTTCATGGTCCTGTCACCCGGCGCGCTGGACGGTTACCCGGCAACGCATGTTGCCAGTCTGAAGATCGAAGAAGAACAACGAACCGTACTCCTGGAAATAGTGCGCGCGCATCCCAGCGTTTCGGTGATCGATCTCGGTGCCATTCTCGAGCAGGTGCAAAGCATCATCGCGAAGGCCAGCCTGGCGGTGCAGGCGGTATTCGTATTCACACTGGCTGCTGGTATTGCCGTGCTGTTTGCGGCCGTGCAATCGACTATTGATGAAAGGCGCTTCGAAAGCGCCATGCTGCGTGCGCTCGGCGTGCGTCGACGCACGGTCCTCGCCGGTGTACTCACGGAATTCGCGGCACTGGGTTTCGCCGCGGGTTTTCTCGCCGCTGCGGGCGCATCCATCCTGGCTGCCGTCATTGCGGTGCAACTGTTCGAACTGGAGTACAGCTTTAACCCGATGCTGTGGGTTGCCGGGCTGGCAGGGGGCGTTATCCTGGTTTGCGGCAGTGGCTATCTGGCGGCCCGTGGCGCAATAAATGCACCCCCTGCCGACGTGCTGCGCGCTGCCTGAGACGCGTTTCGTTCATTGATTTGCAACCGAAGCGGCGCGAGCGGCATCCAACTATCAAAGGCCGCCCATAAAGAACGGTCAGCGACGGGATGCAACCCGGGAAACCTGGACCATGAGTCTTAAGCCATGACTTACGCAAAGAGACATACACAATGAGAAATATTCTTATCCTGGCAATGTTTGTCGCCAGCCTTGCGGACGCCGCCTGGAACGACTACGAGGAAGTCCGAGAGCTGGCGCTCGACGCCGACGGCGTGGCGGCACTGCACATCGAAGCGGGCGCGGGCAGCCTCGAGATCACAGGCGTGCCGCGGACGGACAGGATCCGGGTAACGGCGCTTATCCGAGTGCCGGGCGCCAATGCAGACAAGGCCAAAAAGCTGATGGACGAGCACATGGTCCTGAGCCTGCTGCAGAAGGGTGGCGATGCGGAACTGAAGGGCTATTTCGACGGCGGTGGCCGGATGTTTGGCGACAGCCCGAGCATCGGACTGACAGTACAGCTGCCGGAAGGCATGTCCCTGAACGTCGACGACGGTTCCGGTTCGATTGTTGTGCGCAACGTGACGGGCGATATCGACCTCAAGGATGGCTCCGGCTCGATCGAGATGACGAAAGTCGGCGGCAATCTGAAAATCGACGACGGTTCCGGCTCGATCTCGGTAATCGATGCGGGCGGCGACCTGTCGATCATCGACGGATCGGGCAGTATCACGGTGCGCGGAGTCAGGGGCAGCGTCACGATCGACGACGGCTCCGGCGGTATCGATGTCGCCGACGTCGACGGTGATGTCCTGATCCTGGAGGCAGGCTCCGGTTCGGTCAAGATCCGCGACGTCAAGGGCAGGGTCGATTACGACGACTGAGACGTTGGCAGGCCCTCGGTTTGCTTTTCCCAGGGTTGCTTTTCCCAGGGTTGCTTTTCCGCCCTGCCAGGAACGCGCAAACAAAGAGCGGCTGGTCCTGAACCGGGTACCGGTCCGGCCTGGCGGCTGCAAAGGCGGGGAATACTGCCTGCATATTGCGTAAGCTTCCTGCTTGCGTCCATTTGCACGGCAGCCTGCCAGATGACTTCACATCCTTTTGTGCCCCTGGCCTCGTATCGCGAATATCCCGTCGATGAAATGCGACGGCGCGTTGCGGCTTTTTTTGACAGTATGCAGCAGCGTCGCACAGTCCGGGATTTCTCGGATCGTGCGGTACCGGTGGATATTATCGAGACAGCGCTTGCTGCTGCCGGCACGGCACCGAGCGGCGCCAATTTGCAGCCATGGCATTTCGTCGTGGTCCGTGACCCGGCAGTAAAGCAGCGCATCCGCCTGGCTGCCGAGGCCGAGGAGAAGGAGTTCTACGAGCACCGCGCGTCAAAGGAATGGCTTGCGGCGCTCGAACCGCTTGGCACCGATACGGACAAACCGTTTCTCGAAACGGCACCGTACCTGATCGCCGTGTTCCTGCAGAAGTTCGGTGTGCTGGCGGACGGCCGCAAGGTCAAACACTATTACCCGGTCGAATCGACCGGGCTTGCAACCGGCATCCTGATAACGGCCCTGCACCAGGCCGGCCTCGTCTGTCTTACGCATACGCCAAGCCCGATGGGCTTCCTGAACGGGATTCTCGACCGGCCGGTTTCAGAACGGCCTTTTCTGCTGCTCGTGACCGGTTATCCGGCGGACGGCGTGCAGGTGCCGGATATTCGCAGGAAGGCGCTCGGGGAGTTTGTCAGCTTTATCGGTTGATCGCCCGTGATACGGGCTCCTACAACGTGATCTGTAGGAGCCCGTATCACGGGCGATCCATTTCGTGACTTTGCAGGAGCCCGTATCACGGGCGAATGCGCCACGGACGGGCCTTTTCCCATTCGCGCGCAGGGCGCGCTCCAACGAGGGTTGACCAGCGCCGTGTAGGAGCCCGTATCACGGGCGATCCCCGCCTATCCGGTATTCTGCAAACCCTGCGCGATACCGTTTACGCTCGCGAGCAGAGCCTGGAAAAGCTCCTCGTCCTCACAATTCGACTTCCGCCACCGCGCGAGCAGGTCGACCTGCATAAGACTCATCGGATCGACATAAGGATTACGCAACATGATGGCGCGCTGCAGCGTGAGGTCCCCCTCCAGCAGCGAGTCATGTTCGGAGTATTTCAGGATCAGGTTGCGCGTAAGTTCGAACTCCTTCTCGATGACCGGGAAAAATTCCTCGTGCAGTTCGCCGGCGAGCTGCGAATAGATGCGCGCGATACCAAGATCTGCTTTCGCGAGGACCATTTCTGCATCGGCAGTCAACGCGCGCATGAAGTACCACTCGCGAAACATGTCACGAAAGGCACTGTCCTCAAACTGCTCGATAGCCGCAGCCAGTCCGCTGCCGAAACCGAACCAGCCCGGCAGGATATGGCGGCTTTGCGTCCAGGCGAATACCCACGGAATCGCGCGCAGATCCTGGACGCCGCTGCCGCTGCGTCGTGCGGACGGTCGCGAACCGATGCGCATTCTCTCGATGAGGTCAATCGGTGTTGCCTTCCGGAAGTAATCGTAAAAACGTGGCGTCTGGTAGACAAGTTCACGATAGCGCCTGCGACTCTCCTTCGCGATCACATCCATCATTGCGTGCCATTCCGGCATATCGCCGCCGCGATGCTCCGGCATTGCCGTAGCCAGTGCGACTGAGCCTGCAATCTGCTCCAGCGTGCGCAAGGCGATGCCGCGCAGACCGTATTTCTCGTTGATGATCTCGCCCTGTTCCGTGACTCGCAGGCGTCCATTGACCGTGCCCGGCGGCGCTCCGAGAACGGCCGCATGGGTTTTCCCGCCGCCGCGACTGACGGTACCGCCGCGACCGTGAAAGAGAAGCAGCTCGATGCCTTGCTCGCCGACGGTCCGGACGAGGTCGATCTGCGCGTTCTGCAGCGACCAGCGCGCCGCCGCGAGTCCGGACTCCTTGTTGCTGTCGGAGTAGCCGATCATGACCATCTGCTTGTTATTGCGAAAATCGAGGTGCTGGCGATAAATGTCATGGGCGAGCAGCGTCTCGAGAATCTGCCGGCCGCGGTCGAGGTCGTCGACGGTTTCCAGCAGCGGTGCAATATCCAGCGGTACTTCACCGCGACGGCTGTGCAGCTCGCTCCACTGTGCAAGAAGAATCACCGAGAGTATGTCGTCTGCGCCCTGCGTCATGCTGACAACGAACGGCCCTATCGCATCGGCACCGTACTTGCGGCGACAGAACGACATGGCCTGGAAAACCGCCAGCGTCTTGCGCACTTTGATGCCCTGGTCGGTTGGTGGCGGGTCCTTCTGTTCGATCGCCTCGGTAATTCTCTGCAGGCGGTATTCGGCACTGCGCTCCAGCCAGTCCGCATCGCCCAGGCATTCGCCGATCACTTCGCGATGCACGAGCGCATCCTGGCGCACGTCGAGTGTTACCAGGTGAAAACCAAAAGTGTTGATGCGTCGCAACAGCCGGCGCACCGCAAAAAGGCCGGCATGCTGCCCCTTGTTGGCGGCGAGACTTTGTGCAATCAGCTCGATGTCGGACCTGAATTCCTCAGCCGACTCGTAAGGAAAAGCCTGGTCGTCGTACGTTGCCTGCAGACGTTCCTGGACCAGGCGCAGGAAAACCCGGTAGGGCATCTCCCGGTGTCTTGCGGGCACCGCATGGTAGGCATTCTGGAACGCGGGTTTGTACTCTTCGATCTTGTCGAGCACGGGCTGGCCGATGCCGACGCGATCGCCGGACTGGCTCAGCTTCGCCGACAGGCCGGCGCATTCCCGGTAATAAAGATCGAGCACGAGCGAACGCTGGCGGGCCATCGTTGAACGAATGGTTTTAGCATTGACATTTGGATTGCCGTCCATGTCACCGCCCACCCAGGATGCAAAACGCACGATGCTCGGCACATTGAGAATGCGTGCCTCCTCACCGTAGATGCGCAGCGCGGCATTCTCGAAGTCTTCGTAAAACGGCGGCATGGCGCGGTACAAAACGTCGGTTACGAAAAACAGGACGTGCTCGAGTTCATCCTCGACCGTCATCTGCTCGGACGGGTGCTCGTTCGTCTGCCAGCCGGTCGTCATCTCCAGCTTGATATTTTCGATACAGGCCTCGGTCTCCTGTGCGGTCATCGTCGGATTGAGCAAGTCGATCAGGCGCCGCACGATCTGCTGTTCCTTGCGCAGGATCGTTCTTCGCGTTGGTTCCGTGGGGTGAGCGGTAAACACCGGCTCGATGAGCAGGGAATCGAGCAGTTTCTGCAGGCCCGGCAGGTCCATCCCGGATGCCTTGAGCTTGACCAGCGTTTCCTCGAGCCCGCCCGGCTGATACTGGCCAACCTCCTGCAAATACTGGCGCCGGCGGCGGATGCGATGCACTTTTTCAGCCGTATTGACCATCTGGAAGTAGGTCGAAAACGCGCGAATAACCTGCAGCGCAAAAGAGCAATCGAGATCGCTTACGAGGTCGGCGAGTTCTTCGCCGGGTTTCTCGTTGCCTTCGCGGCGGCGAATCGATCGGATGCGAGCGTTCTCGACCAGTTCGAACAACTCCGGACCGCCCTGTTCTGTCAGTAGTTCGCCCACGAGGCGGCCCAGCGTGCGGACGTCGTCCCGCAGCGCCTGGTCCTTGTCCTCGAATGTGATGTCCTGCCTGCGCAAAATGTGAGAGCGTCGTTCGGCTCAGTCCCTGAAGTTTTCGTATTGCAGCGGCAATTCGACCTTGGCTTCCTTCAGCAGGCTGATCACCTCCTGCAGGTCGTCGCGTTTCTTGCCGCTGACACGCAACTTGTCGCCCTGAATGGCAGCCTGCACCTTGAGTTTGCTGTTCTTGATTTTCTTCACCAGGTCGCGAGCCAGTGGCGTGTCGATGCCCTGACGGAGGATGATCTTCTGGCGAGCCTCGCTGCCGCTGATTTCAGGTTCTTCTTCTTTCATGCAATTGATGTCGATGCCGCGCTTGGCCAGCTTTTGTCGCAATATGTCCAGCATCTGCTGCAGTTGAAAATCAGTCTGGCTGACCATCGTGATGGTCTGGTCCTCGAGCGTGTACTTCGAACCAGTGCCCTTGAAGTCGAAACGCGTGCCGACTTCGCGGTTGGCCTGGTCGACAGCGTTGACCGCTTCGTGAGCATCGAATTCGCTGACGACGTCGAATGATGGCATTTCGCGGGCCTCCGGTATGCGCGGCAAAGGCGCCAATGGTACGCGCACGACCGGCCGGGTCAATGAAGGCCGCAAATCTGTGCAACTTGTGCAGTTTGCAAAGCGGCACTCTGCGTATCGCAGCGCGAGAATGGTCTCCCGGAGCCCGGGTTGCCAGGAGGCCGGCCTGCAGGATGACTGCGGGACCTCGAGCTCATGTTTTCCAGTCCACGGAAGGACGATCATGCTTGACGAGCAGAAACCGCAAAATGTGCGGGATGCAGGGGCCGCGCTGCAGGTCGCGGCAGCGGCGCGACCCGGCATCGACGAGCTGGTCGCGGGTCTCGCAGAGCGCCGGGTTTCCATGCGGCGAGTAGGCTGCGCGGCCGGCACCACGGCGGGCGGCGTCACGCTTCCCGTACCGGTAGCTGCGTTGCGGCAGTCGTTCATGGCGACGGAACAACTGCTGCGCCACGTGATCATGCTGGTCAGCGAGGCGGTGCCGGTGAACCTGGCACTCGGAGGCCTGGGCGATGGCGACAGGGCGATCAACGCACTGGAGGATTTCTGTGCCGCTCTGAAGCGTGCGTTATCGGCCGGGAATCTGCCGGCCACCAACATCGGCCTGTCGCTGGCGGCGCACACGATGCCGCTGCAAGCGTTCCTTCTCGTGGGCACCGCGGTGCTCGGTGAGGGACCGCGCTTCGCATTGCTGGACAGCCTGCAGATGCGCCACCATGACGATCGGCGGCTGCAGGAAGAAAGTGAGCAGAACTGGTCCTTCCTGTGGCGCCGCCGTGCTGCCAGCCCGGCCCTGGTACCGGCCTACGCAACGAGTGTCACCACCCGCTGCCCGCTGCTCGACCATGAAGAAGCCATTGCCGTCCTGCCCGAACTGGCGATACAGGTACCGGCAACCTCGGCCTGGCTGCCGCTGGAGGTAAATCTGCGCGATTTCAGCGATGGCCGCGGCCGACTTGCCTGGGATGCCCTGCAGCACGCGCTGCGCGGTTGTGTGCACCTGGGCGACCGGCTACTCGAACACCTGGCATGGCCGGAAGCCGCACAGCGCACCGATGCCTGGCTCAACCGTCGACTGGCCGTGTGCATAAGCGGCATCGGCGACCTGGTCGTGGAGCGCGGTGCCGATCCGACCGATCTCAGGACGCTGCAATGGCTTGACCGGCTTATGTCAAGAATCTCAGGCTTGCTGTGGAGCCGCTCGCAGGCTTTGGCCCGCAAGATCGGGCCGCTGCCGGCGCTGGTCCATTCGGATCCGACGACCGGCAGTCGCTCCATCGCGAGGAAGAAAGACTGGCACCTGCGCTGGCGACGCGCGCTCGCCAGTTCCGCCGTGCGCCATCGCAACCTGCTGGTACTGTCTCCGTATGCGGTATTGCCGAGCGCGGACCACGCGGTCGGGGACTTCATCGACCTCCTGCCGGCGCTGCACCATGCCGACGCGTTCTCGTTCGCCAACCCGCGCAGCGATGGCTGCCGCAATGCCGACGAGTTTGCTACCTTTCATCGCCGCGCATTTGCTGTGATGCAGCGCAGAAACGCGGCCTCGCTCATTGCAGCCGGGGCATGAACTGATATACGGTTTCCGATCCTTCAGGGCCGGAGCGGCCGGGGAAGCGTTTGTGGGTCGCGCGGCAGGTCAGCCGCCGCGCCCTGACCACAACAGGTTTACCACGGGCTTGCGAGGATCGTTTGCAACCGATAACCCCCGACGCGCATGGATTTGCCGTACTTCTGCTGACTGCGGTCGCCCTGTTCCTGTTCACGCGGGATCGCATCCCCCTCGAAACGTCGAGCCTCCTGGTGCTGATCGCCCTGGTCGCCGGGTTCACCATTTTCCCGTACTCGAAATTGGGCGTGGAACTCGGGCCGCGACAGTTCTTCGCGGGTTTCGGCAACGAGGCGCTGGTCACCATTTGCGCCCTTATGATGCTGGGCAAGGCGATCGAGTCCACCGGCGCCTTGCAGCCGCTTGCGTCCATTGTCGGACGCGCCTGGTCGACACGACCGGTTCTCGCTTTGCTGGTGACGCTGGTTGCCGGCGCGATCCTCAGTGCGTTCATGAACAACACACCCATCGTTGTCCTGCTGATGCCGATCCTGGTCGGCGTGTCGCTGCGGGTGAAAACGCCAGTGTCCAGAATCATGTTGCCGATGGGTCTCGCGACCATCATCGGCGGCATGTCGACAACGATCGGTACCTCAACCAACCTGCTGGTCGTCGGCATCGCACACGACCTCAATGTCATCGAATTCGGAATGTTCGATTTCGCGTTGCCCGTGATCCTGGTCGGCGGCATCGGCATTATTTTTCTCTGGCTGGTGGCACCGCGAATGCTGCCGGAACGTGTGCCGCCGATGGCGGATCTTTCGCCCAGGGTTT